>CAZUHQ010000148.1:0-7627 GCA_964620605.1 uncultured Thalassotalea sp.
GGATGCTGGTGTTGAGCTTCCATGGAAGGACTCGCAGCGTTTTGCTTGTTTACCTAGCAACAACTATCAGGAACATAACCATTAGTTTATGCTCTGCTTACTTATCAGCGCGTCCCATAAATTTCTTCTCTTCGGTATTCACTTTGACCTTATCACCGGTTGAGATATGCTCAGGCACCTGAATAATCACCCCGGTCGAAAGTGTTGCTGGCTTAGTTCTAGATGTTGCCGATGCGCCTTTAATTGACGGGTCAGTTTCTACGACTTCCAGTTCTACACTGGCAGGTAAATCAAGCCCAACTGGCGTACCGTCAACCAAGATCACATGCAAGCCTTGAGTATCTTCATTAATAAATAACACTTCATCAGCAATACTGTCTTTATTTAAATTGTATGGGGTATAGTCTTCATTATCCATAAAGACATATTCATCGCCATCAAGATAAGAAAACATTGCGGCGCGGCGCACTAAATCCGCGAGATTGAGCATTTCCACGTCTTTAAAAGTTTCATCAACCTTGCCGCCAGTTACCACATCATACATCCGCATCCGGTATAAGCTACCGCCTGCACGCCCTTGTGGCACTGAACGTTCAATGTCTTTAACTATCATCACACGGCCGTTGTATTCGATCGCCGCATTCTTTTTAATTTCACTCGCCTTTGGCATATTGTTGTTCCTAATATAAAAAGTTAATGCAAAATACCAGTTTATTTCTTTGAATCAAGTCCTAAGATTACGCTTTTTGCGCTAAAACATAATCCAGTCCACCGGTTATCACCGCTACTTGCGCCAGATTACAATTTTCATCATCCACCATTGGGCTATCCGGATAGACTTCTGTGGTAGTAACATATTGTGCATCGGTAAACCCCATACATAAGCCAAGTTCACGTGCGGCATATTCAATCACGCCAAACTGCGATAAAGGTACGCCAATTAATCGGCCTTCTTCATCTGCCGGTGCAATATGAGTGACTTGCTCGACCGACTTGATAATTGCCGTTTGAAATTCCTGCTGAGGATTAACACTGTTAGCAACCAGATAAAAACCGTCCGGAATATTCCAGTTACTGTGCATACTGGCATCTCGCGCCGCCAATGCTGGTCTAAACTCGGTATTGTCCGTATCCGTGGTTTCATGCAAATCAAAATGAACATCAATGTTCACCGGCAACGAAGCAATAAAGCTCATCACGGCTGCTGCTTCCTCACTAGGACTATCAGAATAAAATGAGCGATTTGGATCAATCGCTTTTGGGTTCCAGCGATTAATCGTTTCGTAGCCCCATGGACTAACACAAGGACATGCAACAATATTAAAATCTTTCTCATAGCTCTTAGCCTTAGTGCGTAAAAATTCTAATGCGCCCTGAACACCACTGGTTTCATAACCGTGAACACCACCTGTGATCAACAGGGTCGGCTTTTGCGGGTCGAGCTGCTTGCTTAACACGGAAAATAGCGGGTAACGCTCTTGAGCAATCGATAAAGCACCATATTGCCTTAACTCAAACTTATCAGCCAAAGCCGTTATTTTAGTGATCACCTGCTGCTGATAGGAACGCTTGAGCTGCTGACGTTCAAACCATAAGGCTTTTTCTGACTCGCCCCACCTTTTACCGGGTACACCTATAGGGTACGCTTGTTGTTGCTTCATACACTATCCTAAAAACAATTGTAAAAAAACCGGCTCTTTACACCGAATAAAAGATCGTTTTATTGTAAAACTAAAGTTGCTTGTTTGTTAAGTCATTACTAAGCTTAACTATAAATTAGCAATGATGCTGAAAATGGATTTTGTGATTAATGTTAACGATTAATGCGCCGTACTTGTTTTTGGCCGGACAAGGATTATTAGCTTTTTTCCTGGCATATTTTTTTTGGCTAAATCATCCCAAAGCCAGCGGTAGCAAAGCACTACTGGGTTTTGGGCTATGCCTGCTTGTTTTCGCATTTGCTATTCCCTACGCGATTAACAACCTAGCGCTAGTGATACTGATATGCACGCTGCTCAATACCAGCGCCCTGCTTTGTTTACAATTTTCCTTAAACAAATTATTGAAAGTAACGACAATTCAAGTAACGCTCTGGCTTCTCACTCTAGCCAGCGCTTTAGCCTTACTTAATTACCTAGGCACGGCTCGCCCACTGCTAACCATAGCGATAGCTCTGATATTTGCCGCTAACTATTGTATTTTACTTTATTGGCTCAACAAGCAGCTAAGAGCACAATCGCCTAGGCATGCGCTCTTTATTAGCATTAGCATACTGTTCTATGCATTTGCCCATCTAGCTATCAATTCTATTGAAAACCTCACATTTTCCGAAAACATCATAGTTAACCAGCAAATTCTAATGGCTGTGAATCTTATGATTTGCGCTGGTATCGCGATCATTTTCGCCGTTATAACTACGTTAGCTAAAGTAAAAGAGCTTTATTTAACCGCATTTTCTCAAAGTAAAAGCGATTTCATCACCAATGTCAGCCATGAAATACGTACTCCGATGAATGGCGTTGTCGGTATGCTAAGTTTACTCGAACAAACCCCATTAAGTGCCCAGCAAAAACATAAGATATCAATCGCTAAAAACAGTGCCTATTCACTGCTGGCTGTGCTTAACCAGGTATTAGATTTATCAAAAATAGAGTCCGGCACACTGGAGCCTGAAACCATCACGGTTGATATCAAACAGCTAATTGAAGAAACTGCGGAAACATTTGCCTTGCAATGCCATTTAAAGGATCTGGAGCTCATTATTGATACCAGTCAGCTCAACGAACAACTGATCACCACAGATCCGTCAAAAGTTGCGCAAATTATCACTAACTTGCTCAGTAATGCAGTAAAGTTCACCAACAATGGAGAAGTAACCTTAAAAATTGCATTAATTGCTAAAAATCAGGAAAGTTACCTGTTAGATGGCACAATAACCGATACCGGCACAGGTATGACGCAGCATGAATTATCACAATTACTCGATGATAAAGCCGAGAAAGAGTTCACTCAAGCACAAAGCCCTAGCGGCTCAAAATTAGGTTTAAGTATCACTAAAACCTTGTGCAAACTGCTAAATGGTTCGCTTTCAGCCAGCTCAACGCCAGGGCAAGGCAGCTGTTTTCATTTTCAGGTTAAAGTCGGCAATAGTGAGCAACCAGTATTGGAGTCAGCTATTACCGATTTATCCAATTGCACCCTATTAATTGCAGATAGTAATAAAACATCAGCGGCATTACTAAACGAGCAATTTAGTCGACTGGGGGCAAGTGTTATAACGACTACAACCGAGCAGGAAACAATAAATACTCTGGAGCAACAAAGTACATTTGATTATGCCTTTATTAGTGAAAAACTATTTAGCCGAGACCTCGATGACTTTGCACAGCACCTTAGCAAAGTTAGCACCATTAAAAATACCCAGTTCGTACTAATGGCATACTTTGATAGCAGCTATGATAAAAACGCACTATTGTCAGCCGGCTTTGCTCAGCTGATCTATAAACCTATTCTTAGCTCATCACTAAATGTCATACTAGATAAGCTTATTGCACACCATGAGCATCAAAGGGCTAACAATCAGACGCCATCCAATATCAAACAACCGGCAAAACAGCTTACTGGCAAAACCGTACTTGTAGTTGAAGATAATAAAATCAATCAAATGGTGGTACTTGGTGTGTTAAAGCGAATGAAAGCGCGTATTTTCATTGCCAATAATGGTAATGAAGCGATCAAGCTACTGAAGAAAAAAGGCAGTCAGATCGATCTGGTATTAATGGATTGCCTAATGCCGGAAATGGATGGCTACCAGGCAACCCAACTTATTCGTAAGGGAGAGGCAGGTGAAGATAGCCGCAATATCGTCATTATTGCACTAACAGCCAGCGCTATGGAAAATGAAAAAGCAAAATGCCTGGCATTGGGTATGAATGAAGTGCTAACAAAGCCTATTAATGCAGAGGCATTAGGTGAAGCGATAAATTTTTGGCTAACACCAAAAGAAAATAGATATTGTCAGTAATCCGTAACCCGCATAACTAATCATTCTCACTTTCGTCACTGTCGAGTATATCAGGTGTCACTGCATCAACCACTTCAACCGTCCCTTCGACAACACTAGTTGCCACGCTAACAGTTGCAGTTACCACAGTGCAACCGGATAGCAATACAACACTCAAAACACTTAACCAAAATTTGCTCGGCATAAAATTTACCCTTTAACAATTTCGAAAAACGCTAACCCAAAGAGCCAAAAAGTGCAAATAAGCGCTTTTTAATAAAAAGCACTTATACCAATTTGACTAAATCATTAGTCAAATTGGTATAAGTTAATAATATTCATCTATTAAGCAAAATAGTTTACAGTAATATCTAAGTGTAATTTGGGATAATCACAATGACGAAAAAGCTTCCTCCACTTCATTTACTCAATATTTTTGAAGCCGCGGCTCGCTTAGAAAGTTTTAAACTCGCCAGTAATGAGCTTTTTATTACACCTTCGGCGGTCAGCCATCAAATAAAATCCTTAGAAGCCATTGTCGGCTTTCCACTATTTGCCCGTAAAAGTCGGGGAGTCGCGCTCAATAACGCAGGTAAAATGTATCTTGGTTATGTCCAACAAAGCTTTGAATTACTTGATAAAGGCACTAAAGCTATCGAGCGAAAATTTGCTAAGCCCAATTTAAAAATATCAACGTTTTCCACCATGGCCACCAATGTCATTTTACCCCAGCTAGGGCTATTCCAAAATGCACATCCGGAAATAGATATACGGATAGAAACCGGCATTAACACCACGGATTTTCGTTATGATGACTTTGACCTAGCGATCCGTATTGGCTACGGAGACTGGCCAGATGTTGCCACCCGAAAGCTCTTTGATATTGAAATTGAAGCCCTGTGCTCACCGGAATTTGCGAAAAAATATCAGTTGTCGTCAATGGAGCAAATCAACCAAGTACCATTAATTGATCTAACCTCAATGGATAATATTTGGCTAATGTGGGCAAACGCCACCGGAATAACGCCAAGCAACTTCAACCACAACCTGACCTTTAATAATTATGAAGCATCATTAGGTGCGGCAGAGCAAGGCCTGGGATTATGTTTAGCATTAATGCCGATTGAAAATTCACTGATTACAAGAAAACTGTTGATTAATCCTTTTGGGATCAAAATATCTTTTGGCCGAGCACTTTACGCTGTCTATCGAAAAGAAGATGAACAGCGCCACGATATTCAATGTTTCCTGGATTGGTTGATCAAGTCCCCCAACCTCTTACCAAGTGGTGAACAAACCAATAGATGAATTATATTCATTCAAATAGTGAATATAATCCTTTTGAATCATCCGTTAAAGCACAGTACCATTTGCTTACTCAGAATTAGTGTGCGTTTTAAAGGAAACTCAGATGCTATTCACTCATATTCAACGTCTATATCGCTTGCTCGCGGTACTACTCGTGCTAATGCCGGTTGTTATCAACCTAATCGTCGTCAATGACTTAGTCACCTCATTGCTCTACGTACCACTCGGCTGTTTGTTACTATCCGTCTTTTTTATTTTTATCGATCACCGCCTGACAATGTTGTTACGCTCGCTCACAACTAAGCCGAAAGTTTCAGGGCAAGCAAAGTTAGCAAAACCTTGCACTAACCTGCATCAGCACAAATGGTGCTGCATTCACTAAATGCATAAAGTGACGCAATAAGAGCCTGGCATATTACTTGAATGACAACCAAAGGCCATCGATTATTATTCAGAAGTTAACGACTGATAAAATTCAGTAATTTCCTGTTTCAGCTCCTGGTTGCTGACCTTGTCAGCCAGCTGATAAGATTGCGTTGCTGCGTCCAATGACTTGTCCTGCTCTGCCATTTCCTGATAACGCTGGGCAACTGACAAATAAATCGACGCTTTAAAATCCACTAACTCAAACTTTTGAGCGCACGCTAAACCTTTTTGATAGATATCAATCGCCTGCTCAGAGTCATTGGTAAAATCCGCTAATGCTTCCCACTGCAAAGGATGATCCCTTGGGGTATTTTCATTCGCAGCACACAACTTGATCAATTCTTGATAGCTTTTATTGCGTGCATTTTCATCATCATTGCTCGACGCCGAAGCAATTAACTGACAAATGGCTAAAATTTCATTAAAAAGTGGCGCTTTCATCCGTTAAATCCTTAAACATTAACCGAAATAATTTAAACCCGGCGATTATAACGCAGCAACTTTCAGATCAATAGCAAAAACCAATTTGAAAGCTTAGTATGCGCTAACTCAACACTTATTAACAATCCACTCACTCACCACAACATGGGTGTTAATTTTAATGATATCCGGCAAGCAATTCCCCGCGCCGTTCTAGTTGTTATCCGTCTGAGGTAAAGTGCAGACAGGCAACGAATAGAAAACAATTGTTACCATCTTTGTCGATAAGCAATTTGATCAAAAAATGGAAGCGGCGTAGGCTTAAAAAACAAAAAACAGTTCGCACAATAAACAATGATGAAAACAACAAAACAAATAGTACTTGCTAGCGTATTACTCAGTTTCACCATTATCAGCCAGGCAGCACAAACGGCTCATGAAACTATAGCGCCGCCACGAAAACTAACAGATGCACAAGCAAAAGTGGCAGCGGCCAACTACCAGAAATATTGCGCCTTATGTCATGGTAAAAATCGTGAAGGCCATGCCAATGATCACGCACCATCTCTGCGCAGTAAAAGCTTAATGGAGTCAGGCGTTGCCCATCAAATTTTACGCCCTATGTCTTACGGCAGACAAGGCACGGCGATGGGAGGTTACCTCGATGAAGTTGGTGGCCCTATGACCTTAGCCGAAACCTGGGATCTTACTTATTGGCTTTATGAACAGGCGGGCTACGAGCAGTTAAAATTTTCTACTAACCCGGTGCATGGCGACATTAAACGTGGTGCTCAGGTTTATCAGGAAAACTGCAGTAGCTGTCATGGCGTTAACGGTGAAGGAGTCAGTGCGCCAGCCTTAGGCAATCCATCGGCACTGGCCCATAATACTGACGAGTTTCTTCGTCATGCGATCAGAGAAGGTCGCCAAGACACGCCTATGCCAGCTTTTAAAGAAAAACTTTCCAACGAAGATATCGACAATGTTACGGCATTTTTACGCAGCAAGGCCAGCGGCTGGCAAGACAAAAAAACGATTTTAAAAGAATTACCAAAACCTGAGCAGTACGTAATTAACAAGCAAGGACAAGATCCAGATTTTAATTTGAAAGATGGCATGTATGTTTCTTCACAAGATTTATTTGCCGCGCTAAACAGCAAAAAAAGAATGGTACTGCTTGATACTCGCGTCACCTCTGTATGGCAAAATGCCCATATTCAAGGCTCTATTCCCTTTCCTTATTATGCCGACTTGGATGAAACTGTTGCCGGTATCCCAAAAGACGTGCAAATTGTTGCTTATTGCTCCTGCCCAAGGGCTGCGGCTGACTACACGATCAATAAACTCAGGGATCGCGGCTATACCCGAACAGCGGTATTATGGGAAGGTATATTTGGCTGGATGCACTTAGGTTACCACGGCAAGATCATTATAAATTGAACTTTTAGCATGCTCACTGATCAGATCAAG
>CAZUHQ010000149.1:0-7586 GCA_964620605.1 uncultured Thalassotalea sp.
GGCGGATGGCCAGGTGATGTTTATTTTGATCTTAACGCTAGCAGCCTCGGAAGTCGCGGTCGGTTTAGCGCTGTTGATCCGGATGCAGCATAAGTTTAGCACGCTTGATATCGATCGCCTCAGTCGGTTAAAAGGATAGGAGGCGAAATGTTACTGGCGCTGTTAGCTGTTTATCCGTTAATTAGTTTTTTCTTATTGATTTCTTTGGGAAAAATGCTGTCGTGGCTGCAGATTTTTATCTTAAGCGTAGGCTCCTTGCTATTATCTGCGCTTTCCAGCTTGTATTTAACTTATCAGCTAACAACTAGCGGGCAAGAGGTGATAACCACGGGATTATGGCGCTGGTTCTCGCTGACCACCAGTACAGGTGCTAGCCATGTCAATATCGCGTTTTATCTCGATGCCTTGTCGGCTGTGATGATTTGCGTAGTGTCTGGCGTCGGTTTTCTGATTCATCTATTTGCCAGTATTTATATGAAAGACGATAAGAACTTCAGTCGCTTTATGGCTTATATGAATCTGTTTATCGTCGCCATGCTGATTTTAGTGTTGGCGGATAACCTGGTGCTTTTGTATCTGGGCTGGGAAGGGGTTGGTCTTTGCAGCTTTCTGTTAATCGGTTTTTGGTATCAGCAGCCGGAGAATGTGCTGGCGGCGCGTAAGGCGTTTATCGTTACTCGCGTTGGTGATACTGCGATGGCCATCGGGCTGTTTCTATTGTTTAGGGAGCTTGGCAGCGTCAATATTTCTGAGGTCAGCAAGCTGGCCACCAGTCAATGGCTGGTTGGGAATGATAATGCCTATTGGATTTGTTTATTATTGCTTGGCGGCGCTGTCGGTAAATCGGCGCAATTGCCATTGCAAACCTGGCTACCGGATGCGATGGCTGGCCCGACACCGGTCAGCGCGTTAATTCACGCTGCCACTATGGTTACCGCCGGGGTCTACCTAATTGCCCGGATGCATCAGGTGTTTTTATTATCGCCCGAAGTGATGAATTATGTCGCCTGGGTCGGCGGCCTGACCTTGTTGCTCGCTGGTATCGCAGCGCTGGTACAAACGGATATTAAACGGGTGTTGGCGTATTCAACCATGAGCCAAATCGGTTATATGATGTTGGCGCTTGGTGCGGGAGCCTGGTCGGCGGGAATTTTTCATTTAATGACCCATGCATTTTTCAAAGCCTTGTTGTTTTTAACCGCAGGTGCGGTGATTTATGCACTGCATCATCAGCAAAATATTTTCCAGATGGGCGGCTTGTTAAAAAAACTGCCGTTAGAAAGTGCGCTGTTTATCATTGGCCTGGTGTGTTTGATGGCGTTGCCCGGGACTTCAGGCTTTTTCTCTAAAGAAGCGATTATCGGAGAATTATGGAACTCCGCCACGGCCGGCCCCGCGTTATGGTGGTGTGCAATCGTTGGCGCGCTGTTAACCAGTATCTATAGTTGTCGATTGTTTTTTCTCGCGTTTTTAGGTCAAACAAGAACTCAGCAAACGATAGCTCCATCTCATAGCTTGCTATTAAAAGCGGCATTAATTGCTCTTGCCTTGTTGTCATTGTTGGGGGGCATGCTGGCAGCAGATTTAAGCGCTTTATTTGATAAGGCGGTTAATATTAGTGATACCGCGCCAGCGTGGTTACATCCGGTGGCGATAGCAACGCCGTTTGTCGGTATTTTATTTTCCTGGGTTTACTTTAAAAGCTATCGCCGGGGAGATGCTACTGAAATCGCGCGCGCACAAATGCAGTTGAATTCCAGCTTAGTGAAGCGCTTTTGTACAGGTGGACTGGGGTTTGATGCAATTTATTCCTTGCTGCTGGTTAGGCCGTTTGTGTTGTTGGCTCAGTTAAACCGTCGTGATCTTGTCGATCAGTTATTAATGAGTCTTTCCTGGTATGTCGGGCTGTGGCGCGATGTTCTGGTTGCCAGCCAAAATGGCTTGTTGCGTTGGTATGCGGCGGCCTTTGTCTTTGGCCTGGTGCTGTTAGTGGGAGGCTGGCTGTTATGATCATCTCACTGTTAATGATTGGCCTGATTGCTGCCGGTGCTTTTGCCTGGTTCAGTGAACAGAGACGTGCCGGTAGTGCTAAGCTGGTGTCATTATTGTCTGTGCTAATTTTTTTGGCCGGTTTTATCACTTATTTAATGACCAGTCCGTTAGATTTTGCCCAGTTGCAAGTTACCGCAGATGTCGCCTGGATAGATGTTTTTAATGTCCGTTATCGTCTGGCGCTTGATCACTTAAGTAATTTACTGCTGATTTTAACGTTTTTACTGGCGATTATTGCTGTGCTTATCTCCTGGCGGGAGATCACTTTTCAGCGGGGTTTTTACTATTTTAATTTAATGTTGACCATTGCCGGTATTATCGGTGTTTTTACTGCGATGGATATGTTGCTGTTCTTCTTTTTCTGGGAAGTGATGCTACTGCCGATGACGGCACTGATTGCGATTTGGGGGCATGAGAACCGGCGCTTTGCTGCGATTAAGTTTTTTATTTTTACCCAGGTCAGCAGTTTATTGATGTTAATTGCCATTATTGTGATGGCTTATCTCCATCAACAGCAAACCGGCAATTTGAGTTTTAGTTATCAGGACTGGTTAATGCTTGAGTTGCCACCAGAGTTAGCGACTTATTTGATGCTAGGATTTTTTATTGCTTTTGCCGTTAAATTACCTTCATTTCCCGTGCATAGCTGGTTGCCTGATGCTCATACTCAGGCACCGACGGCTGGCAGTGTGATTTTAGCAGGGGTGTTATTAAAAACCGGCGCTTATGGCCTGATCCGATTTGTGATCTTGTTGTTTCCCGAAGCCAGTCAAAACTTTGCTCCAGTTGCGGCAATCCTTGCTTTGATCAGTATTTTATATGGCGCAAAAATGGCGTTTGCCCAAAGTGACTTTAAGCGTCTGGTAGCCTATAGCAGTATTAGTCACATGGGGTTTGTCATGCTGGCGTTGTTTTCTTTTAATGTTAACGCTTATCAGGGAGCCGTGGTAACTTTAGTGGCTCATGGCTTAAGCAGTGCGGCGTTATTTGCTTTTGCCGGTATGCTTTATATGCGCATTCGGACAAGAGATTTAGCAAAAATGGGCGGGTTCTGGCATTGTGCACCTGTGATGGGCGGTTATACCCTGGCATTTGCCGCTGCGGCCTTTGGTTTGCCTGGGCTGGCAAATTTTATCGGTGAGTTTTTTAGTTTACTCGGGGCGTTTCAGCGCTTTCCAGTGATCACCGTCCTGGCGGCGTTGGGCATTATTGGCTCGGCGATTTATGCCATGGTGTTGTTTCAGTCGAGTTTTCATGGCTCGGTTAAGCAAGGATTTATCGATTTGTCACTCAGAGAGCGCATTATTGCGGTGAGCTTGCTGGCAGGATTATTGATCATCGGCCTGTTTCCCAATGTGATCTTGCAATTTTCTTTTCATGGGGGCGGATAATGGAAATGCCTATATCGACACTGCTCGCGTTAACACCGCAACTTATCCTTGCGACGGGAATAACCTTAGCCTTGCTGTTAGTTGCCTGGCAACGATCTCAGCGGTTGATCGCGGGATTTTCTTTTGTCGTTTTGCTGTTAGCTGCAATTGCCTGCATTGATGGCCTAGGTCAGGCAGAGCAGGCGGTTACCCCTTTATTATATGTTGATAATTATAGCTATTTTGCTTTATTGCTGATGTTACTGACGGGGCTGGGTGCCATTGTATTAAGCGCTCAAGTACTGGCAAAAGCGATGGAAGTGCATGATGAATATTACCTGTTGTTGCTGTTAACCATGCTTGGCGCCGGTGTTTTGGTGGTCAGTGATCATTTTGCCAGCTTGTTTTTAGGCTTTGAGTTATTAAGTATTTCACTGGTCGGTTTAGTGGGCTATTTCAGGCATAGTGAACATGCGGTGGAAGGTGGCTTTAAATATTTGATTTTAAGTGCCAGTGCGTCGAGTTTTATGTTACTTGGCATTGCGTTTATTTATGCCTATAGCGGAGAGTTAAGTTTTACCCGGATGGCGGGCAGCGCTTTGCCAAACAGTGAAGAGTTTTTATTAGATTTAGGTTTTATTTTATTTTTCGCCGGTATGGCGTTTAAGTTGTCGTTAGTGCCATTTCATTTTTGGACTCCGGATGTTTACCAGGGGGCGTCTACACCGGTAACCTTGTTGTTGGCGACCATTTCCAAATGTGCGATTTTTGTTGTGCTGCTGAAGTGCTGCTTTGCTTTGAGTCAACAGCAAATTTTACAATCGAGCAACCTGCTTAATGTGTTATCTGCTATTGCCCTGTTATCTATGATTGCCGGTAATAGCCTGGCATTGAAACAAGAGTCGATAAAACGGATTTTGGCCTATTCTTCGATAGCTCATATGGGTTATCTGTTGATTATCGTATTGGTCAATGTCATTCAGCCACAGCAGGCGTTATCAATGGCATGGCAAAGTGCTTTGTTTTATCTCAGCGCTTATTTGCTGGCCTGTATTTCAATTTTTACTGTGGTTAGTTTCACAGAGCAAAATGACAACCGTCAGGATATTAATTTGGCGAGCTGGCAAGGCTTGTTCTGGCATAAACCTTTATTGGCCGTGCTGGTGATAGTGTCGGTATTAAGTTTTGCTGGTATTCCGTTAACAGCTGGTTTTATCGGTAAATTTTATTTAATTAACCTCGCGGCCAATCAGTCGATGTGGTTGTTATTATCAGGGTTGATCGTTGGTAGTGGTATTGCACTTGCGTATTACTTACCAATGATTTTTATCTTGTTTAATGAAAGGGAGGGTGAAGCTCGAGCACGACCTGTTGAATCGTTAGCTGTGAATCGCACTTTAGTGAGTTTATATATTAGCGCAGCGTTAGTACTTGGCGTTTTTCCAGATGTCTTGGGCTGGTGGTTGTTTACCCTTTAGCAGAAACAGCAAAGGATTCGCTAAAAGCACTAATTTTTATCTATTTTATTACTGCTGATATTGCTCTCTATATTTAACGTTTTGATTTCTTTATAATATATTTATGGCGCGATATTTGATGACTCACGCTTTAACTTCATTTAAATAATAATTATAAGGGATAGATTATGACGTTAAGTCGTTTGTTTTTAGCATTTGTTGTTAGCTTAGCCTTGTCGGGTTGTGTAGTGATCAAAGTACCTGCAGCTGGTGCCAGGCTGGACTTTCACAGGCAACAGGAGTTGTCACTCAATGCCGAGCAATTATCGGCATTGCATGTGAGAGCCGGAGCCGGTTCCTTGCAAATTTTGGGAGCTTCAGCTGAAAGTGATATTCGTGTTAGCGCCGATATTTACAGCTCGCGTGCCGATTTTAGTAATATTGATTTAGCCTTAACTCATGCCGGCGATAATGCTGTGTTGGTCGCAGAAAAGCGAGATGGTGGTTTTAGTTCAAGCAATGCCAGAATAGATTTAGTGATGCATCTACCCATGCATTTGAGTTTGGCGGTTGAAGATGGCTCTGGCGATATCGAGGTTGCTAATATCGGCAAGCATGTCTCAATCATCGATGGTTCGGGTGATATTAATGTGTCCAATGTGGGTGGCACGGTTAGCATAGAGGATGGCTCAGGGAGCCTTTATGTTAAGCAGGTAAGTGGTAGCATGAGTATTATTGATGGTTCGGGTGGAATTGAGCTTAATAACCTTAGTGGCGCAGTTGATATCACAGATGGCTCGGGTGAAATCGTGATTAATCACCTTGCCAGTGATTTAACGGTAGATGATGACTCAGGGGCGCTTGAAGCGAAAAATGTTAACGGTAATGTGACGATTAACGATGGTTCGGGGGATCTTTACTTAAAAGAGATTGGCGGCGTAGTGACCATAGATGATGGTTCGGGCAGTATTGATATTGATGGTGCCGGCGGTCTAACCATAATTGAAGCCGGTTCAGGTGGCTTAAATGTTGATAATGTTAGTGGTGCACTAAATGTTAACGATTGATGCTTAAATAAATTTTTATAAATCTCAGCAGGAAAATTTTACCGGGTTTTCCTGCTTTTTCACGATGTTTTTTTCTATGTTGTCCAATCGGTCAAGATTAATTGCTTGCTTCTATTTTGAACATCTGTATAATGCGCGCCTCTGATTATTGGCTGCTCGGAGCAGTCTGATAGAAAATGTGGGGTTATCCCAATAGACTTGCCCAGCTAGATTCCTAAACTAGCCCGAATAATGTGCCTAAAGTCTTCCTGGTGGTTTCCTCGAAATGTACGCAGGTGTTGTGAGTGATTACTCAGCCTGCCATGAGAAGACAAAATTACTATGTTAAATGTGAACAATGCCAATGCCGGCTTTGATGCCCTTGGTTTGCCTGAATATTTGTTATCTGCCGTTAATGCCCTAGGTTTTGAAGCGGCAACGCCTATCCAGCAAAAAACCATCCCCTCCTTGCTTGAAGGTTATGATGTCTTAGGTGAGGCGCAAACAGGTACAGGTAAAACCGCTGCTTTTAGTTTACCTGCATTAACCAAGATTGATGTCTCGGTTAAAAAACCGCAGTTGATGGTATTAGCGCCAACCCGTGAATTAGCGATTCAGGTTGCAGAAGCTATCGAGACTTTTGCGAAAAATATCAAAGGATTACGTGTTGCTACCTTATATGGTGGTCAGTCGTATGGACCGCAATTTCAGCAATTAGAGCGTGGTGCACAGGTCGTAGTAGGTACGCCAGGTCGTTTGATGGATCACTTGCGTCGTAAAAGCTTAAAACTTTCCAGCTTGTCATTTTGTGTGCTTGATGAAGCGGATGAAATGCTTAACATGGGCTTTTTAGAAGACATTGAGTGGATTTTGGAGCATCTACCTGAGCAAACGCAAATGGCGCTATTTTCAGCGACTATGCCATCGCAAATTCGTAAAGTGGCGAATCGCTTTTTGACAGATCCCGTGCATGTTAAAATTGAAGCGGTGAAAAAAGCGAAAGCTAATATCGAACAATTTGCCTGGAAGGTCAGTGGCATCAATAAAATTACTGCATTAGAGCGCATCGCTGAAACTGTGGATTATGATGCTATGATCATCTTCGTCCGTACCAGAAATGATACTGTTGAAGTCGCTGAAAAGCTTGAACGTGCAGGTTATCCGGCATTGGCATTAAACGGCGATATGAATCAGGCACAGCGTGAGCGCACGGTTGAGCAGATTAAATCAGGTAAGTCGTCAATTTTAGTGGCGACTGATGTTGTTGCTCGCGGCCTGGATATTCCACGTATTTCTATCGTGATCAATTACGATTTGCCAGGTGACAATGAAGCTTATGTTCACCGTATTGGTCGAACTGGTCGTGCCGGGCGTGAAGGTATTGCTATTTCATTTGTCCGTCCTCGTGAAATGTACTCATTGCGCCATTATGAGCGCTTGACCTCTGGTGTGATCAAGCCATATGAATTGCCAAGTATTCAGGAAATTGGCAAGGCACGTATTGAGCGCACTCGTGTGGAAATTGCCTCGATTGTTGCGGAAAAAGACTTAGCCAATATGCGTGAAATCATTGAAGCGATGGCGAATGAGTCTGAGCTCTCAATGGTGGAGGTTGCGGCAGCATTATTGTATCAAAAACAGCTAAAGCAACCATTACAGCC
>CAZUHQ010000150.1:0-7405 GCA_964620605.1 uncultured Thalassotalea sp.
AAAGCAGGTTGAACTGGAAATCGATTATAGTGGCCCAGCTCCTGGTTCGAAACGTGAAACTAAGTAGTTCTCACTGGGGGGTTAATAAAAAAAGCGAGCGCTACTTGATAGCACTCGCTTTTAGCTAATCGCTGACGTTAATTAAGCAGCAACGTTAGTGCTCTCAAAGATCTTATCGGCAGAAGCGGCAACAAAACCTGAATATAACTCACCATTAGCTAATGGATAGCGCTTGGCAAATTCATAAAAGCATGATGGAATTTCAGCTGAGATGTCTGAAAATTCTACTGTTACTTTATCGGCCATCGTCGATGATTGCTCAAGTTTTACCAACTCGTTCCCCTTGATTTCACCACCTGTGGTGTTTAACTGATAACCCGCTGTTTTTAAGGCAGTGTTGACATCTTCCAAGTGCTTAAAGTTTACCAGGTGATTAACGCTTACCGTGAAGTGATTGGCACGATAACCCCAGGCGGCAAGCCATGCGGCGTATTCACTTTCGGCTAACAAGGTTTGATAATCCTCGAAGCTCACCTGCCATTGTTGACCGGCATATAATAAACTTGGCTGAGCAATGACATCTTCGTCAATTTGCGCCACTAGTTTACGGATGATTTGTTGTGCCTGAGCAGAGAATTCTTCCACTAATAATTCGCTGATAAACACCTTAGGCAGGTTAGTATCGGCATGTTCAAAGTGTTTGGCATACAGTTTTTTCGCTTCAAAGTGATACTCTTCACATTCTTTATAACCCAAGTTAACTAAATGCTGGGCAAGCTTTTCGATATTGACTTTTTCCAGGTTGAATGTGCGATAGGCAACATGATCGTTAATAACATCATGGTCTGAGTTATCGGCACCTAATAACTGGTGAATGCTTTTCGCGGAAGGGGTTACCTGAAGGTAATTATTCCATATATTTTCAAATAGAGATTTAACTTCTGTACTCATAGTTCAGTCCTACTTACGACAATTAATAAACAAAAAATTAATAAATTAATTAAGTGGGCAATGGCGAGCTTAAGTGTGGGGTTTTAAAATTTACAACGAAGACTAACCATTGCAAGCAATGGTTAGATTTGATCAATACTCTTAAAGAAGCCGGGTTTAAACCCGGCGATAAGAAGGCTTAGTTTTTTCAGCAAAGTCGCCATATTATTTAATGGTTAATCCTGGTGATAAGCTTTCTGGCAAGCTCATTTTCTCTGCTTCTACCGAGGCAACAGGAAACGCACAGTAATCCGCGGCATAATAAGCACTGGCTCTGTGGTTACCGCTGTCACCGATGCCGCCAAATGGCGCAGCGCTGCTGGCGCCGGTGATCGGCTTGTTCCAGTTAACGATACCAGCGCGAATGCGTCTAAAGAAGTGCTGATAATCAGCTTCGCTATCTGCTAATAAACCGGCAGATAATCCAAAGGCGGTATTGTTACCTTGATCAATCGCTTTATCGAAATCTTGATAACGATAGATTTTTAACAATGGACCAAAGTGCTCTTCATCCGGCATGTCTTTAATGTTTGTGACATCAATAATGCCCGGGGTAACAAAACCTGTGCCTGCTTCTTTATGCGTTAAGCTTAATAATGATTTACCGCCTAAGGCAACTAATTGCTCCTGTGCGGCAATTAGGCCTAACGCAGCTTTTTCTGAGATCATAGAGCCGATAAATGGCTGCTCTTGATCGTCATAGTAGCCAATTTTAATCGCTTTCGTCGATTCAACCAGTTTGGCAATCAGTGTATCCCCTTGTTCGCCTTGCTCGATAAACAGACGGCGGGCACAAGTACAACGTTGGCCGGTAGTGATGAAAGCCGATTGAATAATATCGTGAACCGCCGCATCTAAATCATTGATACCTTTTACGATTAACGGGTTGTTACCACCCATTTCAAGCGCAAGGATCTTACCTGGCTGACCACCAAATTGCTCATGGAGGAACTTACCCGTAGTTGAGCTACCGGTAAAGAACAGGCCATCAATTTGCGGATGATTGGCTAATGCCTTGCCGGTTTCTACTTCCCCTTGCACCAGGTTAATCACGCCCGCAGGTAAACCGGCCTGTTGCCATAACTTTAAGGTTTCTTGCGCCACTAACGGGGTTAATTCGCTTGGCTTGAAGACGATAGTATTACCGGCAATTAATGCAGGTACTATATGGCCATTCGGTAAATGCCCGGGGAAGTTGTATGGACCAAATACTGCCACTACGCCGTGAGGTTTATGACGAATAAAGGCTTTGGCACCCGGCATTGGATTTTCTACCGTGCCGGTACGCTCATGATAGGCTTTAATCGAAATCGCAATTTTTCCTATCATGGCACCAACTTCAGTACGGGTTTCCCATAATGGCTTACCGGTTTCCTGAGCGATAGTGGTGGCTAATGCCTCTTTATTGTCAGTTAATGCCTGGGCAAAACGTTCCGCCAATGCGATACGCTCTTCCAGCGAAGTATTTGACCAGGACTCAAATGCTTTGCGCGCATTGATTACCGCGGCATCAACCTGCTCAGCAGTTGCGCTTTTACCTTGCCAAATCACTTCATTTTTTGCCGGATTTAACGAGCTGATTTCATTCCCTTGGCCAGCTTGCCATTCATTATTAATAAGTTGAATCGGGTGCGTCATAAACTCTTTCCTCATGACATCAGGATTTCAATAGCAGCATTAAAATCCTGACTGGTTAATTAATTACGGATCAAACGGATCCAGTCACCTTCGGTAACATTTAATGCGTCAGCGGCTTCGCGGCTAAGTACTGCTTGCTTGGCTGTTTCACGTAACAATAGCGGCGTTTGAATAGCTCTAAAGCCAGCCACTTCGGTATTACAAACAATAAAGTTTTCGCTCGAACTGACATCACCTATGATGACCTGACATTTCTCGCTTTCTTTAATCGATTTTATTGCATGAGTCTGGGCTTCTACCGTTGGACCCGCATCAAAAATATCAACATAACCGCGGCGGCAAAAGCCTTCTGCTTCTAACAATCTTAGTGCCGGCACTGTTTTTTCATGTACTTTGTTAATCACTTGTTGAGCGTCTTGGCTCAGTAAGTTGACGTAAATCGGGTACTTAGGCATCAATTCTGCAATAAACACCTTTTTGCCGATACCCGTGAGGTAATCAGCGGTTGGAAAGTCCATGGAAAAGAAGTGCTCTTCAAGCCAGTTCCAAAATGGCGAACGGCCATCGTCGTCAGAAACACCGCGCATTTCGGCGATAACCGTTTGAGCAAAGCGTTCTAAGTGTTCGGCAATAAACAAAAAACGCACACGAGATAAGAAACGGCCGTTATTATTTTTACGGTGGCTTTCACTCAAAAACAGGGTGCAGATTTCGGTAGTACCTGTGTAGTCATTACATAACGACAGAGTTTCGACGGTATTGTAGATGTTTAATTCGCGTGAGTTATGTACCACTTTGCCTAAGTGATAATGATAAAAAGCATCATCTAAACCTACGGCGGCTTCTATACCGCTAGTACCAACAACTTGACCTGTGGTGGTGTCTTCCATGACAAACAAATAACCTTCATCACCAGGTTGCGTTACTTGCTTGTTAAATGAGGATTCCGCTTTATTAATCCGTTGCTGTAATAATTCTTCATTGACAGGGAGCGATGTAAAACCGTGTCCTGATTCTACCGCAATGCGATGAAGTGAATCATAATCGCTTTGCTGAATAGGGCGTATAATAATCATAATGTGTTCTCAATGACCAAAGCAGCGTTCAAGCCGTTGGCCTGAACGCTGCTGAGATAAATTTAAGCGTTAACTAATTTAGCAACCGCTTTTTCGAAACGTGCCAAACCTTCAGTGATGTCTTCATTTGGAATGACTAATGAAGGGGCAAAGCGGACTATGCTGGCACCAGCGACTAAGGTCATTACGCCTTCTGCCATTGCAGCGTTTAAGAAGTCTTTCGCACGACCCTGGTAGCTGTCATTTAATACCGCACCAATTAATAAACCTTTACCACGAATTTCACTAAATACGTTGTACTTCTCGTTGATGGCATTTAAGCCGGCAACATAAAGCTGAGCTTTTTCTTT
This sequence comes from uncultured Thalassotalea sp., assembly GCA_964620605.1. Taxonomy (GTDB): domain Bacteria; phylum Pseudomonadota; class Gammaproteobacteria; order Enterobacterales; family Alteromonadaceae; genus Thalassotalea_E. The sequence continues at coordinate 4,055 of CAZUHQ010000150.1, forward strand.
GACGCCATTAAGTAATGCTTTATCGTTTACCGTATCAAACGCGGCTTCTGCGACAGCACAAGCTAATGGGTTACCGCCGTATGTGCTACCGTGAGTACCAATTTTTAAGTGCTTGGCAATTTCGGTAGTTGTTAACATAGCACCGATTGGGAAACCGCCACCTAAGGCTTTAGCCGTTGTTAAAATATCTGGAGTAACACCAAGATCCATATAGGCGTATAATGCACCTAAACGGCCAACACCAGTTTGCACTTCATCGAATACTAATAAGGCATTGTGCTGATCACATAACTCACGAACACCTTTAACAAACTCAGACGTTGGTGACACTATGCCGCCTTCACCTTGTAATGGCTCCATAACAATGGCACAAGTTTTATCAGAAATCAGTGCTTTAACACTTTCTAAGTTATTGTATTCAGCGTGTACCACATCGCCTGGTTTTGGACCAAAGCCGTCAGAATAAGCCGCTTGACCACCTACGGTTACTGTAAAGAAAGTACGACCGTGGAAGCCTTGTTTAAAGGCTATGATTTGGGTTTTCTCTTCACCGTGAACATCTAATGCCCAGCGACGTGCCAGTTTTAATGCTGCTTCGTTTGACTCGGCACCTGAGTTAGCAAAATACACTTTTTCGGCAAAAGTGCTGTCGGTTAATTTTTTCGCCAGACGCAATGCCGGTTCGTTAGTCATTACGTTAGATAAGTGCCAAATTTTATCTGCTTGCTCTTTTAACGCACCAACTAATGCCGGATGACAATGACCTAAACAGTTAACGGCAATACCGCCAGCAAAGTCGAGATATTCGCGGCCTTCCTGATCCCAAACGCGAGAGCCTTGGCCGCGAACCGGAATGACTGCTGATGGTGAATAGTTAGGAACCATAACCTCGTCAAATAATGCGCGGTTAACTGATAATGGATTAGACATTGTTTACTCCTCTGTAGTGAGAACGCTATTGTAACTCGATGATGCACACTAGGTTTGTGTGCCTGTTCATCAATTAAGCAAAAATTTGCTCGGCCTTGTTGCCATCTTGTTAGCGACTAAGCCGTATTATAGTTGAATAATTGTTGGACATTATGACAGAAAAAAAATGGGCTGTCTCGCTTTAGATCTGCTTAAGGCCTTGTAAAATAAGGGCTTGAGAGATTTATTCAATTATAATGCATAACTATAATGTCTTAGTTATTTGGCAATATTTCGCCAGACATGGCGCTGCTAAGCTGCTAAATTAAAAAAAGGGCATTTACAGCCCTTTCATAATTAATCAGAAATTTTTCCATTAAAATGCACGATATTAAGCAAAATTAAGCTTAATATGATCGATATCGCTCGATTGTAGCTTTTTCACTTCCGCCGATGATAGGCGTACTAGCTTAAATAATTGCTTTGTTTCGCTTGCGCTGATCAGCTCTTCTTTCGCTAAATTACGCTGCATCACATAAGCTTTTACTTTCACTACCAGTTGGGCAAGCGGTGACATTTTCTCTCGATCACTGATATAGGCAATATCAAACAAGGCTTCGGTAATTGGTAAGCGGTCAAAGCGCATCAATTCCACCATGTCTGCGGCAATTTTACTGCTATGCTCAATTATTTGTTCATGTAAGAGTTCAGGTGACATTTGCACTTCGCTTAAGGTGTCGTGCAAGCGTTTGTCTTTATCCAGGTAAGCTTGCTTTAGCGCTTCCTTATGCATTTCATTAAAGGTGTGGAAAAAGCAGCGGGCAACCGCGAATATTCCGATATTACTTAACATGCCGGCAGTAAAGGCACTAAAGGTATCGATTTCATTATCTGGTGCGAGTAGCTGACAGCCTAAGGCAATCGCTAATGCGTCGTTCCAGATCTTGCGCTTCATAATGGCAAAAGGTGCTGTGCTAACCGGTAACCAGTGTTTTAACATGAAGGTTGGCATTACCAGCTTAAGGTTTTCCAGGCCAACATAGCTTAACGCCAGATTGCCATCTGTAACCTGAACATCTGCGCGTTTGCGGTATTGTGGCTTATTAACCAGTTTGACCAGTTCGTCAGACAGCCAGGGCAGTGATTTTACCAGCGGCGCAATGCGATTTATCGATGCGGCTCTCAGAGCCAGAATCTCCATAATCGCCGGTGCGGTGTCTTCAATGCCTAATATGTTGTGATACAGCGTTGGTTTATCGTCAAATTCGTTATTAATTTTTGCGCTGACCCTGGCATAGAATTTTGCCATGGTTTGCGACTTAAAATGAGCCTGGCCATAGGCTTCTACGATACGGGCATGTTTTGCCTGTTCTTCAACCGCCAATAGTTCCCGGCGGCGATGTTCCTGTTCACTGTTTTGTTTATCTATGGTTGAACTCGAGGAAGTGTCGGGATCAGCAAAGTCTTTGCTAAAAGATAAACTAATAGCACGATAGTAAATAGGAGCTATGCTGTCGTTTTCGTCAAATATTTGCATTTGTTCTAATTATACTATGGATTATACGATTCGCCGTTTATATCGGCATGTTTAGCTTGATTATTAGCATAGTCAGCATATTTAGTAATGAAATTAGCTAATAATTGCAAGCCTTGCTCGGTCAACACAGATTCTGGATGGAACTGGACGCTGACAATCGGCAGGCTGCTATGGGCGAGCGCCATGATCTCCCGTTCATGGCTTCCGCTGTTTTCGCACCAGGCGGTAACTGTCAATTCTTTTGGCAAATTTTGATGATCGACAATCAATGAATGGTAACGTGTCACCATTAACTGATTATTCAGTTCACTAAAAATAGACTGTCCTGTGTGCCTTAATATGCTGGTTTTGCCATGCATGACTTTTTGCGCTTTGATAACTTTCGCACCAAAATGCTGGGCAATGCATTGATGACCTAAGCAGACGCCGAGCAGTGGAATTTTTCCGGCAAACTCTTTGATAGCATCAAGTGATATTCCTGCCTGTTCAGGGGCACAGGGGCCAGGCGATATCACCAGATATTGCGGCGCCAGTTCGGCTATTTGTGCTAGGGTAATTTGATCATTGCGAACGACTTCGACTTGTTGCCCTAAACTGCGAAAATAATGCACCAGGTTAAAGGTAAAGGAGTCGTAATTGTCGATCATAAGTAGCATACAGGCATTACCTCATTGTTTTAATTGTAAATTTTATCACAGCGATGGTAACCATACCCGCATTCATACCCGCAATTTCAATCAGTGCTTATTTACACACATATCAATAAAAATTTAAAAACCGGAGTCCAACATTGAGCTACAACCGGTTCGCTCAGAATCAGAGTTCAAGGACAAAACTTACTAGGGCCATACTACCAGAAATCGATGATAGCTTGTCGTACTACACCGATGATGGTGCAGTTGCCG
>CAZUHQ010000151.1:0-7149 GCA_964620605.1 uncultured Thalassotalea sp.
ATTATCTATTCAATATTGATATTGATTCTAACTTACAAAAAACATTTCAGACCATTACTTCACATTCTGATAACTTTGCAAAATATTTAACAAGCACAAGAGGTGTAGAGTTATCAAAAAAGGGGCATATAATAAAATGTAATGAATGCAATCAATGGTCTCCACTTCCTAGTAAAGATGTTTTTTTATGCCCTAAGTGTAAAGAAACTTCATTAGTAATAGATTGCGTTAAAGATGTCATTATTCATAAACAACAAGAAAAAAATAGCAAAAAATTGGTAGTAGGTGAACACATTCAACGCTATTCAATCCTATCAGATTTGTGGATTGAAACATCTAAAGAGGGTATTAATTACAAAGATAAATCTATATACACTGGTGATAAAATACTTGTTCGAAAAACAGGGATTGGGATATCAGCGTCTATTGATTATAACAACTTTATGACAAATCAAGTTGTATATATCTTTAAATTACACAATAAAACCCTTCCATTAGAGTTGTTTTCATTAATTTTAAATTCAAGAATGGCATTCTTTTTTATAGCAATGTCTAATGGCGAGATTGAGTGGAAATCACACCCGTATGTTACTCAAGGACAGATACTTAATTTCCCTATTCCTGATTTTACTGACTTATCACTTCAATTACAGAAGAAAATTGCAACTACTTCTAATAAGTTAAAAAATAATTTGATATCTAATAAACCATTATCAAAGACATTAGATGTTCAAATAGAATGTTTGGTTGCTGAAATTTACGGGTTAACCAAAGCAGATTATCTATCTATATACCAAGCAATAGAAAAATCACAAGAATTACTACCTGTTAAAGCGCTTAAAAGCATCGCTGTATCAGATATATTTAAAGACAAGGCATAATAATGGGTCACAGATACATCGGGTCAAAATCAAAAATACTCGACATAGTTTTAGATAAAATAGGCAGTTTAGTACCAGAAGAATCTCATGTTACTGACTTAATGACGGGGACCGCAACTGTAGCCATGGAGCTAAGGAAAAGAAACTTTAAGGTGACTGCAAATGACTTAATGACATATTCCTATCATCATGCTGTATCGGGGTTAAAACTTAATTCTGTACCTTTATTTGAAGGGGCAAGTGATTTCATAAAGTCTCAAATTAGTTCTGAAGATTTAGGTAATAATAATTTAAGTAATTATGAAAAAATTATTTTAGCGCTGAATAACTCAAAACCTCTAAAAGGATACTTTTGGAATGAATTATCACCTGAAGGAACCCCTAAAAACACTGAAAAACCTAGGAACTATTATAGTAGTGAAAATGCTGCAAAGATCGATGGGATTAGGTTTAACATTGCCAAATTGCATTCTCAAAATCAACTAACAGATAATGAGTATTCTTTATTACTTCATGATGTAATTATGGGCACTAATGATATCGCAAATATTGCAGGAACATATGGACATCACATGTCTAAGTTAATTGGTAGAGCAAAAGCGCCATTAAACTTATATACAAGTGAATTACTACTACTAGATGACAGCAATCATCATCAAGTTAAACAAGGTTATGCAGAGGAAATATCGAAAGAAATATCTTGTGACTTATGTTATATCGACCCACCTTATATGAAAAGGCAGTATGCCGCTAATTATCATGTATTAGAAACTCTTGCTAGAGGGGATGAACCAGAAGCAATAGGTGTGAGTGGCTTAAGACCTTGGCGTGACCAATACTCTAATTTTTGTACTAAGACGAAGATCAGAGATTCGTTTAAACAGATATTTACCAACATGAACTGTGATAACTTTCTCATTAGTTACAGTGAAGATGGTCTACTTACTATTGAAGATTTTAAAGAGCTATTGACCCCTTTTGGTGATGTATATATTGATGAGTTTGTCCACAAACGATTTAAAAGTAACGGTAGTATATTAAACAACAACCTAACTGAATATTTAATCCATTTAAGTAAGTAATGTTTAATTGGTAAGCCAACAAAACACTACCTGTTGGCTTTTTGTTCTACTTTATTTTGCAAATAATGCGGCGTGTTCGGGGTGCCAATTGATAGTATATTCTTGTTCATTTATCATAATATTTAATGAAGCTCCGCCATCACTATCAAAAACAATATCATCTAAGTGAATTGGTGGTACATCGGCAAAATGCAACATTTTATGAACTAAAGGGCTTAAGATCACTAAATTCTGCGGGTTATCTGCACCACCACTCCCTAACGAAATTAAATGATGAGCTTCAGTATAATTAATACCATTTTTCTTTGGAAAAACGAATTCTAAACCAGTGATCTGACACTGATGTTGGTATAACTCTTTTAATTTTTTAACTATTTTAGTATTTCGAATTCGAGTTTTTACTATTTGCTCTTTATGTTCTGCAGGGGTATCTCCAAAATCTTCTTCAAATAATTTTGAAACATTTTCCAATTCTTCTTCTATTTCTTTTTCAGTTAACTCAGAAACAGGTTCAGGAGCTTGTCCATTAACTCTTAAAGGAGTGGTTATATCACTAGGTTCAATGAACACAACACCTTCATCAAGTGATAAAACCCCTGAATCACCATCATTTAATGAATTTCCTGAGAACATTGGACCAAACAGTTCTGGGTTTTCACCTGTAAATGGAGGGATTGAGGTTCCATCGTTTAAATACCAACCAGCCCAAACTTTTCCACCATAAGTTGATGCCAAATAAACCATTAAACCATCTGGACACTGGTTAGGGTTTCTATTATCCATTGGTTTAGGAAAGCCATTCTCTGGTAACCAAGATTTAACTCGATTAGAAGCGCTTGATATTAACTTCTGACTAGCGATGATAATTGTTGGACCACGACGCTGATATACTTTTAATATCTGATCTGTTTCATCTTCATGATCAATACCGATACTGTAAACGGGAAAATGCCAACACGGACCATTTGTAACTTGACTTTTTGTTAGTTTATTAACACCTTGAAAAAAGTCATCCCAATCACTTAAATGTACTGTTTTCATAGGGAAGTCTATATAACTCTGTCCTCCCCCTTTTTCTTCCATCCCTGGTGGCTTATTGATATTAAAAAAATCAGCATCAGTTAAATTTCTATATATAATTTTTTTAATCGAATCCATTACAACACCTAATCAAATCATTTAATTCGATCAGTATGCCTCGATTAAAAACCCCTGTAAATACATATAGGTATATGTTTAAACATAATAATAATGTATATCAAAATAGTTTGTTAATTAACTCTTTGACTAGTGTTATATACAATAAATCAGTGGTACTAATTGTTGTAAATGAACATGTTAACACCGCTACAGAGCCGTGTATTCAAGACATATACACTCCCTACTCAAGGACTTGTAATCAGTAGGTCGCCAGTTCGACTCCGGCAGTCGGCACCATTTATAAGAAAACCTCGATTTAATCGAGGTTTTTTTTCGTCTAAATTAAACCTGAAATAAAATTATTGTTGTGCAAGCTTGCCTACTGATTGAAATCAGTAGGCAAGCCATCTTGGCAGTCCAACTCCGGCAGTCAGTACCATTTATAAAGAGTATCACCATTTTTAGTTCGGGCGATCAAGTGGCCTTACCTGGTCTTTCTTCAATCATGTTAATCACAAGTTTAATGATCTGCCTATTCGTTTTATTACCTGCTAAAGAGAATAGAATTTTTAACCTTGTTGTAGGCATGATCATGACACTAATGCAGGCTTTGCTTACTTACGTGGCCGGATTTTATTTTTATAAAATGTATGCAGCAATTGAAGCAATGCTAACGGCATACATAGTGTGGTCAGCATGGAACTGGCCAAAAGCATCAATAGCCAACAATTTAATTAAATAAACGCCAAAGGATTAAATGAGCCAAGAGCAACTTCTATTATTAGCTATGCTCCCTTTAATGTGGTTATTATCCATCCCCTTGATAAATAAGGGGGTGCTATGGTGACAAGGGCAAGCATCACCCGCATGGATGCGGGTGTTGAGCTTTGTATCTAATCAATATTTCCTTATATTTAGAGTTTACTGACGCCCGCATAGTTAACGCCAGATAATAGCGCCATATCTTTGTGCCAGGTGGCTAAGTCATTTGCATTAAAGTCAGATAACGAATGATGACCACATGCTCTTGCCATCACCGACATTAATTCGGCAGAAGCCTCAAAGAAGTTCTTTAACTGATTTGCTGACTTTTCAACGTTTAAGCGCTGACGTAAATCTTTATTCTGGGTTGCAATACCTGCGGGGCAATTATTGGTATTACACATGCGCGCCGCCACACAGCCGATAGCTTGCATAGCACTATTGGCCACCGCCACACCATCAGCTCCCAACGCTAGTGCTTTAACAAAATCAATCGGCAGTCGTAAACCGCCGGTGATAATTAGTGTGACATCACTTGCTCCTTGCTGATCTAAATATTTACGCGCGCGAGCTAAAGCCGGAATTGTCGGCACGCTGATGTGATCTCTAAATATTTCAGGCGCTGCGCCGGTACCGCCTCCTCGACCGTCTAAAATGATATAATCAGCACTAGCATCTAAAGCAAATTGAATGTCCTGTTCAATATGATTAGCGCTTAACTTAAAACCAATGGGAATACCGCCGGTGATTTCTCTTACCCTATCGGCAAATTTTTTAAAATCTTCCGCAGTATGTAGATTTTTAAAGGTAGGTGGCGATATCGCCGGAGTACCCTCTTCAATTCCACGTACCTCTGATATTTTACCAACATTTTTATTGCCCGGTAGGTGACCGCCCGTACCGGTTTTAGCGCCTTGCCCACCTTTAAAATGAAACGCTTGCACGTTTTTAAGCTTGTCTTCATCATAGCCAAAGCCAGCACTTGCCAATTCGTAAAAGTATTTAGAGTTCGCTTGCTGCTCTTCGGGTAGCATGCCCCCTTCGCCAGAACAAATGCCAGTGCCCGCGCGTTCTGCCCCTGTGGCTAACGCAATTTTCGCTTCTTCAGATAAAGCACCAAAACTCATATCAGAAACAAATAAAGGAATATCAAGTTTCAGCGGCTTTTTCGCTCTAGAACCAATCACTAATTCAGTATTAACTTTGACCTCTTCCATCAAGGGTTTAGTGGCCATCTGAGCAACCATTAATTGTAAGTCATCCCATTGAGGTAATTGATAGCGAGGCACTCCCATGGAAACCATAGGGCCGTGATGCCCCAATTTTGACAAGCCTTCACGCGCTAATTGGTGGATAAATTCTACGGTTGGCTCTTCTTTAGTCGCGGTAGCGACAGGCGTTGCGGCTGCTTGAATTTGTACACCTGGGCCTTCTTGGCCAATTTGGCTTGAATCAAATTGTTTATGACTGCCATCACAAAATGGTGCATTCGCCGTATGTTTGCATTGACATAAATACGCATCCCCTGACTCTTTTGCGGTAAACGGTTTAGGTTTAAAGTCAGTACCGACATGAGAGCCATCACAAAACGGCTGATTTTTAGAACGTCCGCAAGCGCAAAAGTAATATTCCTTTCCTTGCTCCAGGCTTACCTTTTTCGGTGCTATCGCGGCAATAATTGGTTTATTCATAATCGTTTCCTTAGATGAAAATCTGGTTTCTTACCTTATTTAGCGCTTTTGCATTAACACCTTCGTTTAATGTGGTGTAATTCCAGCGCATAACTGTCACGCTGGTAATGTGAATTTCCCGCGTTTATGCGGCTCAGTAAAATCTATAACAGGCCCAGCAGGAATAACCCGAGTCGGATTGATGGTTTCATGGCTGACATAGTAATGTTCTTTAATATAGTCAATATCTACGGTGTCTGCGATGCCAGGTTGTTGATATAAATCTCGCAGGTATCCCCAAAGGTTTGGATAATCAACAATACGTTTTTTATTACACTTAAAGTGGCCGACATAAACCGGATCAAAGCGCACTAAGGTGGTGAATAAGCGCCAATCAGCTTCGGTAATAACATCACCGAGCAAATAACGATTAATAGCTAAGATATTTTCAAGGGTATCAAGCGCTGAAAAAACATCATCAACTGCGTCCTGATAAGCTACCTGAGTGGTGGCAAAACCAGCCCGATAAACGCCATTATTAATGTTTGGATAGATAAAACCATTCATTTCATCAATATCTGCCAGTAACTCCTGCGGAGAAAAATCTACTGAATTGGCACCAAGGTCATCAAAAGCGCTATTGAACATGCGAATGATTTCAGAAGATTCATTGCTCACTATAGTGCCGGTCTTTTTATCCCAAAGCACAGGTACAGTGACTCTGCCACTGTAGTCAGGCATGGCAGAGCTATAAATTTGATGCATGGTATCTGCCGTCATAATGGGATCTGACACTACGCCGTGCCCTGGCGCAAATGTCCAACCATCATCGCCCATAACAGCATTGACCACAGATATAGAGATCATCTCTTCCAATCCCTTTAACTTACGATAAATAATGGTGCGATGCGCCCAAGGACAAGCCAGTGACACGTAAAGATGATAACGCCCTGCTTCCGCTTTAAACCCCGCTTTGCCCGTTGGCCCGGCACTGCCATCTTTGGTTATCCAATTTCTAAAGCTTGACGCTTTACGTTCAAACTTTCCACCGGTTGATTTTGTATCATACCAAGTGGTGTGCCAGACACCGTCAACTAATAATCCCATGTGCTACTCCTTAACAGCGTTTTTTCTGTTATCTAATGAGAATGCACCACCACCATGGGCAAAAATCAATAGGAAACCACCGGCTATCGTGAAGTTTTTCATAAAACTAGTCATTTCAGCCTGGTTAGAAAAATCCGCATGAAATAAAATGGCGGACACCATGCTAAAGCCTGCTAAAGCGAACGCTGCATAGCGTGCTTGCCAACCAATCAGCACCGCTAAACCGCCAAGTATTTCGGTTAAAATCACTAAAGGTAAAAGCGCACCAGGAACCCCCATCGCATCCATATAAGCCTGGGTTCCTTCAAACTGGCCAATTTTGTTTAACCCCGACATGATGAACATCATAGATAAAAGCAAACGACCTGCGGGTACTGCATAAGTAGTTAATTTATTCATTTTTAAAACCCTCTCTTTAGATTAGGGCGTGTTGATCTTTCAAGTTTGTTTTTGCAGCAATTTGTTTGGTGTTTATACAAGGCAGCGCTTGTGAAGTGTAGTTATTCT
>CAZUHQ010000152.1:0-7019 GCA_964620605.1 uncultured Thalassotalea sp.
GCAGCCTGGTAGCTCGTCGGGCTCATAACCCGAAGGTCGTCGGTTCAAATCCGGCTCCCGCAACCAATTCTTCCTATTATAAAATCTCGTGAAACCGTATTACGCATTATCGTTATCTATTCATTGATTTTGATAGTTAATTAATCTTCCTTGCGTTTACTACAAATAGAAATTTAACCCTGCTTTCCCGGTAAAAGCGCTATAAGTTACCGGCGTCTTTGTTTATAATCCGGCACAATTATTTTCTGGAATTCTATTATGCATCAGTTTTTAGCGCTTACATCCCCTGGTATTGAAATTTTACTTGCAGAAGAAATTACTGCGTTAGGCGCTGAAAATGTCGTGCAAAAGCCAGAAGGCGTTTATTTTATAGCCTCTTTCGCGACCGGCTATCAGGTTTGCCTTTGGACGCGTTTTGCTACCCGTATCTTATTAAATATCGGGCAAGGTGATGCAAAAACAAAAGATGAGCTGTTTACTGCTGCTTGTGCAATAAATTGGTCTGAACATTTCGAGCAGCATTCGAGTTTTGCCATTGACTTTGTCGGTAAGAGCGAACAAATTCGCAATAGCCAGTTTGGCGGCTTAACGGTTAAAGATGCTGTTGTTGATCATTTTAGAGAGCAAGGACTGGAGCGTCCGTCGGTGGATAAAAATGCGCCGGATATACGTTTTCAGGTGCGCTTGTTAAAGCAAGAGGCTAAGTTTTATCTCGATTTTTCTGGCCGCAGTTTATTTCAACGGGGTTACCGGGAGCATTCTGGCGCGGCGCCGTTAAAAGAAAATCTAGCCGCCGCCTTGATTAAGCGTTCTGGTTGGCTTGAAGATACTTCAAAACCTTTAGTCGTCCCTATGTGTGGTTCAGGCACCATATTAATTGAAGCGGTTTCTATGGCGGCCGGTTATGCGCCGGGTATCGACAGGAAAATCTGGGGCTTTGAACACTGGCTTGGCTTTGATAGCGAATTGTGGCAGCAACAATTAGATGATGCGATTGAGCGTTCTAATCAAGGCTTATCATCATTATCCATAAAAGTTTTTGGTCAGGATGTTGATAGCCGGGTGATGAAAACCGCGCAGCAAAACGCCAGAGCGGCAGGCCTGCAGCAATTTATTGAGTTTTCCTGTAAAGATGCGAATAAACTCACTAACGTCTTTGGCAAGCCGGGTACTATATTATTTAATCCGCCTTACGGTGAGCGTATCGGTGAATTGCCTGAGTTGGTAGAAACCTTTGTGTTATTGGGACAAACGTTTAAAACTCAGTTTATTAACTGGCAGATAGCAATATTTACCGCCAATGTTGAACTATTGCAGATGCTGAAACTCTCGAGTTTTAAGCGTTATAAATTAAAAAATGGTCCGTTAGATTGTCAGCTTGCATTATATCGTATTGATGAAAAACAAATGGCAAAAGATGCGGTCAACCCGAATGCCGACTTTGCCGAACAGGACTCTGCCTTTGCCAATCGTTTAAAGAAAAACAAAAAAACGTTAAAAAACTGGCTTAAAAAAGAACAGGTTCAATGTTATCGCATTTATGATGCGGATATTCCTGAATATAATGTCGCCGTTGATGTCTATGGTGACTATCTGGTGATACAAGAATATGCCGCACCAGCGAATATCGAAGCGGAAAAGGTGGCGAAACGTTTGCAGGAAGTCATTTATTTCGCGCCAAAGGTATTAGAAATTCCGACAGATAAAGTGGTACTAAAAACCCGCGCTAAACAAAAGGGCACGAATCAGTATCAAAAAGTGGCGCAAACTCGCCAGGCAATCACAGTTGATGAATATGGCGCCAAACTTAAAGTTAATCTTTGGGATTATTTAGATACCGGATTGTTTTTAGATCACCGTAAAACTCGTCAAATCGTCGCACAAAAAGCGAAAAACAAACGCTTATTAAATCTTTTTGCCTATACCGGATCAGTTTCCCTGCAAGCTGCATTGCATGGCGCAGCGTCAGTAACAACAGTAGATATGTCAAATACTTACTTAAACTGGGCACAGGACAATTTCGCGTTAAATAATTTATCCGGCCATAAATACCAGTTTATTCAGGCGGATTGTTTGCAGTGGCTCAAAGATAACCAAACCGGCTATGATGTGATTTTTATCGATCCGCCGACTTTTTCTAACTCTAAGCGTATGGATGAAAGCTTTGATGTCCAGCGCGACCATGTCAAGGTGCTAAGCGACGCGCTTAAGTCACTTAATCCTGGTGGCGAGATCATTTTCACCAACAATAAGCGTAACTTTAAAATCGACTTTGAGGCGCTTGAACTGCTTGGGTTAACAGCAGAAAATATCAGTGAACAAACCCGTGATAAAGACTTTGCCCGCAATAAACATATTCATAACAGTTGGTTGATCACCAGGAGTCACAATGCCGGCTAATTTTAACCTCTACAGCAGTGAAGGCTGTCATTTGTGCGAACAAGCATACCAGCTCTGCCAGCAGGCAGGAATAGCGCAGATATTAAAAGTGATTGATATTGTTGAACACGAACAATTTGCCGAACAATATGGCGTACATATTCCGGTGTTAGAGCGCAAGAGTGACGGTCAGCAGCTGTTTTGGCCATTTTCATTAACCGATATTAAAGCGCTATTGGTTTAAGGAGCTAGCTACTTAATGGAATTGATACGAATTAGCCAAGGTGAATTAGCGTTTGGTGAAGACAGCATATTAGATAAAGCGGATTTAACCATTAAACAAGGAGAACGCGTTTGTTTAGTTGGTCGTAATGGCGCCGGTAAATCGTCATTATTAAAAGTGCTTAATGGCCAGCAGGTGCTCGATGATGGTCAGTTATTGATCAACAATGATGCGCAAATTGCCATGCTAGAGCAAGATCCGCCGCCGTCATGCCAAATCAGCATTTTTGATTATGTTGCCCAAGGGGTGAAAGAAAATGCCGAATTAATTAAACAATATCATCAATTGATTGCTTTAGTGGCAGAAGATCCCAGTGACGCGAATCTGGCAAAACTTGCCATTAATCAACAAGCGTTAGAACAGGCTAATGCCTGGCAAGATGAACAGCGCATCGAACAGGTGTTATCGACCTTATCATTAAATGCCGATCAATTAGTCAGTGATTTATCCGGTGGCTGGTTGAGAAAGCTCGCCTTGGCAAAAGCCTTGGTTTGTGCGCCAGATATATTGTTACTGGACGAGCCGACCAACCATTTGGATATTAAAAGTGTGCTTTGGCTCGAGCAGTTTTTAAAAAACTTTGCCGGCACTATTGTCTTTATCAGTCACGACAGGGCATTTATTCGCTCCTTATCGACACGAATTCTTGATTTAGATCGCGGCAGGCTGACTGGCTACCCTGGTGATTATGATCTCTATGTTGAGCAAAAACAGCATGATCTTCAGGTCGAAGCAACGCAAAATGCGCTGTTTGATAAAAGATTAGCGGAAGAAGAAACCTGGATCCGCCAAGGAATTAAAGCGCGTCGTACCCGTAACGAAGGCCGGGTTAGGGCATTGGAAAAGCTACGGGTTGAAAGGCAAAAGCGCCGCGAACTTCGCCATCAGGGGGAGATGAAAATATCTTCTGGTGACCGATCAGGAAAATTGGTTTTTGAATCGGAACAATTGTCGATGGCGTTTGATGATAAAACCATTATTAAAGAGCTGGATTTGCTTATTACCCGAGGTGATCGCATTGCGTTAATTGGCGCTAACGGCACCGGAAAGTCGACGCTAATTAAACTGCTGATGGAGCAACTTATCCCAACATCAGGCAAAATGAGGCTTGGCGTTAATTTAGACATTGCCTATTTTGATCAGCACCGAGAAGCGTTGGATCCAAATAAGACAGTGCAAGACACAGTAGCCGATGGTAAGCAGGATGTCACGGTTAATGGCAAAACCCGTCATGTGCTTGGTTATTTGCAGGATTTCTTATTTAGTCCAAAACGGGCAAGAACGCCGGTGCGGGCACTTTCCGGTGGTGAAAAGAACCGTTTATTACTGGCGCGGCTGTTTTTACGGCCGAGTAATTTATTGATCCTTGATGAACCGACTAACGATCTGGACATAGAAACTTTAGAGTTATTGGAAGAAGTCGTTGCAAATTACGCAGGAACCGTTATTTTAGTCAGTCACGATCGCGACTTCGTCAATAATTGTGTCAATACTTGCTTGTATTTTGATGGTAGTGGTCATATTACTCAGATAGTGGGCGGCTACGATGATGTTGACAGTTATGTGGCGTTAAAAGAAGCGCAACGTAAAAAAATAGTATCAGAAGTTAAGCAGGCAACGACACAGGTAAACGAAAATAAGAAAGTAACGAATAAACCCGTTAAGAAAAAGTTATCCTATAAGGAATCTCGAGAGCTCGAGATGTTGCCTGAACAGATAGATGAGCTTGAAAGCACTATCGCAGAACTGCAAGAACAGGTAAATGATCCGGAGTTTTTTACTCAGCAAGCTGAGATAACGAAGAAAATATTGAACCAGCTGGAAGAAAGTGAGTCCAAGCTCGAAGTTGCTTATGCCAGATGGCAAGAGTTAGACGAAATATAGCAAGAAGTAAGAGTAACCTAATTAAATGAAAAAGTTTGTAAAATCGGTCTTAACCCTCAGTGTTAGTAGTGCGTTAATGCTATCAACAGCCAATGCCGCAACCTATAAAATTATCGATAAAGGCGCTGCGGAAAAATTAAAATATACTTACTCACAGCAAGAGAATAATGTCGGTGAAATGGCAATTTCAGGCACTGATGTCTACAACTTCCCGGTACAGTTTCAATACCTGGATGAAGATGACTATGATCAAATTGTCCGCTTGGCAGAAGTTCAAAATGAAATTGTTCATGAACTTGAAGATATTGAAGATGAAGATGCCCTCAGAGCCGGTAATCCGACTGCCAATGATTTAGCCTGGGCGATTCGCTTTTTAAAAGCACAAAATAGCAGTTTATATTATCAAAAACACGGTGATGTTATTGCATTGACTAACTTTGGTGGCGAGTCGGTAGAGTTTACCGTTTTTGATCAATATTTTGAAGGAACGGAAACTTACACTCGCTCGACTGTCGATTATATTAATGGTGTTACCGATCAGGGCTGGATCTATGGTAATGGCTCATCGCCGTTTTTGCCGGTCGCTTTTACCGAAGATGACGGTGATGAAGTGACTTTATGGTTAAATGAGTTTACCACCCGTGGTTTTTTATCACCGGATCGAGGCGAAACTATTATTGAAATTTTACCGCCTGAAAATCGTTATGGCGGAGAATCAGCAGTACTGGATATTAATGATAATGGCGTTGCCGTCGGTTATGCCAGTACAGAAATTAACGAAGATGCCGTTGAACTTATTGAAGATGAAGATGGTGGCTGTAAAGACCCTGATAGTTTAAAAAATTTACCGTTTGAAGCTTGTGTCCAGCGTATCGCCGCTAATATCTATAACACAGAAGCATTTAAATGGGTGATAGATAATGAAGGGGTGGTAAGCACAGAAGCGCTAGGCTATTTGGTGACGCCACATCCGGATGATACTCGTCAGCGAGTCAGTGTTGCCCAGGCAATTAATAACCATGGCGTTGTCGTTGGTTATTCAACCGGTTGGATTGATGAAACTGAAACTGAACCGAGTGAACGTGAGGCCAGCAGCACTTATGCTGTGGTATTTAAAGACGGTGAAGTGAAAGATTTTACCGAAGATCATGGTAAGTATTTTGAGTCTCGCGCGTATGATATTAATGATGCCGGGATAGCTGTCGGGCACGCGGTCACTATCAGCAATGGTTCATATCGTAACAAGTTTTATTATGTTGATACCAATGAGGAAAGTCCGCAAATGGTATTACCAAAAGGTTTCTTTACTGGTTCTGCCAGTACGGCACGTGCGATTAATGAACATGGTTTTGTTGTTGGTGAAGCTCAGGTAGAAACCCATAACGACAGTACAAGCAATCCGCGTCGTACCCATGGCTTTTTATATGATATCAATACTGATACTTTTTCTGATCTTAACAGCTTTTTAAGTTGTACGTCAGAATACACAGTCATTGAAGCGCGTGATATCAATGAAAATAATGAAATCTCTGCTACAGCGGTAGTGAAAGTACATCGTCGTGATGCCAAAGGTGAATTTATGTATGATGCCGATGGCGAAGCCATGATGGAAGACGTAGTACGAGCAGTCAAACTTGCACCGATTGCAGGTGAAATTGAAGATTGCTCTGAAGTCGAAGAAAAAGTAGAGCGCAAAGGGGCAGGTTTAGGCAGTTTTAGTGCACTAGCCTTATTGCTCTTTGGCTTTGCTCGTCGATTTTCATTGAAAGACTAGCTGAAATATTAAGCCATATTCATACTTTACTAAAGCGCCATCTTGGCGCTTTTTTTACATCTATTAATTTCTCATTGCTATTAGTAGAAATAAAAAACGCCTGATAATTATCAGGCGTTTTTGTTTACGAAGAAATATTATGGTGATTATTTACCGTAATGATAAATAAATGCCGCTAGATCTAGCACTTTATTCGAATAGCCGATTTCGTTATCGTACCAGGAAACCACTTTTACAAACTTGTCAGTTAACGCAATACCAGCACCCGCATCAAATACTGAGGTACAGGTTTCGCCGATAAAATCATTAGAAACCACCTGATCTTCGGTATAACCTAATACGCCACTTAACTCGTTTTGAGCGGCAGCTTTCATCGCATCGCAGATTTCCTGATAACTGGCAGATTTTGCTAAATTCACCGTTAAATCGACAACTGAAACATTGGGTGTTGGCACGCGGAACGACATCCCGGTTAGCTTACCGTTTAATTCAGGAATAACTTTACCTACCGCTTTCGCGGCACCGGTAGAAGATGGAATAATGTTTTGTCCAGCGCCACGACCACCGCGCCAGTCTTTTGCCGATGGGCCATCAACAGTTTTTTGTGTTGCTGTCGTTGCATGTACTGTGGTCATTAAACCATCAGTAATGCCCCAGTTATCGTTTAGTACTTTGGCAATTGGTGCCAAACAGTTAGTG
>CAZUHQ010000153.1:0-6985 GCA_964620605.1 uncultured Thalassotalea sp.
TTGATTTAACACTAAAACTCAATGCGAACTCCATTTTTGCACTGGCACATAACGCCCCAATAAGGGGCTGATAATAGCTTGCTAAAGTGTGAAGCGAAGCGAAACTGAGCAAGCTGTTAGCAGTCCCGTCTTAATTGGCTTGTTAGCTACAATTGACTCCAGATCAAATATCCGATGCCGCCAATTATTGAAATTGTTATTGTTAAAAATAATGCTGTACGAATAAGATCTCGTAATTTTGCAAATATGTAACCAATAAGAACACTACTAGAGATGATTACGGTGAACTTTACCCATTTCGGAGAGTTAATTAAACCAATAAATTCTAAGTTTTTGAAAATACTAATTCCTGTGACTATAGCCCCTATAACAAAAAGCCACATAGCCCAACTATCATCCGTGTGTTCAAGATACTCATCATCATTTAAAACGGTTTTATCATCAACTCTATGAAGTGCCACTCATAATCTCCTTGTAGCTAACGCCTTACTAATAGGCGCATAAATGCTTGGCTAAAATTAGCGACGAAGGAGCACAAGCCAAGCGTTTTGCGTCCTTTTGAGTAACTTGTTAGGTGTAAATTACCACCCTATATCTTTCCATGCGTAATACATACCCTGAGAGAAAATATGTTTTAAATTTTTGTCATTTACCCACGGAAATGATTTTTTATAGCTTGCAACAAAAGCGTCAAATGATGCATCTTTTCCCGACTGCTCAGTTAAAACAAAAACTTGATCATGACCAGTTTTCATTGCGGTTTGGCACCGTGAGTTGTAATCATCAAGTTCAATGTCTGAGAGTTTAGGGTATAACTTAACAAGTCGAGATTGAATTGGTTGCAACCAATTTGAGCCAAACTCCATGGCATAATCTAAACCATCGTTAAGAATTTGATTCTCGTTGTATGGTTGTTTTCTCCTCCTGAACCATTCAAACAACTCTGAACTCCCTTTACACCTAACGCCCCAATAAGGGGCTAAAAATTGTTTGCTAAAATGTGTAGCGAAGCGAAACCGAGCAAACTGTTTTTAGTCCCGCTTGATTGGCTTGTTAGCTGTATCTACATCAATACTACTTAATGAAATAACCAACTGGAAGCCATTTACCACTACTTTTACTTAGCGTTAAAGTTTCGGTTGCTGATTCTTTATTTTGAAAATTAGTCTTAAATTGAATAACTAAGTATTCACCTTCTGGAACACCAGGAAGTGCTGCGTACTCTTTAGTGCCTAGTTCAGCTCGTGAATTCACTTTACCCAATGGAGTACGAACACTTTTAAGGGCAGCATCCCATTTGCTTTGAGATAATTGAGATTGAAAAAATGAATCTGATTTTTGCCAGCTTTCAGTGTAATTACCAGCATCAACAATTTTAAGCCATTCTTTTGCTGCTGTTGAACCTGAAGAATCATTTGCAAAAACGAAAGAAGAAATACACAGTGATAATATAAAGATTAGATTTTTCATAATAATCCCTTTTACTCTAAAGTTTAATGATAATGCCATACTCAAAATACAGCTAACGCCCCAATAAGGGGCTGATAATAGCTTGCTAAAATGTGTAGCGGAGCGAAACTGAGCAAGCTGTTAGCAGTCCCACACTTAATTGGCTTGTTATATTTGTATTACACTACTCTTCTAGTTTTTCTATATCCCAAGGCTGACTTACATCTTCTCGATATGCATCATAGCCTAAAGGTAATTTAGCAAGCTCAGCTATTTCTGGGAATTTTTGAAAAATACACCCCATACAAACAACCATACCATCATCAGGATCATCTGTAGTGTTACACATGAATTGCCACTCATCATTATCGTAGTGAGTTACCTGTACAATTGGCTTACTTTTATCGTAAACAAACTTAGTAGTTACAGCACAAGTATTAATGGCGCAATCAAAAGGCCAGTCTTTTTCATCAAATGTATGATTATGCGTCATGTTTCCCTACAAATATAACAGCTTAATAGCAGGAAAAATTCAAGTCTATTACATCAAATTTCACCGCTATTAAAATAAATTTAATAATTATGAATATAACCTAACTGATTATTTTTTAAAACATATATATTTTTAAACTGCTAATATCACACATTAAACGTCCAATATATTCGTATAAAACGAGAATCGCCCTATACTGTACATAAAAACAGCATAGAGATAATAAAATGTCATCACCTTTTTTACAAATGATCGTAGAAAAAATGCGTTTAAAGCGATATGCAAAACGCACAATTGAAACATATGTTTACTGGATCAAAGGCTATATTATCTTTATTGGCAAAAAACATCCTGCAACGTGCCATAATGATGAAGTTGAAAAGTATTTATCTTACTTAACAAATTCGTTAAACCTTGCTCCTAGAACTCAAGGTATTGCATTAAACGCATTGGTCTTTCTTTACCTTAACATCTTAAATAACCCATTATCATTAGAGCTAAATTTTAATAAAAGTCGACTGAGCAATAAATTACCTGTTGTTTTAACTTCAAATGAAGTCCAATCATTATTAACTGAAATAAATGCGAACTATATTTTACCTTGCCAACTTATGTATGGAAGCGGCTTGCGGCTCATGGAAGTTGTTAGACTAAGAATACAAGATATCGATTTTAAATATTTTTGTATCAATATTTGGCAAAGTAAAGGCAATAAAAGTCGACGCGTAACTTTAGCAAAAGAGTTAATTCCCGCATTAAAACAGCAAATTGCCCACGCAACGTCCTATTTTGAAGCCGATAGGCATAATAAAAACTACCAGGGTGTTTATTTACCGTATGCATTAGCGAAAAAATATCCATCTGCTCCGTTTGAATTAGGGTGGCATTATTTATTCCCTGCTAAACGGCTAAGTATCGATCCTGAAGTTCAAGTTTTAAGGCGTCATCACATTAATGAAACCAGCGTTCGTAAAGCAGTGAAAACAGCAAGTAATGCGTTATCTTTTAATAAACAGGTAACATGTCATACATTGAGACATTCATTCGCAACACATTTATTGCAGCGTGGTGCTGATATTCGAACGGTTCAGGAGCAATTAGGTCACACCGATTTGCGTACAACACAAATTTATACGCATGTAATTGAAAATGGGGCAAACGGCGTAAGGAGTCCATTGTCAGATATTTATCGCCAATAAATTATTGAGTTTATTTAACACGTCATTAAATGTTATTGTTGCGCTGCATAGCGCTCAATCGGTTTTGTCGTGCTTCGCTACGCTCAGGGCGAACTACAAAAAAGGCTATGCAAAAATGCATAGCCTTGACTTGCTTAGTTAACTCAAAAGCGTTTATAAAAGGCTAGAAAGAATGGTATTTAAGGTTTCACTTGGGCGCATCGCGTTAGCTGCCAATGCCGGATCTGCGAAATAATAACCGCCAATATCCATCGCAGGCCCTTGAGCACTGTTTAACTCAGCAACAATTTTTTCTTCCTGCTTAGTTAATGCTTGAGCAACTGCAGTAAACGCAGTTTTTAACTCTTCATCATCTGTTTGCTCTGCAAGTGCTTGTGCCCAGTACATGGTTAAATAGAAGTGCGAACCACGATTATCCAACTCACCTACTTTACGTGATGGTGACTTGTTTTCATCCAGAAATTTCCCAGTTGCTGCATCTAAGGTATTGGCTAATACTTGTGCTTTAGCGTTACCTGTAGTTACCGCAACATGTTCTAAAGACGCGGCTAATGCTAAGAATTCACCTAAAGAATCCCAACGCAGGTGGTTTTCTTTATTAAATTGTTGAACATGTTTAGGCGCACTGCCACCAGCGCCAGTTTCAAATAAACCGCCACCATTCATTAATGGTACGATAGATAACATTTTTGCTGATGTACCTAATTCTAAAATAGGGAATAAATCGGTTAAGTAATCACGCAATACGTTACCGGTTACCGAAATAGTATCTTCACCATTTTTACAACGGGCTAGAGTAAATCTACAGGCATCTACTGGCGCCATAATGCGAATATCTAGGCCGCTGGTGTCATGATCGGCTAAATAGGTATTCACCTTCTTGATCATTTGTGCGTCGTGACCACGGTTTTCATCTAACCAGAATACCGCAGGAGTATTAGTTGCACGGGCACGAGTAACCGCCAGTTTTAACCAGTCTTGAATCGGCGCGTCTTTCGCCAGACACATACGGAAGATATCACCTTGTTCAACCGTTTGTTCAATCAATACCTTACCATTAGCATCAACAACGCGTACTTTACCGTTGGCCGCCATAGTAAAAGTTTTATCGTGTGAGCCGTATTCTTCGGCTTTTTGCGCCATTAAACCAACGTTAGGTACTGTACCCATAGTGGTTGGATCGAACGCGCCGTTTTCACGACAAAAATCAACTACCGCAGAGAAAACACCTGCATAGTTACGATCCGGGATCATAAACTTGGTATCTTTTTGTTTGCCGTCCGGGCCCCACATTTGACCAGAAGCACGTAATGCCGCAGGCATTGACGCATCAATAATGACATCACTAGGTACGTGTAAGTTAGTAATGCCTTTATCAGAATCAACCATCGCCATCTCTGGACGAGTTGCGTATACCGCTTGTAAATCAGCTTCGATTTCCGCTTTTTTCTCTGCCGGTAAACGCTCGATTTTCGCATAAACATCACCGATACCGTTATTGGCGTCAACACCTAATTGCTCAAAGGTGTCAGCATGTTTTGCAAATACGTCTTTGTAGAATACTTTTACACAATGACCAAACATGATCGGGTCTGATACTTTCATCATGGTCGCTTTTAAGTGCAATGAAAGTAGAACGTCTTGTGCTTTCGCGTCTTCGATTTCTTTTTCGAAAAACGCTACTAAGGCGTTTTTGTTCATCACAGACGCATCGATCACTTCTTTATCTAATAACGCCAGGTTTTCTTTTAAAACGTTTACTTCACCGTTGTCGGCCACAAATTCGATATTCACAGTTGTTGCACCGTCAATAGTCACTGATTTTTCACTGCCGTAGAAATCACCAGATGCCATATGCGCAACATGTGATTTAGAAGCATTTGACCAGGCCCCCATTGAATGCGGGTTTTTCTTGGCGTAGTTTTTAACTGATGCTGGCGCACGGCGGTCAGAATTACCTTCACGTAATACCGGGTTTACCGCAGAGCCTAATACTTTGGCGTAAGTTAATTTAATTGACTCTTCCGCTTCGTTTTGTGGCTCAGCCGGGTAATCAGGTAAGTGATAGCCTTTAGCTTGCAACTCTTTGATTGCTGCTTGCAATTGAGGAATAGACGCAGAAATATTTGGTAATTTAATAATATTCGCTGCTGGTGTTTTAGCTAACTCACCCAATTCGCTTAACGCATCACCAATGCGCTGCTCTGGTGTTAAATATTTAGGGAAGTTCGCGATAATACGACCCGCTAAAGAAATATCACGTGTTTCCACATTGATACCAGATGAAGCAGTAAAGGCTTGAATGATAGGCAATAATGAATGCGTCGCAAGCGCTGGCGCTTCATCGGTGATGGTATAAATGATGTTAGATGATTCTGTGGTCATTTTTTATCCTACGTTAATCAGCGAGTATGCAATAAAGCGAATACAAAACTAAAACATCAGCATAGATATTCACTTTATGAATTTTTTTTTGCGCGCGCATAGTATAGGAATTCAAAGCACATTAAAATAGCCCAAGATAAACTAAAGAAACGCAATTTAGGCAAGATTCTGTGACAAACCAGTACAATAAAGGCTTTAAACGACATCAGCGCAAACCAGTTCAAAAGGTACGACCAGCTGAGAAAGAGCGTAAAATTTTATTATTTAATAAACCTTTTGATGTACTAAGCCAGTTTACCGACGACCAATCACAAAAAGCACAGCGCCAAACGTTAAAAGATTTCATTCCGGTAAAAGAGGTTTATGCCGCAGGTCGGCTCGACAAAGACAGCGAAGGTTTATTGCTATTAACCAACGACGGAAAATTGCAACATCAGCTTGCCAATCCGAAAAAGAAAACCACAAAAACTTACTGGGTTCAGGTAGAAGGCGCGCCTAGTGAGCAAGATTTAGATAAATTGCGCAATGGCGTGACTTTAAAAGATGGACCAACCAAACCCGCCAAGGTAACAATAATAGAAGAGCCTAAAATCTGGCCACGCAATCCACCGATTCGAGATCGCGCCAACATTCCTACCACCTGGCTCAGCATTAGCATTATCGAAGGCAGAAACCGCCAAGTGAGGCGAATGACCGCCCATATCGGTTTTCCAACCTTAAGACTTATTCGCTATAGCATAGGCAGATACACGATTAATGGCATCAAAAACGGTGCCTATAAAGAGATAAAAAATGACGGCAAATAATAATATCAATCCCCCACATGGCGATCAGCAGTTTAAACCCAACACCACAGTCGCCGTGGTGGTGCATTGTCAGGGCAAGTTTTTACTGGTGGAAGAAATCGAGCACGGCAAACATGTATTTAATCAACCGGCCGGTCATATAGAAGCAAATGAAAACCTTATCGACGGTGCCAAACGGGAACTACAGGAAGAAACTGGCCTAACACTTACTCCAGATTATTGCAGCGGCATCTACTATTTCCATCGCCCAGAGCTCAACTTATACTTCCTGCGTTTTTGTTTTGTTATTGAACTGGATGAATTGCCAAGCACCTGCCCACAGGACGACGATATTTTAGCTACTCACTGGTTTACATTGCCAGAAATCCTAGCGAAAAAAACACAATTACGCAGCCCTATGGTGCTTGATTGCATTAACGATTATTTGAACGGCCAAAAAATAGACTTAACTTTATTAAAATCTAATCTTTGATTTATACCAATTGAAATAAATATTTAACCAGTTCAGAGCTATGTCAGGGAAGTTAGAACAAAGCAAATTGATGCCGTTGTAGTCATTCTCCAACTAAGAAATTTGTGAAGTTATCACTTTCCTGACAAGCTCCCAGAGGGCGAGTTTAAAAGGCTTATATGCTTCGTTATTGATTTTGACA
>CAZUHQ010000154.1:0-6858 GCA_964620605.1 uncultured Thalassotalea sp.
AGGGTAACGGGTAGCTAACTCGTTGGCTAATGCGGCCATTTTTTTACTGGCCAATAACTCATTGGATAAATGGTGTGGCTGTCCTGCCGGTATTACTTTGAGATTATTGATGTTAGTGTCGAACAACACGTCACTTACGCTTTTCTCTGGTTGAAGTAAGTATTCGATAAGTCCTTCTGTTTTTTCCAAGCCTAATTCGCGGTTGACGCTTGGACGTAAGACGTCGGCATCGATTAACAATACTTTCTTGTCTTGTTCCAATGCGATACTTAGTGCCAGGTTGACAGCAACAAAAGTTTTTCCTTCATTAGGCTTGGCGCTACTAACCATGATTAGATTGGGGTGATTGAGTAACTTTGCACCACTACCAAAGGCGTTATTTAGCAGCTTTCTTTTTATTTGTCTGAATTCGTCTTTGATACTTTTCCGTTCACCGGTATCAATTAAATAGCCTCGTTCATTTAAACTTCTCGTATCAACTGTCAGAATTTGCTTATTTGATTGTCCAGCGGTCGTGTTGTTTTCAATAGGTTTTTCTGCTTCAGCTGGTTGTTGCTCAGCAGAGTTTTGTGCTGTCGAATCTTTATTTGATTCTTGCTGTTTGGCTGCTTTACGAGCTAACGCTTTTTCAATAGTACTCATATTTAAAGCATTCCTTTTATTGGTGCTAAAACTTGTTCAGGAAAAATTGAATAAACAATGAAACAAGCTAACAATAATAACAGCAAGGTATTGGATATGATGAATACCAATGTCTTTTTGCGATGCCATTGTTGTAGTCCCAGATTTTCCGCAGCTGAGACAATGCCAAACACCGGAATGCCGGTTTCTTTGGTGATCTGATTGCGTGATGTTACTACAGGGTTAATTTGACTGATTAAAAACGATAAACCAACGCCAACGCCAATTCCTACTATTGCAGTGGCAAGTAAGAATAGTATTCTTTTAGGGCCTGTAGGCTCTGTTGGTGCTCTAGGAGGATCGATGATTTTAAAGTTAATTTTGCTAGTAGTTTCGTCTGCTTGTTTAGCTAATTGAGCTGTTTCCTTCCTACTTAGCAATTCTTCATATTTTTTCTTGGTAATTTCATAACCACGATTTAATGCAGTTAGTTCAGCTTCTATTTCTGGAAGAATATGAATTTTATTTTCCAAGTCTTCAACTTCTTTTGCGTAGTTATCACGGCGAACCTTGATTGAAGCAACTTGATTTTCTAACTGGTTAATTTGAATTTGTAGGTTTTGAATAACCGGGTTTTGAGAAATTTGAGTCGTGGAACCGCCGCTTGCTCGTGCGTTAAGGTATTCTTCCACCTCGTTTTCTCTTAGTGATTGTAAATGTTCTAGTCTATTGGTTGTTTCTTTTACATCAGGGTGCCTGTCAGTATATTTCAACAGTAATGCATCAAGTTGGGATTGTAGCTCAGTGATCCGTTCATCATAGCTAGTTACAATAGTATTTGAATCTTTAATATTAGATTGTAATTTTTCTTCGGGAATGTTTGAAGAGCCTAATTGTTCTCTAGAATTAGCTAGCTGGATTTGTGTTTCAGAAAGACTTAGTTCTATTGCTTTAAGTTGCTCTTTTGCAATACTTAATTTGTTGTAGTAACCACCGTATTGGTTAGGTAAGACATTGCTATACTTTTGTTTGAAATCGGTAAGCTTAGCTTCGTCTGACAGCAAACGGTTTTCATATTCTTTAATTTGAGTATCTAAAAATTTACCTGCAGTATCAGTGTCACTGCGATTTTCACCTAAGGTGTTTTCAATAAATACTGTTAAAGCTGACTGGACAACATTTTTAGCCATTTCTGGATCTTTATGCTCATAAGATATGGTAAATATATTTTCTCTTCTACCACCTGTTTTTTTTATAATGATGTCTTCTTTTAAATCTTCGATTAATTCTTCATATTTTTTTGGGGTATCTGTTTGAATATCCAGATCCGTCATACGAGTAATTCTTTCGAGGTTGGGTCTGCTTAACAGAGTTTTGACCATAAGCTGAATTTGAGCATCGGTATTTGTTTCTACGGTTAACCCCTTTAACAGCGGGCCTAATATAGATTGAGTATCAGCATATACTCGGGCTTCTGATTGATATACATCATCTAAATTAACAATAATTATCCACAGCAAAGGGCAAATAGCCCAAGTAGATATCATAATATATCTACGTTTGAGCCAAATTCCTTTTAAATAATCTATTGCTTGTTCAAATAATTCTTGCATTCCTGACCTCTAATAAACAGGGAAGTAAACGTTTGATTGCTTAATG
This sequence comes from uncultured Thalassotalea sp., assembly GCA_964620605.1. GTDB lineage: Bacteria > Pseudomonadota > Gammaproteobacteria > Enterobacterales > Alteromonadaceae > Thalassotalea_E. Next base: position 2,281 of record CAZUHQ010000154.1, read on the forward strand.
GTATTAAAACCAAGTTTCTGGAATTACTATGATATCACCAGGTAAGACATCGACATTTGCGTCTATTTCCCCATTTTTTATGAGATCTTCTATAAAGATTCCATACTGTTTTTGTTCGCCATTTTCAATTCTTACTAATTTAGCTGCGTTTCCGTCAGCGAACTCTGTAAGCCCTCCTACCTGTATCATAACGTCGAGTAGGGTCATATGCTGAACATAATTTACTGCCTGAGGTTGTGCAGCTTCACCTATTACCCTAATTTGTTCGCCGAATGGGCCAATAAAGTCATTTACTGTGACAGTAACCACAGGGTCTTTTAAGTATACGGATAATATCTCTTCAATTTTTCTTGCTAACTCGGTTGGCGTTTTGCCAGCAACAGGAATATCTTCTACCAGTGAAGTAGTGATCATGCCATCAGGTCTAACGACAAAGGTGCCAGAAACTTCAGCTTCACGCCAAACAAATATATTCAGTACATCTCCAGGACCGATTAGATACTTATATGAATTAACATCGACAGTTTTTGACTGGTGTATGGTGGCAGGGGGAAGAGAAGGCGAACTACAGCCAGATATAGCATAAATAATACAAGTGATTATTATATATTTGATATTATTGAGCAGTCGGTATTCCATGGTCTTAACCTTTTTCAAGTTATCGCAAAACAGTATTAAACTACCAGATTCTATTTGATTTTTATAGCGGTTGCACTTATTAAATTGCTGTAAAAAAAAAGTAAATCTTGCTAGTATGCGCTTCGTGGTATTTATATTCATCCTAATACTCATTCTTGTAATTGCCAACTTTAATAAAAACAATTGGTTATTATAAATTTAATAAGGAAATGCTCGTAAGTTATGTCTAGTCCAAAGTTTCGTGATTTGTCATCAGGAAGCAAATCTCTCGTTATTATTGAATTATTGCTGTTTGCCAGTGCGTTTCTGATCTCATTTTATGGGAATAGCGTCGTTGGGATAGTTGAACACATTGCCATCCCTAAAAATTTTATTTTTATTTATGCCTTTGTTTTTGCTTTGGTTGTACAGCTATCTTCATTGGCATTAGGGCTATATAATTCTAAATTAAGGGAGAGCTTTCGCGGGTTAGTGCGTCGAATTTTAATGTCGGTTGCCATTGGCTTTTTTATTGTTGTGTTAACCAATCCTTTATATGCGAGAAATGCCTTGCCGATTGAATTGCTAGCAATTGCCAGCTTAATCAGTTTTTTCGCTATCTGTTTATTCCGTTATATTGTTTATCGTGTTGATTTTTTTGGTTTAAATAAACGTACAGTATTGGTGCTTGGCGCTGGTGAACGCGCGTCTATTATTGAAAAGCGTATGCGCCGAGGTGTTGATCGCCAGGGATTTTTTATGCACGGCTTTATTACCATGGACGGTGATTCAGAGTCTGGCATAGTCAATGAAAACAAGATTGAACTTGATGGTTCGCTGGTTAGTTACGCATTAGAACATGATATTGATGAAATCGTGGTGGCAAGTGATGAACGTCGCAATAATTTACCGGTTGATGAATTGTTTGCCTGTAAGATTCGTGGTGTTGAAATTACTGAAATTTTAGATTTTATTGAGCGTGAAACTGGACAGATCGCGGTAAATCTTATTTACCCGAGCTGGGTGATATACTCAAATGGTTTTGCGTCGGCTAACCATTTAAGAAATACCCTCGACTGGATTTTTAATGCGGGTATTGCGTTCTTCTTATTTCTGGTGACCTGGCCGGTGATGTTGATTACCGCGCTCTTGATCAAACTTGATGAGGGCATGCAAGCGCCGATCTTTTATCTTCAGGAACGTGTTGGTTTAGATGGTCAGGCATTTAATATTTATAAATTTCGTAGTATGCGTGTTGATGCGGAAAAGCATGGTGCGCAGATGGCGACGGAAAATGATGATCGTACTACCAAAATCGGTAAGTTTATCCGTAAGTATCGTATTGACGAGTTACCACAAATTTACAATGTGATGCGTGGCGACATGGGCTTTGTTGGCCCTAGACCGGAACGCCCAGAGTTTGTTCAGCAACTGATTAAGACCATTCCTTATTATAATGAACGCCACAATGTTAAGCCTGGCTTAACTGGATGGGCACAACTGAAATACCCTTATGGTTCGACGGAAGAAGATTCGTTGGAAAAGCTTAAGTATGATCTGTATTACATTAAACATCGTAGCTTTATGCTTGATTTATTAATTTTGATTAGAACCGTAGAAATTGTGTTGTTTGGAAAGGGTCGTTAACGATCTGTCTGGATATCTATGCCAATAGCCTGAAGGAGAGCTAGTTTGAAAGTTTGTATTGTTGGCGCAGGCCAAATTGCAGAAGCACATATTGAAGAGATTCAAAAAATACCTGGAAGTGAAGTTGTCGCTGTTTGTGATTTGAGAAAAACTCCGTCAATAGCATTAGCTGAAAAATATGCGATTAAAGCAACATATACTTCCATTGATGATATGTTAGTGACGGAAAAACCGGATGTAGTACATATTACGACCCCACCGACATCGCATTATTTTCTCGCCGAGAAAATATTACACGCCAATGCCAGTGTTTATATTGAGAAGCCGGTAACCATTACCGCTGAAGAAACCGAAAAGCTTATCGCTCTGGCTAAAAGCAAGCAATTGCTGCTTTGCCCGGGAACGCATCGTTTACGTTCTTTTGAAACTATTGAAGTGTTTAATGAATTAAACGATCAAGAAAAGTTTGGCAGAATGATCCATATGGATGCCATTTTCGGTTATAACCTGCAGGGAATTTTTGGTAAGTTAGTGACTTCTAACCCGGATCATTGGATCGCAAAGTTACCGGGCCAGTTGTTTCAAAATAATATTTCTCACCCTATTGCCATGCTTGCACCTTTCTTAAGTGATGATCTAGAAGTTACGGCGCATGCTTATGATTTGAGTAATAACGGCGTGGTTAACGATGAGTTAAGGGTTCAAATATTTGATAGAGAAAACTTGATTTCCTGCTCCGTGTTATTTGTTTCGAACGCCTTGCCTGCACAATTTCGTGTCAGATACTTGGGAGAAAAATCGACAATTGATTTGAATTTAACCGAGCATTATTGGCAAAAAGATACTAATCCTTCGCTTCCTGGCGGGCTAGGGTTAAGCCTGAATATTCGTCAACGGGCAAAACAGTTGAAGCGCCAGTATTGGCGAAACTTTAAGGCGTTTTGGCTTGGTAGAGAAACATTTTTTTCGGATATGAAGCGCTTAATTGAAGAATTCTATCAGGCAATCGGACAACAGCAGCCTGAGCCTGTTTCTTATGCAGAAATACAGCGTACATCAAACATTATCGATGAAATTTGCCAACAAATTAGTTCGCCGGAAGGAAAATAATGAGTATTTTAGTGACAGGGGCCAATGGCTTTTTAGGAGTGGAAGTTGTTAAGGCGTTAATTAATGTTGGCGCTAAAGATATTCGCTGTTTGGTTCGTCCCGGTAGTAGCCTAAACGGATTGGAACAGCTAGAAGTTGAAATCGTCCGTGGTAGTTTAAACAGTGACGAGAATGTCAAAAACAGCCTGGAAGGCGTTGACACTGTTGTACATTTGGCCGCGTCCAAATCCGGTAGCCCTATGGGGATGTTTACCGAAACCGTAGTTTCAACAGAAATTCTTTTTGATTGCCTTGAGTCCATGCCGATTAAAAAGTTTGTTTTTGTTAGCTCTTTTGCCTTGTATGGCACATCATTACTCACTCGTGGTCAGACGGTCACTGAACAAACACCGGTAGAACCCCATCCTGAACTCAGAGATGGCTATTCCTGGGTTAAATATTATCAAGAGCGTCTTTGTTTAGAACGTTGTAAAGCGTTAGCAATTGACTTGGTGGTTCATCGCCCGGGTGTTATTTACAGTAAAGAACACAATATTTTGTCGCCCAGAGTCGGCTTTGCCTTACCTAAAATACCATTTTTTCTGGTGGTTGGTGGCAATGCAAAAATACCCTATGTTCATGTTAAGAACTGTGCCTTAGCTGTGGCCTTATCGACAATTGATGATAAGGCAAATGGTCAGGTTTATAATTTGGTTGATGAAACCCCGACCCAAAAAGAGTTTATTAGGCTTTACGAGAAGCTTTATCAAAAAATACCTAAAAAAATAACGATTCCGTTAGGGTTGTATTTACTCGGTTGTAAGGTCTTTGAAAGAATACATAAATTATCGAAAGGTAATTTTCCTAACATATTCAGTCATTACCGGGCTAAAACCATGTATACGCCATTTAATTTTAGTAATGAAAAATTAAAAGCAGAGCTAGGGTGGCAGCCTGTTACTGACTTAGAAACAGTACTAAAGGAAAAGTAGTTGTTAATAGATATAGATGTTGAACTTCCATGGAAGGACTTACTGCGTCTTGCTTGTTTATCTGACAATAGCTACTGGGAATATAGCCACCTTATTCTGTTATCTAATTTCAACGAAAATGTATTTAGGAGCTGATCTTGAGTGCTTTTATTGCCAGCCTTTTTACTATTTTAGTCTTTATTCGACCACAAGATTGGTGGCAACCTTTATATGGTGTACCCATAGTGATGGT
>CAZUHQ010000155.1:0-6808 GCA_964620605.1 uncultured Thalassotalea sp.
AATTAACGTCTTTCCAATATTGGGGGGCTTCAACTTGTATGGCAGAAGTTACAAATAGGTATTGTTGATAGTATTGACTCAGGTAGCCCCTGTCACCAATAAGCGCGCAATTATTTAAGTGATCTTTAATATCATCAAGATTATGAATGTCATGCACTGAAGCTTTTGAAATATCATATGCTTTGATAACCCCTTGTAAGGTACAAACACCATGTATTTATTAGTCAATAATATGGCATTTGTAGGGCGGCACAATAGCCAATAGTAGGAGAAGCTCTGAGTATTTTCTTGAAAAACTTTAGTACGCGATGATCGACTGTATTTACAAATTTCTCAGGGCATACTGTCTACAATGTGATAATCCTCAACGGACACAATGGTAGAGGCAGTGGCTTGTATGAATGATTCAAATTTGAAGCCTAACTTTCGACGCCTTCTTTGATACACTGTGCGTTCTATCTTACCTTTAAGTGATGCAGGTAAAAGAGTAAAAAGATAGCGTTCAAAACCAATATCTAAGTGCTCAGCAGCTAGGTTAAATGCAATCAATTCAGTGTCATTAAGCGTAGGTTTTCGTTTTTGATTGAGGAAATTACATTGCGGCTCCATGTCGTGCAGTAGGCTAAAAATTTTGGTATTACTATCGTGTTAGTTGCTCATTTAATTTATCTTTTGGTGAAGATGTAATTATATCACGCTAAGTGATTGAGCAACTTACAACTCTATGTTTTTATTGTTAAAGCACTACGGTTTAGAGATATTCATTTTTTATGAAAATTGATTAATCAAACTTTTTTGTTCATGTAATCGATTTAACAAGGCTTCACTTAATTGCACTGCTTCACGGCCGTGCGCTTCGCTTTGCCCTGACATATCACTGATAGATACAACGTTTTGATCCACCTGCTCAGCCACTACCGACTGTTCTTCAACCGCTGTTGCTATTTGCGCATTCATACTGGTGATTTCAGAGACCTCTCGAGTAATATCTGTTAAGGCTTGTCCCGTTTTTTCAGCAAGAAGCACACAGGATTTCGATAAATCATTACCCAAATTCATCGCATTTACCGCCAAATCTGACTCACTGCGTAATTGCGTCAATAACTTACCAATTTCCTCTGTAGATTGCTGTGAACGCATCGCTAAAGCCCTTACTTCCTCAGCAACTACAGCAAAACCTCGCCCTTGTTCGCCCGCACGAGCCGCCTCAATAGCTGCATTTAACGCTAACAGGTTGGTTTGATCTGCAATAGAGCTAATCTCACTCAACACGGTTTCAATTGCACGGCTACCGTTAGTTAATCGTTCAATGGCTTGATCGACTTCGGTTAACTGAGCTGATAATTCATTGATTGCAGTAACGGTTTCGTTCACTACCGATTGCCCTTTATTACTTATATCTAACCCCTGCTGTGATGCCGAAGACGCTTGCGTAACAATTTGCGCAATCTCTTGAATAGTGGCTGACATTTGATTAATCGCTGTAGCAATCTGCTCTGTTTGCAAGCGTTGCTCGCTTAACGTACAGGCAACATTATTGCCACGCTCTGCCGACTGACTTGCCACATCTACAATCGACTCTGAGTCATCATTTACTCGACCCGTAATTGCCCTAACTTCAGCTTGTTTCATCTGTAAAGCTAAATGAATTGCACCAACGTCATCGTTATTACCTGAATACAAATAACTCATTAACGGGTTATCAAATACTTTTTTAGCTTTATCAACGACCCTTCGATATTTACTTCGCCAATTCATAAATAATCCAGTGCCAGCTACTGATAATAATAGTATGGGCAGTGAAAACCATAAATTTGCCGCATCTGTTGCTACCATAGCAACAGAAAGTACCACTATTGCCAAAAGCACTAACTGAACCCAGTAGGTAATATCGGTTTGGTACTTTAACGCAGTTGGCGTACTCCCCTTATTTAACTGTTCGTAAAGCTCATCCGCCCGCTCTACTAAATCTCTATCAGGGCATGTCCTTATCGACTGATATTCAAATATTCTTCCAGAATCATCTCTAATCGGAGTAACAAAGGCATTAACCCAGTAATAATCACCATTTTTACAGCGATTTTTTACAGGCCCCATCCATGACTTACCTGATTGGATAAATTCCCATAAATTACCAAAGGCAGCTTTAGGCATATCGGGGTGACGAACCATATTATGGTAGTTACCTTTCATTTCATCTAAAGAATACCCCGCAATATCACAAAAGTTTTTATTTGCGTATTTAATGCGACTGTCCAAGTCTGTAGTAGATAACAAAATTTCCTTTTCTGAAAAGCGTTGTTCTGTTGCCATTTTATACCTTACAAAAGTGAATAAAAATATTCTATATGTTGACATGGTTCATTCATCTTCATATCAACCCGGCTACTTGACCATTAAAAAATGTGATTAAACATTAATAACAATATAAAAACACAAACAACAGAAAAAAACAAAAAACAACAACTTAGTAAATAATAAGAAAACAAAGTGTTACAAATGTGTTAAGCAGGAAACGCTTAAAAATAGATAAAAATGAAAAATAAAAGGGTAAAAATTTCTAAAATAGTTGCACGTAGTCCTATATTATACTTCCGCTTTTCGCTCATAGCAGCCTGTCACATTAAGCCTAAATCCAATTCATCCAAACTGTAAGATATGAGCATCTACACTTCGGCTGTTAACTTAATGTTATTGGCTAACATTTAATCTTAGGAATGTCTTTCCATCTTGTTGTGTATGCTGGGGATAGGAACTCCCTTTTCATTTCCCAAGTTTTGTCTACACCCTGGCTGCCAATTTTTACTGTATCCTTCCCAAAACGGCTATTTATAGAATCCAATGTGTTTGTAAGAATTTGATTGTTTGGATCTGGTGAAAGTAGATCAAGTTGCATGTTGTTAGAATCAACTAATTCAACAGCGCCAACGCCACATTTTTTATAGACAACGTTCTGTTTGTATATTTTATCAATAGCACCACTAACCTCTTTGGATATTAACGTAGGGTCGTTTAGAGGTTCAGGCAATGATATTGTAGTTGAAGCTTTAAAATGTACTTGCTGTTGATCGAAAGGGCAAGAACTTGCGAACAGCAGCAATTGTTTTATGTGAGAGTTTTGCTTCCTAGCTTTTTGGGCAACGTTAACCCCGTGATTTATTAGCGCCTGTTTAAGCTCTTCTTTACAAGTAATTTTCTGACCGAATGACCTCGTTGAGAAAATCTGCTTTTTCTTTTCTACATTATCGTCCCATGATAGGCACTGTTCACCATTTAGCTCTCTTATCGTTCTTTCAACATTTACATTGAAGTGCTGTCGAGCGAGTTTAGGTGGATAGAGGCTTAATTCAAAAGCGGTATTAACTCCTAACGCCTTGAACTTTTCGCTCAGTCTTCTTCCGATTCCCCAAACGTCCTCAACACTGCACTTTTCTAGCATAGTTTTTCTAGAGTGTTCGTCGTCAATTATAGCTATACCTCTATAACCATCTACCTTTTTGGCGCAATGGTTGGCAAGCTTACATAATGTTAGGTTGGAGCCCACACCTACACCGACAGGCAACCTTAACTCCTTCCAGATTCTTCTGCGGATATTTCGTGCATAGCTGAACCAATCTGTAACATTTGATTTAAAAATAAAGCTTTCATCAATTGAATATACAAAGTGTCTATCACCATACTCTTCGATGATAGACATCATCCTGGCAGACATGTCTCCATAAAGCTCATAGTTGCTGGAGAACACGTGAATATTGTTCTTTTCTATTATGTTTTTTTGCTTAAAGTATGGTTCGAACTTTTTAACTCCAAGCTCTTTAGCTCTACGATTTAGCGCTACCACAGCTCCGTCATTGTTTGATAAAACACAGCATCCTGACAAACGTAAATCTGGTCTAAACACTTGCTCACAGCTAGCGTAAAAACTAATCCCATCAATCAATGCAAACAATTAACACTCCTATACTTAAGGCCTCATTCGGTAATGGTTATTAAGAGAGTTTCACAACATTTTGTAGATTAAGTTGTTCTTGTAATTCATACAGTCTGAACGTCAACGTACTAACTTGTGTTTCTAATTCTTTGTTTATAGTTTTCAGGTCATCTCGCTCTTGGCGGTATTGCTCTTTAAGTTTGATTTCTTTCTTCAATCTGGCTTTATGCTTTTCTTTCTCAGTTAGATTTTGCTTATTTTGTAATAGTTTCGCTTTGACGGGATCGTAATTAGCGTTAAAGGACTCAATGGCTGGGTTTGCTTCATTTTCAATAAAATCTTTGAATTTGTGTATGTAACTGTTCCCAAGGCCAGCTTCGTTATTTATTTTATTAAGGGTTAATTTACCTGAAGGTGAAACATTTTGTGGCTTTCCCGACATTAGGCGATCTAAAGCTGCTCGCAACCTCGCTAATGCTTTTCCTGAATTTCTCATACTAACCTCTACTGGTTGCGATTGTGCCTTTGATATTATCCTCAAAGGCTGTGACTTTAATTCCATGGTTGATAATCAATGACTCATTTATTTTTATCTTTTGCTTAACTCCGATAAGTATACTGTTCATCATAGGGTCGCCATTATTTAAATCTCGAAATTTTTTTATTAGTCGCTTATTTTGACGCTGAGTTCTTTTGGCTTCCTTGTCTGTAATTACCTGATGTTCGCATGGTTTAATTTCAGCGGAGAACTCGCCAATACCACACACTCTACTGCAAGACGAATTAGTGCAGTATCCGCCTGTAGGTAGCTTTACAATAGAAAGTGTGCCATTGCGAACTAGGGACTCAATTTCAGTCCGCGTCATATATACCTTGTCTCCAGAGCGTAGTTTTTCAAACTTATCCTTGGCTATTCGTTCTCCACCTAGTCCACTTAGCGTTTCTGAATCGTTATATATTTCATCAAACATATCGACTCCAAAGTTAACCCCTTCTTCATGCAATAGTTGGATTAAGTCAGAGTCTAACAAGACATCTTCGAAGTGCTGAAGTTGGGCATTCTTGCCGTAATAATCGGACATGTTTATGTTTCTGTGTTTGTATTGAAACTTGATTGTTGACGTTGTTCCGAATCCATAACGCTTAAAGAATACTGCGAATGTTCGTCTAAAGTCATGAGCACTGATCTTCGGTAAGAATTGACCTTCTTTGAGTTCTCCGTGCCATGAAGGGTTAAGGGTATTGAATGAATCAACATCTTCTTTTGTTGCTTTAATATTTAGTCGTTCCAAATAAGACTTGAGGTTTTTTGAGCGTGCAGCCGTTGAGCTGTAGTTGGTCTTTTTAGGGCCTTCTAGTGTTACTGGCAGAAATACAGACTCTAGCACCCGTAAGGTTTTTTTGTACTCATCTAAATTGATCTTTTTTTCAGTGTATTGCTTGTTCACATCATCTATGTAGGTTGCGCGAAGATATGCTGTGCAGTCATAGGCTAACTCAAGTGCATCTTTAGATATGCTGTGTGTTTGCCATACTTCTTTTTTAGGAATGCCACCGACTGTTTTAGTAGTTTCACCTTTCAAAAAGCTTATGTTATCGCCGTATTCTCCTTTTCTTTCTTCGTAACTATCTTTAGTAAAGCTATTTAACTCTCCAACTCTAACACCGCTAAATGCCAGTAAAACTATCGCGCAGGGAGTCAGAATATTAGAAATGTTTGTGCCGTCACGAGTAAGCTTAAAATCAGGAATGTTATGACCTATCTTCCGAATTCTATTGCGAGTCCTGTCGTTTATCTGGCCTTGAGAAGAAGATCTGTCTTTTCGATTTTTTTCTTCGTCGTATATAGTCTGAACTCGGTTCATAAGAGCGGATATTTCATGACGATAGGGGTGCAGTGACTCTACTGTTGAGATAGCATCATTAAGTATTTGTTGGTAGATATTCGTTGGAATTGCAATGTGTTGCTTGGCTGGCCTTATACTTTGTATGTTTAAGCTTTCTATCGTTACAATCCGATGGCACAGGTTAAGACTATTTAGCAGACCAAAAGTGGTTACAACATTGTTGATTAATGTTTGAGAAAGGCTACTTTTAAATACTAGCTCACTGAAAGATTTCTTGAATTGCTTGAACATTCTGTCGTCTGATAGAAGGTTCCAGTTACACTCGCCAAGGCTTTGAGCAATAAATTTCAGTCCATTCTTCCAGTGTTGAATTTGTCCGATAGTTGGATGCGTTTTGTTCTTTTGTTTATATTCATCCATGATGTATGCGAGTGTGGATTGAATGTACTTGCGGTATTTCATGTCAATCCGTGAAAAAGAGACATCTGTTGGACTACCGACTCCTGCCTGAATAGCGCCGCTAAACTTCCACTTTTTATCAAAAATGTAGCTTTCAACACTGCCATCACTGTAACTACTTACTGGCATGTTTTCGCCATAATCTGGTACTGAAGCTAAATTATTTTTTACTACTGAGATCATGAAAACACCTCATGCAGGTCATTTAGACTGTAGACATTCGAATACAAGGGGTGTGATGTTTGTTTTTGTAGCTCAGCGGCTTGCTTATAATTTTCTGGAGATTTATCTCTAAATCCTCTTAGAATAGTTTCAATAGTGTTTAATAGTGTATTCATTTTCTTAGGTGGCATTGAGTTAATTGCGGGTGTTACTTCAAGCTCTTGTAATGTTTCCTTGAATGACATCATTAGCCATATATCCGTTACATCAGAGACCAATGAATGGTGCTCACACTCAAAGCAATCAAGAAAGCTGGTGCAAGCTTCTTCATCAGAATTCATTTCAACTCCGATACGCTCCAGCATTTTATTTATGGTTTTTACAGCTCCTTGTTTATTATCATTACAAC
>CAZUHQ010000156.1:0-6771 GCA_964620605.1 uncultured Thalassotalea sp.
GCATACTGCCAGAGAGATCGACGGCGAGCATCATTTCTCGCCCCTGGGTTGGAATATTGACCGCATCGCCAAGCCACTGCGGCTGACTGGCGGCCAGCACTAGTAATAACCAGATAGTCGCGAGTAAAGATTTTGGCGTTTTTTGACTGGCATTAGCGATTTCTTTACTCTGCATTCCCTGAACCAGGGTTGGCATTTTCAGCGGTGCTGCTTCGTTATTGCGTCTTGCCGGTAGCCAGTAGACCAATAACGGCAACGGCAGGGCGGCTAATACCCAAGGTAAGGCAAATTCGATCATTGCGTTGCCTCCTGTGGTTCAGCTGTATTTTGCCCATGTTTTTTAGTTTTCGGTGGCAGTGCCAAGTTTAGCCATTGGCTGGCCGCCGCTTTTACTTCACTTAGTTCAAGCTCGGCACTTTCAGTGGCCTGATATTGCTGGTTAATTGCCTGTTTTAGCACGTCAATAAATGATGCTTGTTGAGATTTTTCCGGTAATTGCTTGATAAGAAAGTTAACAAGTTCATCACCGTATAACGCAGCGATTTGTTGGCGGGGAAAATATTGTAAACTGCCCCATTTGATAATGCTGATAATGTCATTGAGCTCAAGCTTGTCATTAGATAAATGACTTAATGCCTGTTTTTTTGCTTTATTTAATTTTCGGCTGTTAAGCCAGGCGCGAGTTACTAGTGCCAGAGTAACCACAATCATTAATGCTAATAGCCACCAGCCGTAGGCAAGCGGGTAATGATTGATTTGTTCAGGTAAATGTATGTCTTTTAACTGAGCTAACGGATCCATGGTGCTACTCCGTTTTTGAGTTGATCTTCGAGCAATTCACCGGCGCTAAAATGCAACAACCGGGCGCCGGCTTTTTCCAGCAACTGTTCTTTTTGCTCAAGAAAAGCAATTGCCTGTTGATGATAATGTTGTGCGGTTTTCGCATCGCCAAGTGTCAGTTGTTGTTTATGCTGGCCGTCGGTGATGCTGACGTTTATTTTTTGGCTTGATTGTGGTAATTCAGTTTCTAATGGGTCTGAAATTAGACAGACCACTAACTCACAATGTCGGGTGACATAGGTCAAGTGGCGAATCGCTTCCTGGCTGATATAGTGACCATCGGTGATCAAATATACCAGGCTGCCAGGGCGCGATAACTGTCTTAATCGTAAGCAGTTTTGTTCAAATGCCAGCTGATCTTCTGCCTGATCGAGTTGGCTTTGCATTTGTTGTTCACTAACTTGATGACAGCTTTGCAGCGCGTGCAGGTAATGCAATACCCCCTCTTTACGGCTGCGAGGCTTTAACTCTGCGTGTTGAAACTGATTAAATACTATGCCACCGATGCGATCGCCCCGGCCTTTGGCATGCCAGGCAACCAATGCTGCGAGGTGAGCCGCCTGCACTGATTTAAACAATAATCGACTACCAAACAGCATGTTAGTGCTGAGATCGGTGGCAATTAGTACCGGCCGCTCTACTTCTTCACGAAATAGTTTGGTATGGGTTTTTCCGGTTCGAGCGGTAACACGCCAGTCAATAGCACGAATGTCATCACCGTTTTGATAATGACGCACCTCGTCAAATTCCATGCCTCGGCCTTTAGTGCGGGCAAGGTAGTTACCGCTCATCTGACCCTTGAGGTTTTTCGCGGCAGTGAGATTGATTAAAGACGCCTTATTTTGATAGTTGATCAATTCATTAATCGATAAATTGATCCCGGTTGAGGCGACTTTGTCCAGCAGGCTAACTGCCGATGCCTGCTGAGTTTGTGTGTTTTGTTTTAACCACATAGCTAAAAATTAGGCAACAGCAACCAAACTTAACAAATGATCAAGCAGCTGGTTGGTAGTGATACCTTCCGCTTCTGCCTGATAAGTTAACAATATTCTGTGACGTAATACGTTATGAAACACTGCCTGAACATCTTCCGGGCCGACAAAATCACGGCCGTGTAACCAGGCGCGGGCGCGGGCACAGCGATCTAGCGCAATAGTGGCACGCGGGCTGGCACCATAAGCCAGCCATAATTTGAGTTTATCGTCATATTTTTCTGGCTGACGCGTTGCCATGATCAAATCGACAATATAGTTCTCGATTGCTGGTGCCATATGAATATTGATTACCTTTTCACGAGCGGCAAAAATATCAGCCTGAGAAATTTCGCTGACTTTTTGTTTTTCGTGCTTGATCGCTTCACCGCGATTGAGTTTTAAGATTTCCAGCTCGCTGGCGGCATCAGGGTAATCAATTTCGATATGCATTAAAAAACGATCAAGCTGAGCTTCCGGCAGCGGGTAAGTACCTTCTTGCTCGATCGGGTTTTGGGTTGCCATCACCAGGAATAATTCCGGTAAGGGGTAAGTTTTTCTGCCGACGGTGATTTGCCCTTCCGCCATTGCTTCTAATAAGGCAGACTGAACTTTTGCCGGGGCACGGTTAATTTCATCCGCTAATACCAGGTTTCGAAATAGTGGTCCTGATTGAAAAACAAAGCTGCCGTCTTCAGGGCGATAAATATCGGTACCGGTTAAATCCGCCGGTAATAAGTCCGGGGTGAATTGAATACGATGAAAGTCGGCTTCCAGGCCATCTGCTAGCGCATTAACCGCGCGGGTTTTTGCTAATCCTGGCGGACCCTCTACAATTAAATGACCATTAGCCAGCAAGGCGATTAATAAGTTTTCAACTAATGCGGTTTGACCAATAATTTGTTGTGATAAATGCGCTTTAAGCGAAGAAAAAGATTCAATTGCCATAGTAGATTCGTAGTTTTGTTAATCGGTTGTTATTTACTGAATTTCGACCTATGCATTTATATATGGTTCAAGTTTTTAAATACAAGGGTAAAAATTGGAGTTGATACTAATATCACAAACTTGGCTAGTAAGCTGCCGATTAAGTTGAATTATCTGTTTTACACGGTAGAATGAAGAAAACCCAAGAGGTCAGACCTCTTTGTCTGGGTAACGAAAAGTAATAAAAAAAGATGAACAAGGCAATGAAAAATATAATGAAAGCAAGCTATAAGGATCACCAATGAGCAAGAAGTTACATACAGCCAGTGGCGAACGTATCGCCATTGTTGCTGGTCTTAGAACACCATTTGCCAAACAGGCGACGGCATTTCATGGGGTACCGGCAGTTGATTTAGGCAAACTCGTGGTTAACGAGCTGTTGAAAAAGCACGATGTTGATCCGGCACTCATTGAGCAGCTGGTATTTGGTCAAGTAGTACAGATGCCTGAAGCGCCAAATATCGCTCGCGAAATTGTTCTGGGCACAGGAATGAATGTTCACACCGATGCTTATAGTGTTTCTCGCGCCTGTGCGACCAGCTTTCAGTCGACGGTTAATATTGCTGAATCCATTATGGCGGGCATGATAGATGTTGGCGTGGCCGGTGGTGCCGATTCTTCATCGGTAGCGCCAATTGGCGTGTCGAAAAAATTTGCCCGTACTTTATTAGACTTAAGCAAGGCTAAAACTTTCGGCCAAAAGTTTTCCTTAATCAAGGGCTTAAGCTTTAAAGACATCTTGCCTGTGCCGCCAGCAGTTGCGGAATACTCTACCGGCTTGTCGATGGGGCAAACTGCCGAACAAATGGCGAAAACACACGGCATCACTCGCGAAGCGCAAGATGAACTGGCACATAGATCTCATACTCTGGCGACTAAGTCCTGGCAAGAAGGCAAACTTGCGGATGAGGTAATGGCCGCTCATGTTGAGCCGTACAAGTCGTTTATTGAAAAAGATAACTGTATTCGAGAGAACTCTGAGCTGGCCGGCTATGCGAAATTGCGTCCGGTGTTTGATCGTAAGCACGGTACGGTAACCGCCGCCAACAGTACCGCATTAACTGATGGTGCATCTGCGGTACTGATCATGCGTGAAGGTCGGGCGAAAGAGCTAGGTTATCAACCGCTGGGTTATATTCGCAGTTATGGTTTTGCTGCCATCGACGTGTGGCAGGACATGCTGATGGGGCCGAGTTATGCAACCCCTATCGCGTTAAAACGTGCCGGGATGGAATTAAAAGATCTGGATTTGATTGAAATGCACGAAGCATTTGCTGCACAAGCATTAGCGAATATGAAGATGTTTGCCAGTGATAAGTTTGCCAAAGAAAACCTCGGCCGAGATAAGGCAATTGGTGAAATCGACATGAATAAGTTTAATGTCATGGGAGGGTCATTGGCTTATGGTCATCCGTTTGCCGCAACCGGCACCCGGTTAATCGTACAAACCTTAAATGAATTAAAACGCCGTGGCGGTGGTGTTGGTTTAACCACAGCTTGTGCCGCTGGTGGTTTAGGCGCGGCAATGATAGTGGAGACTGACTAATGACAATTGATAAATCAAATAACACTTTCACTTTATTGCGTCAGGATAATGATATTGCGCATTTAGTGATGGATGTCGCCGGTGAGTCGATGAATACCCTAAAAGCGGAATTTGCCGAACAGATTGCCGAGGTACTACATCAGATCAAAGAAGATAGCAGCTTACGCGGTGTAGTATTAGTTAGCGGTAAGAAAGACTCTTTTGTCGCTGGTGCCGATATTAATATGCTGGCGAGCTGTCAGAGTGCGGAAGAAGCAACGGCGTTATCTCGTCAGGGACAGATGATTTTTGCTCAGCTGGAAAATTTAACCATTCCTGTAGTTGCGGCGATTAATGGTCCATGTTTGGGCGGCGGCCTGGAACTGGCAATGGCTTGTCATGCCAGGGTGTGCAGTGATAACCCTAAAACCGCATTAGGGTTGCCGGAAGTACAGCTTGGTTTGTTACCTGGCAGTGGCGGTACTCAACGTTTACCTAAATTAGTGGGCATTCAAAAAGCGTTGGATATGATGCTTACCGGTAAACAGTTGCGCGCTAAACAGGCATTAAAAGCCGGTTTAGTCAATGATGTGGTGCCAGAAAGTGTCTTGGTTGACGTTGCTGAAAAGCTGATCTTATCCGGTAAAGTCTCTGGCGGCCCGGTGCGTTATAAAAAGCTTAAGCTTAATTTGCTTGGCAAATTTTTAGAACGCACAGCGCCTGGTCGAAAATTATTGTTTACCCAGGCGACAAAAACAGTGCTGGCAAAAACTAAGGGCAATTATCCTGCGCCATTAAAAATTATCGATTGTGTTAAAACCGGTGTCGAACAATCACCTGCCAAGGGTTATCAATTAGAAGCGGATCATTTCGGCCAACTTGTGATGACGCCGGTGTCGAAAGAATTACGTCAGATCTTTTTTGCCACCACAGATATGAAAAAAGAGCAGGGCATTGAAGGCGTAGCACCGACGAAAGTGAAAAGTGTTGCGGTACTTGGCGGTGGTTTGATGGGCGGTGGTATCGCCTTTGTTAGCGCCACTAAGGCAAATCTTGCGGTACGCATTAAGGACATTAGCCATCAAGGTATTCACCACGCGTTAAAATACAGTTTTGATTTACTCAATAAAAAAGTGAAACGTCGCTTTATCCGAAAAAGCGAGATGCAAAAACAAATGTCGATGATCACCGGCACTTTGGATTATTCTGGCTTTAAACAAACCGATGTCGTGATTGAAGCAGTGTTTGAAGATTTAACACTAAAGCAGCAAATGGTCGCGGATATTGAAACGCATTGCAATGAACAAACGATCTTTGCCAGTAACACTTCCAGTTTGCCGATTGGTAAGATCGCGGAAAAAGCACAGCGCCCGGAAAATGTTATCGGCCTGCATTATTTTTCTCCGGTGGATAAAATGCCACTTGCGGAAATCATCGCTCATGAAAAAACCTCAGATCAAACGATCTCAACCACAGTGGCATTAGCGAAAAAGCAGGGTAAAACACCGATTGTCGTTAAAGATAGGGCCGGTTTTTATGTCAACCGTATTTTAGCGCCTTATATGAACGAAGCGGCTGTGCTACTGCTTGGAGGTGAACCGGTGGAAAAACTAGATAAGGCATTAGTGAAATTTGGCTTTCCGGTTGGTCCGATGCAATTACTGGATGAAGTGGGGATTGATATCGGCGCTAAAATAGGTCCAATTTTAGAAGCGGAGCTTGGCGCGCGTTTTGCGCCACCGGCGGCGTTTAATAAGTTAATTGACGATGGTCGTTTAGGTAAAAAAACCAAAAAAGGCTTTTATCTGTATAACACTAAGAAAAAGCAGGTGGATGAATCAGTCTATCGCTTGCTTGGTATTACCAAGTCGGAAAAACTGTCGGCGGAAGATATCAGCTTACGCTGTGTCTATATGATGCTTAATGAGGCGGTACGCTGCCTGGACGAAGGTATTATTCGCAATGCCCGCGATGGCGATATCGGCGCGATTTTCGGTATCGGCTTTCCACCATTTTTAGGTGGGCCACTTAGGTATATCGATCATATCGGCGCGACTCATATAGTTGCAAGGTTGCACCAGTGGCAGCAAGAGTTAGGCGAGCGTTTCGCGCCGTGTCAGAAACTTGTCGATATGGCAGAACAAGGGCAGCGTTTTTACGACTAACGGTAGTCAGTTGACTTAAGGCAAATACTGGCCTTACCAGTGGCAGGTTAAGGTAAAAAGAGGCAAGCATTTGCCTCTTTTTATATACAGGATGTATGGTATAGCGGAATTGCAGGAGCATAATTTCGTATATATACAGGATGTATGGTATAGCGGAATTGCAGGAGCATAATTTCGTATATATACAGGATGTATGGTATAGCGGAATTGCAGGAGCATAATTTCGTATATATACAGGATGTATGGTATAGCGGAATTGCAGGAGCATAATTTCGTATATATA
>CAZUHQ010000157.1:0-6542 GCA_964620605.1 uncultured Thalassotalea sp.
AAATTGCATTTGAAACAGCTGATGTAAAAACTGCACTGGCTAACGCCCTTAAAGCCGGCGCCATATTAGTGCAAGACGCAGAAGATATGCCTTGGGGACAAACAGTCGCCTACGTTAGCGACCTTAATGGCTTTTTAATCGAAATTTGTACGCCAGTTGCCGGGTAACTGTTTAGATTTAACCATAAGCCTCGTTATGCAACTGGCTGATAACAGAAGGCGTATTTAGCACTTGTACCGGGGTTAAACTGAACCAGCGCTGAAACTCCCGGTTCATATGCGACTGATCAGAAAAGCCATAGCGATCGGCAACATCAGCCAAGTTACTATTAAAATCTAAACTTTTAGCGGCTTTTCTCACTCTGGCAAGTTGTAGCCAATAACCAGGCGTTCTCTTGGTTTTGTCCACCAACAGTCGCTGCAAGGTTCTAACACTGACACCTAATTGAGCAGATATCTGTTTTACCGATCCAGACTCAGAGGCTAAACAGGCCAGCGCTTCACTAACCGAACATTCAGTACAAATGAACTCGCCAAGCACATCCTTTATTTGTTCTGCATCAAGTTGTTTACAGTCAATATAAGCTAGCAGATCGCGTTCGTTAATTTCGGTTCCCGGCGCCAAACGGAACCCGGTATAACAGCACTTATCTGCTGTCTGGACTAACTCAGCCCGATCAAATAATGGCGAAACAGACCACTCAGGCTTATCATCACCAACGGTTCTCACAATCAGATCGCGGCAGCCATCGGGAATAATCAAGGTCGATACTCCCTTATCAAGCTTTGCATTCCAGGTAGAAAGTAAACTAGTGCTCATTTTTTATTAATATATTGTTTTTAAAAAGCTTTATGCCATATACTCAGTAAGAGTAGCGTCTGAAATTCTATTATTAATTGTTGTTATGAATTTAGCTATGAACTTTAGCAGTTTTTACGAAAAAATTTTGGCTCAAACTGTAGCCAAGATAAATAAACCATAAATATATTGAAAGCTCTAAAATGCGTTGATTTAATCCGACAGTATCTGAATTTGGATTTAAATTGCAAAATGCCAACAGCGCCAGCGCAGCCATAATATAACCAGAAAATTTAAATCTGGCTGACTTCGCCCAAGACTTAGAGCCAGAGGAAATAAGTAAAATAGCAATAATACCGGATAAATACCCCGGCAGTGCCGACGCCATATGAATATTATGAGACAGGGTGGGTACAGGCTGGCATTCAAAGTCACAGGGAAAAATGGCCGCCACGCCCAGACTTACTCCATAAATAACAATAAAGATCAGTCCGATTATGTTTTGCCTGGTTCGAGGTAATACGGAATAACTCATCAATGCAAACGCCAATATCAATAGCTCTGCGGGAATAAAGCCCAAATAATTGACATACCCCCCATAAGGCGAACCCGTTGCCGCCAATTCACTTATAAATTGCGAAACCTGGCTATAGCCTGGGTAAAAATGACCGGCAATAAAAATCGTGCTCGCTAACCAAAGCAAGCTCAAAATAGGTAAAGTGAAAAGTAAATATCGACGATTCAAAAACACATCCTTGGGTTATTTCCTGAGGGCGTTCATCAGTAAGTATTGAGCTGCTATTTCCCTTATCTTTTCTGTGATAAAACCCACTGATATATCACACTTACCAAACATTCTTACCATCCCCATACCTAATAGCAAGACCTGTAATATAGGTAGCGACAATTAAGCCAGCAACAGCGAATTTATTGTCAAAATAAAACAATGCTATTAAGGTAAATACAATTAATGAAAATTCAGCAAATATCTGGTTTTTTCTTGACGAAATTCCGAAGAATAAAGCCCTGAACCAAAAAGGTTGCATTGCCCAGTTTTCCGATTTTTTATCAATCATTGTGATTTCCTCCGTAAGCTTATTTATATCAACTTCAAATACAGAGGCGAGTGACTTTAGAGTTTCGATACTGGCACTGTGGCCACTTTCAACTCGCTGGATGGTTCTTATACTAAGCCCACTTAATTTTGCCAGTTGTTCCTGCGACCATTTATGCTCAACTCTTAATTTTTTTACTATCATAATTAATCCTCGTAACTCTGAATGCTAATGATGTCAAAAAAACAGATTGGCGGTTACGAAATTCACCTGTCAGTATAGCGACAGCGCAAAATTAAGCTAACGCCTATTCTGGCACTTTTAATAACTAGGCTAAATAACGAACACAGAGCAGACTGCTAACTGCAAACTCCGCCTGCAATCGTTTGTTATAAGCCAACACTATAATTTATTTGGTGAAAAGTTTTTTAAATAGTTCTTCGGCTTTTTGCAATCCTTCATCAGTGAATATAACTGACTTTGATTTGCCAATGGGATCGCAGATGAAACCTTTTTCGTGAAGCCGATTCGTGATGTCCCAATCAAGTCCTTTCCATGCTCGATAATGATCATGTAAAGTGAGATAAAGCAAAGCCAATGCTGCCTCATCAATTTTACCTTCATCGATTTTATCTTCATCGATTTCCATTGTTATCTCCAACGTTTTTTTAGCTTATAACGCTTCAGTAGGGTGTAATCTAGTTTGGCAGTTTTATTATGTCGTTTGCAATTTAAAAGATTCCAATAGGTCAGATCAAATGATTTTTCCTAATCAGCTAAAACCAAAAGACTCACCGATTAATCAAGCGTCTCAAGTATTTATCGGTAAACAACTCGGAGTGTTTTTCTTTCATACTTGTGAAAGCTAACACCCAGACAATGGCTAGATAATGCTTGGCTAAACTTGTATAGCGAAGCGGAGTGCGAGCCAAACTTTAGCAGTCCTGACACTTAATTAGCTTGGATAGTATATTTTTACTCTATTACTGTTAGTTGCTCTAAAGTGCTAACATTTATGCTTATTCGATAAGGGCCTTTGGCTAACCTTAAGCCATCACGGGTGTATATATCAGGTCCCCCTGTAATTCGTTTAGAAGTACCATTAATTTTGATAGTTTTATTTACAAAAAAACTATCAATTGAAGTACCATGTGTAAGCTCAAACTCTTGAACTACTTTTGGTGTTATCCTAATAGTCAAATTTCTTCTATCTCGGGGATCAAGTTCTGTATGCAAATACGCACCTCCTTTCCCATATTTTTGACTGCTTTTAATGGGTAAAAGAAACTCTCCTCGAAATCCTTTCACCTGATAAGCACCACTTTCTGCTGCTTTTATTTCTGTCTGCTCAATCAACCACATTACGTCTGTAACTTGAGAATCTAAAGCGGTTTCAGTGGCGGAACTATATCCAGGTAGAATTAAGATAAAAAATAATATTAAATACTTCATAGGTGCAACATCCTTATTTGTATACCAACGCTGCCCTATGGGCCGCAAAATACTTGACTAAAATAACAAACGCAGTGAGGAAGCCAACTGTTAAAAATCCCGCACTGTAATGGCTTATTTGCTGCCGTGTACCTCTAAATTAGTAATGATAGCGGCATAAAATTATGGTTATTGCATGATCATCAACTACATAAACTAAACGATTTGTATCATCTATACGCCTAGACCAGAAACCTGTTAAGTTTTCTTTTAACGGCTCCGGTTTACCAATCCCCTCAAAAGGGGAACGCTTTACATCAGTAATCAGTTTATTTATACGTTTTAATGTTTTCTTATCTTGCGTTTGCCAATATAAATAAGAATCCCATGCTTCATCTGTCCAAGAAAGTAAACGACTACTCATCTATTAGTTCTCTGTGACTCACATTTCCTGATTTATACTGTGCAATTGAACGATTTAAATGTTCTGCATTTGCTGGAGATCGAAGTAAATGCACTGTCTCCATTAAACTGTTGTAATAATCTAATGACATTACAACTGCATCTTCTGAATCTCTACGAGTAATCACTGTTGTATCAGCATCATTAACCACACCGTCCAAAACTGCTTTTAAGCCATTTCTTGCTTCTGTAAAAGATACTATTCTCATAACAACCTCTAGTTGTACATTTAATAAGACAAGTATAATTTTCAAGTTACAACTTGTACAGTAAGTTGGACATCTAAATTTTAGAGATTCAATAGGGTCACCCATTGGTTTAAAATGGGGGTCTCATCTCGCTATTTCTACTCAATCTAATCGCCATGCTACAAGGGTAAGACTAACCTAATAATTGTGTTGCTAATGAATTAACGACATAACCACCCACAGTCAAAAACAAGAACAAGCTAGCCGCAAGTAATAATGGTTTTGCACCAGCCTGTTTTATTGAGCCAATATGGGTGCGTAATCCTAATGCTGCCATTGCCATTGCTAACAATAAAGTATCGGCTTGGACTATCATATTGACCAATGTAGTCGGTAATAAATGCAAGGAATTCAATCCGCTGGTCGCTATAAAAAACACAGCAAACCAAGGAATGATATTTTTAGAAAGGCCACTGTGAGCTTTTTTATTTTTTTTACCATAAGTGCCACTGACAGACAGCAGCATTAAAAATGGCGCTAGCATCATCACGCGTAGCATTTTTTCTATCACTGCAGTATTGGCCGCCGTATCACTAATTGCCGCACCGGCACCTACTACTTGTGCAACTTCATGCACCGTTGAACCAACAAATATGCCAAAAGCATGTTCGCTCAAATGTAAATAGGGGAATACCGCCGGATATAAAAACATCGATAAGGTACCAAAAACTACCACCGTTGCGACGGCAACTGATACTTTATGTGCCTGAGCCTTAATAACTGGTTCCGTGGCGAGTACCGCCGCAGCCCCACAAATGGAACTACCAGCGCCAATTAAAATAGCCGTTTGGCGATCCAATTTAAATAATTTTGTACCCAAACTGAGGGCGAGACTAAAAGTCAAAATAATCATAGTCAAATCGATAATAAAACCAGTCCACCCGACTCCGGCAATCTGTTGAAAGGTAATTCTAAAACCATACAAAATAACTCCCAGACGCAATAACGTTTGCTTGGAGAAGTCTACTCCGATATCGGTTTTTCCTACCACTTGATGAAAAAAGGTATTGCCCAAAATCATGCCAAAAACAATTGCCAGGGTCAGCGCACTTAGTCCCATATTTTCAACCCAATCAATATGGGCACAGGCCATTGCAGATAAAGCAATTAATCCGACTAATAATACGCCTCTAATCCCATTGGGATTAATATCAAAAGGTCGTCCGCTTGTTGCTACTCTTGTACTCATTATAATTCTCTCACATCAAAATTAGAGCACGATCTAACTATTGGGTTTACTTGGTTAGTCTAAACTCTCATAATACATAACTCTAATAGATATAAATTATAGATAGATAACCTGAAGTTATGAAATTAAACCTCCATCACTTACGCATTTTCTACACTGTGGTTTCTACCGGCAGTTTTTCATTGGCTGCTGAGCAACTATTTATCAGCCAGCCCGCAGTATCAAAAGCGGTACGAGAGTTAGAAAAACAGCATAATCTGACACTGATCGAGAGAGGGGCTAGAGCAAAAAAACTACAACTTACCAACGGTGGAATCATGCTGTTTGAGCATGCTCGTAGTATTTTTGCTCTTGAAAAAGTGGCATTAGATGACATTCATGCGCATACAGGCTTAAAGCAAGGCACCTTGGTCATCGGAACCAGTACGACGATTGCCGGTTATTGGCTTGCGCCTTATTTGGCCAAATTTAGCCGCCAATATCCCAATATTAAACTTGAAGTCACCGTCGCCAATACCCAAAATATTAGCCAAGCATTAATTGATTGCACGATTGATCTTGCTTTAGTAGAAGGGACAGTGAATGAACCTCGTATTGAAGCCATTGCTTGGCAATCGGATCCTTTGTCCGTTGTAGTCAGCCCTGATATTGCTCCCCATAATTTATCAACCACTTGGTTAAATGATCAAAACTGGTTAGTACGTGAGCCAGGTTCTGGCACCTTGGAAACAACATTATCGCTATTGGCTAAACATCAAATTATTCCCCGGCACACGACTCAATTAGGCAGTAATGAAGCGATAGCTCATGCAGTTGTACAGGGAATGGGTTTAGCCATGCTACCGGCTGTGGTGGTTGAAAACCTAATTACGCTTAAACGTTTAGTAACATTAACCCTGACTAAAAATAGCACTCTGGCCAGGCCATTAACCTTTCTTAAATATCGTGACAGATCGGATTCACCTGCCGCAAAAAGTTTTACCCAATGCTTGTTTAATGAACAAGCAAAGCTGCTCGATAATGGTCAATAACAAACGATGATCCGATTACCCACTTTGATCAGTCACTGATGTTCTATATGTGATTACAGTTAAAGTGAGAGGCAAAAAACACAATTATTGCGGAAAAATATACCTCAGTTCAATACTGCTGGCCTCAAGCACAAAATATAAAACTAGGAGGGCACCGATAAAGCTTAGAAAGGGTTAATATCCCTCCCCAGATTTTTATAATGGAGATTACCAAAGAACAATTGCTTCATTTGTAAATAAATATCCTAAACGTGATTTGTACCAACGCCCAAATAAGGGGCTGATAATAGCTTGCTAAAATGTGTAGCGAAGCGGAACCGAGCAAGCT
>CAZUHQ010000158.1:0-6518 GCA_964620605.1 uncultured Thalassotalea sp.
TGTACCTACGTTTACATGCGGTTTCGAACGCTCAAATTTTTCTTTAGCCATTTTTCAATTACCTTAAAAAGATAGTAAATTAATATGTAAAATTTATTCTCTCAGCGAGAGTTAAAAAGACGAAAATTAAACTGCTAATTCTAGATAAGCGTACTTACCTTGTCAAAACTTCAGTCTCGCTTTCACCTTAATTACAAACTCACTGGGAGTTTGTTTTATATTGAAAGAGTAAACGAAGTCACTCTCTCAAAATTCTGCTTGTTATTCAACCTGCCTTTAGTGACTGATTGAACCACCTCGTCCTTCAATCACAGCGTCTGAAACCGCTTTTGGCGCTTCATTATACTGTTTAAATTCCATCGAGTACGAGGCGCGACCTTGGGTAGCACTACGTAAATCAGTAGCGTAACCAAACATTTCCGCTAACGGCACCAAAGCATTAACGATCTTCAGGCCTGCCGGGCCTTCGTCCATGCCATCAATCATGCCGCGACGACGATTTAAGTCACCAACCACGTCACCCATATTTTCTTCTGGTGTCGTTACTTCTACTTTCATCATAGGCTCAAGTAGCACCGGTTTAGCTTCTAAAGCACCTTTTTTAAATCCCATAGAGGCGGCAACTTTAAATGCCATCTCATTAGAATCAACATCATGATACGAGCCATCGTACAAGGTCACTTTAACACCTAACAACGGAAAACCAGCTAACACACCTGCGTCCATTTGCTCACGGCAACCTTTTTCTACCGCAGGAATGTACTCTTTAGGTACCACTCCGCCGACGATTTCGTTAACAAATTCAAAACCATCGCCTTCTTCAAGCGGCTCCATTTTAAGCCATACATGACCATATTGACCACGGCCACCTGATTGACGAACAAACTTACCTTCCACTTCAACAGTGGAGCGGATAGTTTCTCGATAAGATACTTGTGGCTTACCGACATTACAATCAACGCTAAATTCGCGCTTCATTCGATCGACGATGATATCAAGGTGCAATTCGCCCATACCCGAGATAATGGTTTGGCCGGTTTCTTCATCGGTTTCAACACGAAACGATGGATCTTCGGCTGCCAGTTTCGATAAGGCAATTGCCATTTTTTCCTGATCCGCCTTGGTTTTTGGCTCAACCGCCACGGAAATCACCGGTTCAGGAAACTCCATGCGCTCTAAGGTTATCACTTTACCTGGATCACATAATGTATCACCGGTAGTAACATCTTTTAGACCAATAGCGGCAGCGATATCGCCAGCGCGAACCTCTTTAATCTCTTGTCTGTCATTCGAGTGCATTTGTACGATACGACCAAAACGCTCTTTCTTACCTTTAACCGGATTAAACACGCTATCACCGGTTTGTACCACTCCTGAGTAAACGCGGAAGAAGGTTAAGGTGCCAACATATGGGTCAGTGGCAATTTTAAACGCTAA
This sequence comes from uncultured Thalassotalea sp., assembly GCA_964620605.1. Classification (GTDB taxonomy): domain Bacteria; phylum Pseudomonadota; class Gammaproteobacteria; order Enterobacterales; family Alteromonadaceae; genus Thalassotalea_E. The sequence continues at coordinate 1,438 of CAZUHQ010000158.1, forward strand.
GGCTGAAAATGGTGCATTATCATCCGCTTCACGCGTACCTTCGGTTTCGTCTTTATCGTCATTGATGCCTTTTATCGCTTCGACTTCCGTTGGTGATGGCATATATTCTATAACGCAATCTAAAACCGCTTGTACACCCTTGTTTTTAAAGGCAGAGCCACAGGTACAAAGAATAATTTCATTGTTCAAGGTACGTTGACGAAGGGCTGCTTTAATTTCAGCTTCAGATAAGTCCCCTTCTTCGAGATACTTCTCCATTAATTCGTCATTCGCTTCAGCAGCTTCTGAAACTAGGTTTTCACGCCATTCTTCTGCAAGTTCAACCATATCAGCAGGAATATCTTCGTAACTGAAGGTCATGCCCTGATCCGCTTCACTCCAGTTGATAGCTTTCATCTTGATCAAATCAACAACGCCGCGAAAGTCTTCTTCTGCGCCAATTGCCAATTGAATAGGCACAGCATTGGCGCCCAGGCGATCTTTCATCTGCTCAACAACGTTAAGAAAACTTGCCCCGGCGCGATCCATTTTGTTAACAAAAACCATGCGCGGCACGGAATATTTTTCCATCTGACGCCATACGGTTTCCGTTTGCGGCTGCACCCCTGAAGATGCACAAAGTACCAGTACCGCACCATCAAGTACACGCAATGAACGCTCTACTTCAATGGTAAAGTCAACGTGTCCCGGAGTGTCGATAATATTGATACGGTGATCGTCAAATTGAGCATCCATTCCTTTCCAGAAACAGGTGGTTGCCGCAGAAGTGATAGTAATACCACGCTCCTGCTCTTGTTCCATCCAGTCCATGGTAGCAGCGCCATCATGCACTTCACCAATTTTATGAGAAAGACCTGTATAAAACAAAACACGTTCAGTTGTTGTCGTTTTACCGGCATCAACATGCGCACAAATACCAATATTTCGATAACGCTCAATAGGGGTTGTACGTGCCACTCAAATTTCCTTTGTACAATTAAAAGTTACAGTTAAATAACTTCAGTTTGATAAAGCTATTTGACTATAGCTTAATTTTTAAAAGCTACAGTGTAGAAAAGCGTAGTTACCGTTTATCATTGATAACTACGCCATTTTTATTACTATCGTGATTACCAGCGATAGTGTGCGAACGCTTTGTTCGCTTCGGCCATACGGTGAACGTCTTCACGTTTCTTAACCGCTGCACCTTTGCTATCTGAAGCGTCTAGCATTTCATTAGCAAGGCGTTGAGCCATTGATTTTTCACCACGTTTACGAGCTGCTTCAACTAACCAACGCATGGCTAGTGCATTACGACGAACTGGACGAACTTCAACTGGAACTTGGTAAGTAGAACCACCAACACGACGAGATTTAACTTCCACTTGTGGGCGGATGTTATCTAAAGCTTCTTCAAAAAGCTCTAAATGTTCTTTCTCATTGTTTTTCTCAGCTAAAATGTCTAATGCACCGTATACAATTTTTTCTGCAGTAGATTTCTTACCATCAACCATTAAGATGTTGATGAATTTTGCTAATAGTTCGTTATGGAACTTAGGATCTGGCAATATTTTACGTTGCCCAACGACGCGTCTTCTTGGCATCTTGATATCTCCGTTTAATTCAGGGGTTACCCAAAATTGTTAAATAGTTAATTTGGCCTTACTTCACGGAAACCGTTAAGATTTAGGGCGCTTCGCACCATATTTTGAACGGCCTTGTCTACGATCGTTAACACCTGAACAGTCAAGTGCACCACGAACGGTATGATAACGTACACCAGGTAAGTCTTTAACACGACCACCACGGATTAAGATTACGCTATGCTCTTGTAAGTTGTGACCTTCACCACCGATGTATGAAGTTACTTCAAAGCCGTTTGTTAAACGAACACGAGCAACTTTACGTAGTGCTGAGTTAGGTTTTTTAGGTGTAGTAGTATACACACGAGTACATACGCCACGACGTTGTGGACAAGCTTGTAACGCAGGAACGTTACTCTTTTGTACTTGTCTGACACGTGGTTTACGCACCAATTGGTTAATAGTTGCCATTATAGCTCCTGATTAATTAAAACATTAGGTAAATTTTATTGACTAAGTTTGCCAAATTTACCCACTTATAAACGTGAAAAACCGCGACCTTTTATTCAACGTACACTAGGTACAGAATATAAGGTCGCGGAATTCTAATGGTCAAGCTTTAACCTGTCAAGCTTTAGTCGCAAATGACGGGTTAATTTGACAATTTTTTAGATATCGCTAGCAGATCCGTCAGATTCGGCGCTCAAGTCAGCATTTAACGCATCGGTTAATGCTTGAGCTGCTTCATCAGCTGATACTGTTACTTCTTCTTCAACTTCAGCGGCGCGTTTACGTGCACGCTCCTGGTGATAGGCGTAACCGGTACCAGCAGGGATCAAGCGGCCAACAATAACGTTTTCTTTCAAGCCACGTAAGGTATCTTTCTTACCACCAACGGCAGCTTCAGTAAGCACACGAGTGGTTTCTTGGAACGATGCTGCAGAAATGAAAGATTCTGTCGCAAGTGATGCTTTGGTAATACCCATCATTTGCATTTCATATTCAGCAGGTCGTTTACCAGCAGCTTCAAGTTCACGGTTTTCGATATTCACCCGTGCCACTTCTACTTGCTCACCTTTAAGGAATGAAGAATCACCCGCATCTAAGATTTCACACTTACGGATCATTTGACGCACGATAACTTCAATGTGTTTATCGTTGATTTTAACACCTTGTAAACGGTAAACGTCTTGTACTTCGTTAACAATATAGTTAGCAACCGGTGCAACGCCACGTAAACGCAAGATGTCATGTGGTGACTCCGGACCGTCGGCGATAACCTCACCTTTTTGTACTGATTCACCTTCGAACACGTTAAGTTGACGCCATTTAGGGATCATCTCTTCGTATACTTCACCGCTTGGCTGAGTGATCAATAAGCGACGCTTACCTTTGGTTTCTTTACCGAAGCCAATGATACCGGTTTTCTCTGCAAGAATTGCCGGTTCTTTTGGTTTACGCGCTTCAAACAAGTCAGCAACACGCGGTAGACCACCGGTAATATCACGAGTTTTTGAAGACTCTTGTGGAATACGCGCTAGCGCATCACCGATAGCAACCTCGGCACCATCTTCCAGGTTAACAATCGCATTACCCGGTAAGAAGTATTGTGCAGGTATATCAGTACCGGCGATCATTACGTCGTTACCTTTGGCGTCAACCAATTTCACCATAGGGCGCATTTCTTTACCGGCAGAACTACGCTGGCTAGCATCAGTAATAACGATACTTGAAAGACCGGTTAACTCATCGGTTTGACGCGTCATGGTTAAACCTTCAATCAAATCAACAAATTTGATCTTACCGGCAACCTCAGTGATGATTGGGTGAGTATGCGGATCCCAGTTTGCTACTGTTTCACCTGACTCAATCGCTTCACCGTCGTTCTTAGAAAGCACTGAGCCATAAGGTACTTTATAGCGCTCTTTCTCACGACCTAATTCGTCAATCACCGTTAATTCTGAAGAACGAGAGGTAATAACGATTTTACCTTCAGAATTATTAACAAACTTGGCGTTTTGTAACTTCAAGGTACCTGTGTTTTTAACCTGTACCGAGTTTTCAGCTGATGCACGAGATGCCGCACCACCAATGTGGAAAGTACGCATGGTTAGCTGTGTACCTGGCTCACCAATTGACTGTGCAGCAACAACACCAATCGCTTCACCCTGATTGATCATATGACCACGAGCCAAGTCGCGACCGTAACAATGTGCACAAATACCAAAGTCGGTTTCACAGGTAATGATCGAGCGTACTTTCACCTGATCCACTGAGTGCTCTTCTAACAGATCACATAAGTTTTCATCAATTAAAGTATTACGAGGTAATAATACCTCTTCAGAACCTGGAATTAATACATCTTCACAGACCACACGACCTAGTACACGCTCACGTAATGGTTCTACAACATCACCACCTTCAATCAGTGGTGTCATTAAGATACCTTCTTCGGTACCGCAGTCATGCTCAGTAACCACTAAATCTTGTGCTACGTCAACCAGACGACGAGTCAGGTAACCAGAGTTCGCTGTTTTCAATGCGGTATCGGCCAAACCTTTACGCGCACCATGAGTTGAAATGAAGTATTGTAATACGTTCAGACCCTCACGGAAGTTCGCAGTGATTGGCGTTTCGATGATTGAACCATCAGGTTTTGCCATCAGACCACGCATACCCGCTAACTGACGGATCTGAGCGGCACTACCACGAGCACCCGAGTCAGCCATCATGTAGATAGAGTTGAATGAGTCTTGCTCTTCCATCTCACCGTCACGGTTTTTAACTTGTTCTTTTGACAAGTTATCCATCATGGCCTTTGAAACTTTTTCGTTCGCCGATGACCAGATATCGATAACCTTGTTGTATTTCTCACCCGCAGTTACAAGACCTTGGTCAAATTGTTCCTGAATTTCAGTCACTTCTTCTTCAGCGGCTTCGATGATGGTGTATTTCGCATCTGGAATGACCATATCGTCGATACCAACCGAAGCACCCGCTACCATCGCATAATGGAAACCCGTGTACATGATGTGGTCGGCAAAGATAACAGTATCTTTTAGGCCCAGGTTACGATATGCGTGGTTAATCAAACGAGAAATCGGCTTTTTACCTAATGGTTGATCGATTAACTCATAAGGTAGGCCTTTAGGGCACACTTGCCATAAAATAGCACGACCCACAGTAGTATCACGTAATTCAGTGTGAGGAACTAATTCGCCTTCTTTGTTACGAACATGCTCGGTAATACGAATTTTAACACGAGCATGTAACTCAGCAGCACCAGTACGGTAGGCTTTTTCGGCTTCTTTAGTGTCGGCAAATACCATGCCTTCACCTAAACCGTTAACACGATCACGAGTTAAGTAATAAAGACCTAATACAACGTCTTGTGAAGGAACGATAATAGGATCGCCGTTCGCTGGAGATAATACGTTGTTGGTAGACATCATTAACGCACGCGCTTCTAATTGCGCTTCTAGCGTTAACGGTACGTGTACCGCCATTTGGTCACCATCG
>CAZUHQ010000159.1:0-6056 GCA_964620605.1 uncultured Thalassotalea sp.
CGCTTTCTCATTTTCCCAGTTCGCTTTTATTTCTGCATCTGTCGCTAAATTTTCATTGCCAAAGACATGGGGATGACGACGAATAAGCTTTTCACAAACCGCGGCAACCACGGAATCAAAATCAAATTTTTGTTGTTCCTGGCCAAGCTGGCTATAAAAAATCACCTGAAACAGTAGATCGCCGAGCTCTTTTTCCAGTTCGCTAAACTCCTGAGTCGCCAGCGCCTGCTCAATCGCATCCGCCACTTCATACGCTTCTTCTATGGTGTGGGGAATAATTGTCGTGAAGTCCTGCTTTAAATCCCACGGACAACCGGTTTTTGGATCTCTAAGCTGCGTCATGATCCAACGCAGCTTATCAATTGAAGCTTTACTATTTAACATCTGATTTTCACTTTATGATTTTTAATACAATAAGAACACTAGCGCCTGTTTAGCTACGCTTAACTTCAACAACATCGTCGAGCTGTTGCAATTTGGTGATTAAACGGTTGAGCATGTCATTATTGGCAATTTCGATTTGCAACGACATCACCACAGTTTGTCTTCCGGGATCACAACGGCTTTCCATACCAAAAATACTGACCCGTTCATTTGCCACTATGGTGGAGACATCACGCACTAAACCCTGACGATCAACGGCGAGAATTTGAATTGACACCCGATAGCCCTGATTGCCCTGCTCGCCCCATTGCACTTCCACTTCCCGTTCCGGGTGTTGCTCAAGTGAATGCGCCAGTTGCTCACAGTCATGACGATGCACGGATATGCCACGCCCTTGGGTAATAAAGCCCAAAATTTCATCCCCAGGCACCGGATGACAACATTTTGCCATATGAGTTAATAAGTTACCGACACCGGAAACCGTGATGCCATTGCTGTCAACAGCGCTCTTACCTTGTGGATTTGGCGTTTTTACCAGGCTTTGTGGATCTATATCCACCGGTGGTTTCGCTTTATCATCAAGCAGTTGCAGATAATTAACCACTTGCTGTAACCTAGCATTGCCCGAACCGATAGCGGCATATAAATCTTCAACATTGTTAACATTATAGCGCTGAGTTGCCGCAGCCAGATCCACTTTATCTAGAGCAAGTTTTGCCAATTCCTGCTCAAGTTGCTCTTTGCCGAGCGCAATATGCTTATCCCTATCCTGCAGTTTAAAGAAATGTTGAACTTTCGCCCGCGCTCTTGGCGTGTGAATATAATGTAAGCTGGGGTTGAGCCAGTCACGACTCGGATTCGGCGTTTTGTTGGTTAAGATCTCAACCTGATCGCCGGTTTGCAATTTATAGGTAAAAGGCACGATACGGCCAAAAACTTTCGCGCCAATACAGCAATGGCCGACATTGGAATGAATATAATAGGCAAAGTCTAATGGCGTTGCCCCGGCGGGTAAATCAATAACATCGCCATTTGGCGTAAAAACATAAATCCTGTCTTCAAATACTTGGCTGCGCAGTTCATCAATAATTTCACCACTTTCGCTAACATCTTCCTGCCATTGCAAAATTTTACGCAGCCAGCTGATTTTTTCATCAAAGCCACTAGTTTTACCGTGAGCAGAGCCTTCCTTATAACGCCAGTGTGCGGCAACACCAAGTTCGGCATCCTCATGCATTTGCCGGGTTCTGATCTGAATTTCCACGGTTTTACCTTCAGAGCCGACCACTACGGTATGAATCGACTGATAACCATTGGCTTTTGGCGTCGCAACATAATCATCAAACTCATTGGCTAAATGCTTCCAGCTGGTATGCACTATCCCGAGGGCGCCATAACAGTCTTGCAATTTCTCGACTATGATACGTACCGCGCGGACATCGAATAATTGTTCAAAATCCAGCGATTTTTGCTGCATTTTTTTCCAAATACTGTAAATATGTTTCGGCCTGCCATAGACCTCGCCTTGAATACCTGCCGCTTGTAACTGTTTAGATAAATTTTCAACAAAATCTATCATATATTGCTCACGATCCAGACGTTTCTCATCGAGCTGTTTGGCAATATTTTTATAAACGTCCGGATGAAGATAGCGAAAGGCGATATCTTCCAATTCCCACTTTAACTGGCCTATCCCTAACCGATTAGCCAGTGGTGCATAAATATTGGCGGTTTCTTTCGCCACCAGTACCCGGGTTTCTTCGTCGGCGTTTTTCACTATTCGCAAATAGCACAAACGCTCCGCCAGTTTGATCACTACAGAACGAACATCTTCCACCATGGCCAATAGCATGCGGCGAATATTATCCACTTGATTTTCGGAGACTTTAGTACGTTGATTTTGCTGCAGGGTTTTAATGGCGTCCATTTGGCCGACGCCCTGACAGAGCAATAAAATATCCTGAGAATATTGCTCTTCAACATCACTTAGGGTCAGGTAGCGGTATTCGATTAGTGGGATCAAAAAGGCCGCCGCCAGCGAGTCTTTATCGAGATTTAAACTCGCCAGAATTTCAACCATTTCCAGCGATTTAGTCTGGCATTCCTGATCAACTTGATAGCCAGCCTCAATAGACTGCCAAATCTGTTCGAGCAGTTGCTGCTTGCTCTCATCGATTTCCAATGACATTAGCCAGTGAGAAAAACTCCTTTGCGTCATATGATGAGATTTTCGAACCGAAACCATTCTCTCCCCTAAAATCCGTTACTTTAAATTGCTATTTTCATCTATCACCGACGATTGTTTAACGACAAAATAATGAAATTAGCATCAGCTTGTGCGATGATTACCAAGAGTATAATACTATATCTTTGCAATAAAGAGTGCTGATAATTAATGCATAAATTAAGTCTCAAAGACTGGGTCATATTGATTACCGTTGTGCCGACTGCCATTATTGGTTTAGCTATCGCAGGGTATTTTTCCTATAACCGTTATCAAGAATTGGATAATTATCTCATTGAGCGCTCAACCAGCATTATTGAGCCATTAGCCATTGTCAGCACCGAAGCGATAGTCAATAAAGACAGAGAAAAACTCAGATCCCTGATCGGTTTTGCCCATCGCAGCCAGTCATCCATTATCAAAAGCATTACCGTTTTTACCAAAGACAACCAGGTATTTGTTACCAGTGCCTATCACGGTGATACCGAATTAATGCGGATAAAACCAGGCGAGCAAATTCCACTCAGTACCCAAACCAGTATCAGCGAAGATTATATGATTTTTCGCGCCCCGATCATTAATGAAACAAGCGATACTACGATTATCAGCAGCAACAGCGCTTCCCAGGAAACGGTCGGCTATATCGCGATGCAGATAGACAGTCATAAGATCAAGTTGGATCAGCAGAATCAAATCCTGATGGCATTTGCCATCGCACTGCTCGGCGCGCTACTTAGCAGCATATTTTCCTTTCAATTGATCACTAATGTTACCCGTCCTGTGAGCTCTATGGTGCGTGCGGTTGACAGGATCCGCGAAGGCAAGCTCGACAGCCGGGTCAGCGGTCAGTTAATTGGCGAACTGAATTTTTTGAAAAATGGCGTCAATGCCATGGCACAATCCCTCGGCGACTATCACGATGAAATGCAGCGCAGTATCGATCAGGCAACATTAGATTTACGCGCAAGTCTGGAGCAGTTTGAAATTCAAAACGTCGAACTCGATATTGCCAAACGCAAGGCACAAGAAGCCAATAAGGTAAAATCTGAATTTTTGGCCAATATGAGTCATGAGCTACGCACACCGCTAAACGGCGTTATCGGTTTTACCCGCCAAGTGTTAAAAACCCCTCTGACCGATACCCAACGTGATTACCTGCAAACCATTGAACGCTCAGCCGGAAACCTGCTGGCGATCATTAACGACATTCTCGACTTTTCCAAACTCGATGCAGGGAAAATGATCATCGAAAAACTGCCGTTTTCAATCAGAGAAACCATAGAGGAAACCATTACCTTATTAGCCCCGAGTGCTCATAAGAAAAATATCGAATTATCACTGCGAATCACCCAACATTTACCGGATTCATTGATCGGTGATGCGATGCGTATTAAACAGGTACTGATCAACCTCGCTGGTAATGCGATTAAATTCACAGATAAAGGCTCTGTGAACATCGATATAGATTGTGAGCATATCGACAGCCATGCCACCATATTAAAAGTCACGGTTAACGACACAGGTATTGGCATGAATAACGAGCAACAGGCCAGTATTTTTGAGGCCTTTGGTCAGGCGGATAAAAGCGTCACCCGTCTTTATGGTGGCACAGGTTTAGGCTTAGTCATTTCACAACGCTTAGTCAGTGAAATGAATGGCAATATTGGCTTTATTAGCGATGAAAAAAGCGGCTCGACCTTCTGGTTTACCTTTCAATGTGAACTTAACCCGATCCCACATGATATTTTCCTAACGCCAACTTCACTACAAGGCAAAAATATTCTCTATTTCGAGCCTCACACCCATAGCCGAATTTCAGTAAACGAAATCCTCGAAAGCTGGCAAATGCAGGTAAGCTCAGCAACTAGTCTGGAGCAAGTATCCAATGCCTTAATCAAGGATCAGAATTATGAATTTGCCCTGATCAGTCACGACATTACGCCAACAGCCCTTAGTGAATTGAAAAAGTTACTACACTCTTTAAGTAAGCAAGTAAAAAACGTTCATGTTGCAATCAACAGTAATGCACCTAACTTGCAGGAAGCATTAATTGCCGCCGGTGCCCGTAGCTGTTTAAGCAAACCGCTTACCGCAGAGAAGTTGGCCAAGGCACTGGAACCACAGCAGTTTAATTTTGCCGACTCATTAAATAATGTCCTGACCACTAAGGTACCGATCAAAGTACTGGCAGTAGATGATAACGAAGCAAACTTAAAACTTATTCACGCCCTGCTCAATGAACAGGTTGAAGAAGTACTGACGGCAACCAATGGTCAGGAGGCGCTGGAAATTTGTCAAAACGAAAAATTTGCCTTGATTTTTATGGATATTCAGATGCCGGTAATGGATGGCATTTCCGCATTAAAACACATCAAGGCACAAACCTTTAACCTTAGTACGCCAATCATAGCTGTCACCGCGCATGCATTAAGTGAGGAAAAAGACAAGTTACTCAGTGACGGCTTTGATTCATATATGACCAAGCCAATTGATGAAGGCATGTTACGTCATATCATTTATGAGTACTGCGATCTGGAACTATTAAGCACTCAGGCGTCAAATGCCCATGCATACCTCAATAAAAGTAGTGCTAATACCAAAAGTGAACCACTAAGCTGCGAGCAAGACTACTATATTGAACTATTACACGACTCAAGTATTATTAACTGGCCGCTAGCATTAAAAAGAGGGGGTAACCGACCCATATTAGCTAAGGATATGCTAGGCGGTTTAATAGAAAGCCTGCCCGATACCAAGTTATCCATTTCAGAGGCGTTAACTTCACAAGACATGGAACAACTTAAGGCGCTGATCCATAAACTTAACGGTGCCTGTTGTTATACCGGGGTACCCGACTTAAGTAAGATCACTCAACTAATAGAAACCGAGCTGAAAAAAGACAATAGCATTGACGATCTTGAGCCGGAATTTTTTGAATTTTTCGAACATATAGAGCAGGTACTGAATTTTTCAGACACCGCTTTTCAGGAAATTGAACACTTGTTGGTAAAATTGCAGGAAAGCTGACTTCAATCACTCGCCTAACAATTGATTATCGAATATTAATATCCGGGGAAGTATTAATGTCGCCGTCTTCTGAAACAACAGCCACGCCTCCATTGCATATTAAAACCGCCAAGCTTTTTCCATTTTCATGACGAACAAACGCTAACTCATAGCCAAACTTACCTAAACTACTGGCAGAAAATTTCTGCGCTAATGAGAGTTTAGACCACCAAACAGATTGTTCAGGAGGCTCATGACGTCGTTCAATAATAGGTTTTTTTTGTGACTGCATAACCCACCACTGGTTAATTTTTAGACAGAACTACACCTAAGTATAGTTGACTCCAGGCTGTCACGCACAATTTATTTTAACTAGGGGCTGTGCGACGAATTGACTCAAATTAAATGTAACCCTAGCGATTGCTAACACAGTCGGAAATTA
>CAZUHQ010000160.1:0-5980 GCA_964620605.1 uncultured Thalassotalea sp.
CAGCAGTCTCTACAAACTGCACTCTATCAACAATCCATGCCGCTCCAAGTGCGTTGGGGTTTGGTATTGGTTTTACTCCCGACACGTCATTACTTTCATTGTAATTATACTTCACCAAGTATTTTACATTCATCATGTTAAGGATTTGCTCCTGATCCAACTCAACAAACGAAACTCCTTTTTGATCCAAGAATTGCGCAACCCCGGGGTTGAAAAAAGTAAAATCAAAAATATCTTGAATTCTTCTCAACTTGGCACCGTGATAACCACCCAAAGACTTATAGAAATAACTTGTTCTAGACTCCCCAGATAAACTTTGCAAATTTGCGTTTGCAACCCTGAAGTTTGTATTCTTGTTAAGAACTTGAAGCTTAAGAATGTTTTGATCATTTAGACTCAAAGGCATTTCAGCATTCGCCTTCGAAAGAGCCACTTTGACAGAGTCTTCCAACCAAGGCTTTTGATTACTCTCCAAATTATAAATTTCCAAATCTCCATCAAATACTGCAAAAGCTTGGCTCTCCACTTTCGGCTTCCAGTAAAAAAACTCTCCTCCTTCGTCTTTTTTGTTGTTCAAATACTTAAGATCTACAGGAACGAGATCAATCAACAAGAGAACACCAAGTCCTCCAACTAGCACGTACTTTGAAATCCTTTCTTTAAAAAAGAAGAAAATTAGAATAACTAATCCAGCCATAAAGCCCAAGGCTTTTAGAGCGTCATCTTTAACGATCCCTATTCTAAACTCTTTCAGATTCTCAGCATAGTCCATAAAATACTGATCAGCTTGAGAAGAAAATTGCGTTTTCACCTCCGGACTACTTCCAAGTACAGACTGCTCAAAATAATTCCGATAACTCTCTCCGGTTGAAGAAAGACCATCCGGAAAATTGAAAACGGAATCTGGGTTAATCCATACTACTAAAGTTCCAAGTGCTACAACACCTATCCCGATATACAGCTTTAAAGAGTTCCTTTTTACTTCATCCCTCTGAGAAATCAGTTTTGATAAGAACATTATTCCCATCAATGGGATCAACATATTACTAACAGCCAAAATCATTGTTACGGCCCTGAACTTTGAGTACATCGGGAAGTAATTAATAAACAATTCTGAGAAACCAATGAAGTTCTTACCCCAAGCTAACATTACAGTTATCAATGTGGTAGAAGTAAGGAACCAAATCAATCTTCTATTTAAAGCGCTCAAAACTAGCAAGATTACAAACAGAAAAATAACAACAACAGGCAATTGCAAATAAGCACAAAGGATAGTCAGAATTGAAACTCCAAAAAGAGCCCAGTTTAATTTCCCATCACTAAGAACTAATGAAAGTAAGGCCATCAAACACAACAGTACTCCAATAAAAACTGGGCCATTAGTCAAACCCTGTTGACCGTAATACCCTCTTTCTTGTGAAGCTGGTATTTGAGCAAGATCGATCTGACCTTGAGAAGCTTGCAACAACCAATCATCAAAAGTCAATGAACTCAAATCTGTTTTCATCTCCTCTGTTAATTGCTCTGCTCTCGAAGGAAATAAAGTTTGTAGGTTTTTTAATTCAACATCATTGTTTCCGCCACCTTTTAAAGAGGGATAAATAAATGTAAACGTTTCTCCGGTTCCATAACTCCATGCCAGAATATAATCATCAGTAAGTCCGTCTTTCTTTTCTGCTGTGGAGTCTTTATATAAGTCCATGGGACTCTTAATCGTTAGAAAATTCTCTCCCCTAATTGTATGCTTAGAATATTCATACGTTCCCCACAAACCAGGCAAACTAGTCATCATAGCCAATACCGAAGCTGTCACGATTATTACTGATCGCTTCAAGAAATCCCTATATCTTTTTTCAAAAATGTACTCAGAAGCAAAATAAATCCCAACTATCCCTAGAACAATCATAGTATAGTAAGATATCTGAGGGTGATTTGCCCACCATTGCATAGCAAAGAGAAAGCTAAAAAAAACACCTCCAACTATTTTATTACTTCTAAAAGTATAAATGAAACACCCCAAAACAGCTGGCATAAAAGCTATAGCTCTTATTTTGGTCATGTGCCCTGCTTGCAGACTGATCAAAAAATTAGAAGACAACCCAAAGCCTATAGCCCCAATTAAAGCTATCCAAGGATCTACCTTTAAACACATCAAGAGAATATAAAAGCCTAGACAAAGTAACCACATCATATCAATTGGACGAGGAAGTCCTAAAGTGAGAACTTTATAAGCATACTTCATCAGGTTACTATTCTTTTGAATAGAAATCTGATCGGCTGGCATACCTCCAAATGCAGAACCTGTCCATAGAGCTTCATCACCAGTCTCGTTTCGAAAGTCCTCAATTTCCTTGGACATTCCTTTATACATAGTAATATCATGCGTTTCGAGGGTATTACTAAACCCTGGATATAAATATATTATACTAAATAATAGTAAAACGCCCAGCACCACAATATGCGGAACTACTCTCTTCCAGTCAATTTTTTTCATCCTGTTTATTTTCTTCAACAATTTCGTAGTCAATATATTCTCCATCCTTCACTGGTGGAGCTTTCTTTTTACTGCCTCCTAAATTATCATTAATTTTCGACAATACCTTTCCTCTCAGCAAACCATTATAAATTAAAATGGCCACCAAAATCACCAACAAAATTTCATACAAACCAGAGGTTCCTGCAAGCATTATTTACTTAAGTATAGGTTTCGCTCAGAATAAACTTTCCTAAAAAACGGATCTTTGAGGTCTTTAATGAACTGAATGGCCTCACCTGTTGACTTCATTTCAGGACCAAGTTCCTTATTGACATTGGGAAATTTGTTAAAAGAAAATACAGGGATCTTAATCGCATAACCTTCCTTGATAGGCTTAAAATCAAAGTCGGTAACCTTCTTGTTTCTGAGCATAACTTTTGTAGCATAATTCACATATGGCTCTTGGTATGCTTTCGCAATAAATGGCACTGTCCTTGACGCTCTCGGGTTGGCCTCAATGATATAGACTACATCGTCTTTAATCGCAAATTGAATATTAATCAAACCAACTGTCTCCAAAGCTATTGCAATCTTTTTCGTATGTTCCTCTATTTGGGTAATAATGAAGTCTCCTAGGTTATATGGAGGAAGAACAGCATAAGAATCACCAGAATGGATCCCAGCAGGCTCAATATGCTGCATAATACCAATTATGTAGACGTTCTCACCATCACAAATTGCATCTGCTTCAGCCTCAATAGCACCTCCTAGAAATTGATCCAGAAGAATCTTATTGTCAGGCATATCTCTTAGAATGTCCACCACATGATGCTCCAATTCTTCTTCGTTGATAACAATCTTCATCTTTTGTCCCCCCAATACGTAGGATGGCCTAACAAGCAATGGAAAATCTAATTCCCTTGACAACTCAATAGCCTGTTCTGCACTCTCCACAACCCCAAATCTTGGGTAAGGAATTTCCAATTTTTTAAGCAACTTAGAAAAACTTCCTCTGTCTTCAGCCAAATCCAAAGCTTCATAGCTAGTCCCCAAGATTTTCACACCATAACGTTCAAGCTTTTCAGCCAACTTCAGAGCGGTTTGTCCACCAAGTTGAACGATTACCCCCTCGGGTTTTTCATGTAAAATGATATCGTAGATATGTTCCCAAAATACGGGTTCAAAATACAATTTATCAGCTGTATCAAAATCCGTTGAAACAGTTTCTGGATTGCAATTAATCATAATCGTCTCATAACCGCATTCCTTTGCAGCTAAAACACCATGCACACAGGAATAATCAAATTCAATACCTTGTCCTATCCTATTGGGGCCCGAACCAAGCACTATTACCTTTGGTTTATCCGTTACAATTGACTCATTCTCTAACTCAAATGTCGAATAGTAATAAGGTGTTTCAGCCTTGAACTCTGCAGCACATGTATCTACTAGCTTAAACACGCGGTTGATCCCCATTTCACTTCGCTTAGCAAAGACTTCGCTTTCTAGACACCTCAACAAATGAGCAATCTGTCGATCTGCATACCCTTTCTGCTTAGCCTCAAATAGAACATCCTTTGGTATGGTGTCCACTCTAAAATTCTCTATTCTTCTTTCTAGATGAATTAGGTCTTCAATTTCTCTTAAAAACCACTCATCAATCCTAGTCTTTTCCTTTATGGTCTTAAAAGGAATACCTAACTTAATTGCGTCATAAATATGAAAAAGTCTGTTCCAACTTGGGTTTTCTAAACTATGAAGAATCTCGTCCTGATTTCTTAGCTCTTTTCCGTCTGCTCCAAGACCATTTCTTCCAATTTCTAAAGATTGACAGGCCTTTTGTAATGCTTCTTGAAAAGTCCGCCCGATTCCCATAACCTCACCTACAGATTTCATTTGTAAGCCAAGTCTTCTATCCGATCCCTTAAACTTATCAAAATTCCACCTCGGAATTTTGACTATAACGTAATCTAAGGTAGGCTCAAACAACGCTGAGGTAGATTTCGTAATCTGATTATCTAACTCATCCAAAGTGTATCCAATTGCCAATTTAGCAGCTATTTTTGCAATAGGGTATCCAGTCGCTTTAGAAGCCAATGCAGAAGATCTACTTACTCTTGGATTAATCTCAATTGCTATAATATCTTCTTTCTCGTCATCACTAACTGCAAACTGAACATTACAACCTCCAGCAAAATCACCTATCGACCTCATCATTAAGATAGCCAAGTCCCTCATCTTTTGATAGGTAGCATCACTCAGCGTCATCGCGGGCGCTACGGTTATTGAGTCTCCCGTATGGATACCCATAGGATCCATATTTTCAATAGAACATATAATAACAACATTATCATTTCTATCCCTCAAAAGTTCAAGCTCATATTCTTTCCAACCTAAAACAGCCTTATCTATCATCACTTCATGAATTGGAGATTCATGAAGTCCATGGGTTAACATACCTTCCAGCTCATCTTCTTTAAACACAAAACCAGCACCACTTCCTCCCAGCGTGTAACTGGCTCTAACGCAAAGAGGATAACCAAATTTCTGAGCAATATTTTTTCCTTCCAAAAAACTTTTTGCTGTTGCCTGAGGAGCCATTCCAACTCCTATCTCCTCCATCAAATTTCTAAACTTTTCTCGATCCTCAGTTATTTCAATTGCCGCAATATCAACCCCAAGAATCTTTACACCATGCTCCTCCCAAATACCAATATCCTGACATTCAATGCAAAGATTTAAAGCAGTCTGCCCTCCCATCGTAGGTAATACTGCATCTATATCGTGAGAATTGAGAATATCTTCTATAGATTCGGGAGTTAACGGTCTAAGGTAAATATTATCCGCAACAACCGAATCAGTCATAATTGTAGCTGGATTAGAATTGATCAGTGTAACCTCAATTCCTTCTTCTCTCAAAGATCTTGATGCCTGCGAACCTGAATAATCAAATTCACATGCCTGCCCGATCACTATGGGACCACTTCCTATTATTAAAATTGATTTTATCGACTTATCACGTGCCATACAGAAATTTTGGCACAAAGCTAACTAGCAGGAGAGTATTAGAGCCTAAAAGATTATTAATCTTGTAAAGAATTTATTAACAAAAAAAAAGCCTCCCAGTAATGGGAGGCTTAAACTGGCAACGACATACTCTTCCAGGTGTTACCCTAGTACCATTTGCGCTAATAGGCTTAACTTCTCTGTTCGGAATGGGAAGAGGTGGACCCTATTGCAATAGTCACCAAAATTTTAAATACATAACATATTGAATCATCAGAAAAATCAAAATAAACTGTGCTTATCCAAAGCCTACAGGTAATTAGTACTACTCGGCTTTGACGTCACCGTCTTTACACCTGTAGCCTATCAACGTCATCGTCTATAACGACCTTTAAAAGAGATCTCATCTTAGGAAGAGTTTCGTGCTTAGATGCTTTCAGCGCTTATCTCAACCGAACTTAGCTACCCTGCGATGCAGCTGGCGCCACAACAGGTAAA
>CAZUHQ010000161.1:0-5964 GCA_964620605.1 uncultured Thalassotalea sp.
ACCGTCAATCGCCTGGAAATGGTAAAGGTATTGATAGGAGAATTTATCGAACGCCGGGTTGGTGATCGCCTCGGTTTGATCTTATTTGGCGACGATGCCTATATGCAAACCCCGATGACCTTCGATCGAAAAACCGTCAAGCAAATGCTGGATGAAACCGTGTTAGGCCTAGTCGGTAAACAAACGGCAATCGGTGATGCCATCGCGCTGGCGGTCAAACGTTTTGACGAGAAAAAACAGTCCAATCGGGTATTATTATTACTGACCGACGGACAAAATACCGCAGGAAAAATTACACCAGATCAAGCACTCGAACTGGCAATAGCAAAAGATGTTACCATCTATTCTATCGGTATTGGCGCCGATGTCATGATCCAGCAATCACTGTTTGGCAAACGCCGAATTAACCCGTCCAGTGAACTGGATGAAGAGTCATTAACCCGTTTGGCGAAACAAACCGGCGGCCAATATTTTCGCGCCCGTAGCAGCGAAGACATGAGTGAAATTTACCAATTACTGGATAATTTAGAGCCGGTCGAGCAAGAGCAGCAACAAATGCGTCCGTTAACCGCATTATTTTATTATCCACTGGCAATCGCCCTGCTTTTGGCGCTGTTAACTCTATTGATAACCAGCCTGCCAACTCTGTTACCAACAAAAAACCAATCATTAGGTGGTAAACATGGCTGATTTTCATTTTATCCGTCCGTTATGGCTACTAGCCTTTATCGCATTAGCGCTTGCGTTATATCTAATTAAACGCCTTAGGATCAACAATTCCGGCTGGCAGCAACTACTGCCCCATCATCTGGCTCAGGTATTGGTAACAGGCAACAGTAGCGCGAAACCTGCCTCACTCATTCTACCCTTTGTGATCGGTACGCTTTGCATTATCGCGCTTGCTGGGCCGACCTGGAAAAAACTGCCACAGCCGGTTTATCAACTGGCACGCGGCTCGGTACTGATTATGGATATGTCCTATTCGATGTACTCCACCGATCTGACACCAAACCGTTTAACTCGTGCCCGTTATAAGGCAATCGATCTGCTCGACAGTTTAAATGAGGGTGAAATTGGCCTTATCGCCTATGCCGGTGATGCCTTTACCATCAGTCCATTAACTGAAGATATTAATAATATCAAACTGTTACTGCCGTCTTTAAGCCCAGATTTAATGCCGGAACTTGGCAGTAACCCACTGGCAGCGTTAACACTGGCCGCCAGCACATTAAAAAATGCCGGTCATATCGAAGGCGATATCTACTGGTTTACCGACGGCATTGATAACGAAGATATTCAGGATTTGACAAACTGGTCACGCGAGCACGGCTATCGCCTAAACATCATGGGAGTTGGCACGCTATCAGGCGCGCCAATTAAACTCAGTAACGGTGAGTTAATGAAAGATGATAATGGCGCGATTATTATTCCGAAATTAACCGAAGCCAGCTTACAGGGCGTTGCCGACAGAGGCCGCGGCAATTATGCACGGTTAGCAAATTCAGGCACCGACATTAAACATTTGATCAGGGAGCCAATTACACAGGATGAAGACAAAAAAACGCAAAGTGAACAAACAGGTGACCAATGGCAAGAGTTTGGCCCATACCTACTATTGGCTGTATTACCTTTAGTGCTAGGTTATTTTCGTCGCGGCAGCCTGTTAGCTCTGTTTCCGTTAATCTTATTTCTCAATCCAACACAACCGGTCTATGCCGATTTTTGGACCGACCTATGGAAAACCAAAGATCAGCAAGGTCAGCAGCAGTATAACCAGCAAGAATTTGAGCAAGCGGCAAAAACGTTTGAAAACCCATTATGGCAAGGTAGTGCCTATTATCAGGCTGGAGATTATCAGCAGGCACTTAAGGCATTTCAGCAAGGCAATGACGCGGAAGCTTTATATAATCAGGGCAATGCCTTAGCCAAGTTACAACAGCTGGAACCTGCGATTGACGCCTATAAAAAAGCACTGGATTTAAATCCAGAACACGCCGATGCCAAAGCTAATAAAGCACTGTTAGAAAAATTACTTGAACAGCAACAACAAGATCAAAAAAATTCTGATCAGCAGCAAGATCAAGAACAAAACAAAGAGCAAAACGATCAACAACAAAATCAGGACTCAAACCAGCAACAACAGAACGGTCAGCAAAACCAAGATCAGCAGCAAGACAGCCAGCAAAACCAGCAGCAACAAAACTCTGAACAACAGCAAAATCAAGAAAACCAACAAGATTCAGAGCAGCAAGACTCGCAGCAACAGCAGGCTGAGCAAGAACAAAGCCAGCAGAAAAAAGCACAACAGCAGGAGCAACAGACCGCTCAGGAAGAATCCGAACAAGAGCAGTCAGAGCAGGAACGCCAGGCACAGGTGATGCAAGCTCAGCAGGATAAAGAGACAGAGCAAAAACATCAGCAATTGCTCAATAAGGTCACCGACGATCCTTACTTGTTACTGCGTAATAAAATGCAGCTGGAATATCAAAAACGTCGTCAAAATAGAAGCAGCGTAGGAGTTAAGAAAAAGTGGTAAGGTTTATTTATTGTATGCTCGCGCTATTAAGTTTGAGCATATCCCCTGTCAGTTTCGCTTATATGTCAGTCACCGCCTCGATTGATAAAAACCCGGTGATCGCCAACGAATCTTTTGTGCTCACGGTTGTCGCAGATGATGACGTTAATACTAACGCACTGGATACCAGCCCGTTAATGCAAAATTTTATCGTTGGCCGCACTTCTGTCAGTTCACAAACCAGCATGATCAACTTTAAAACCACCAGAACCACCACCTGGACTACGGTATTAATCGCCAGAAAAACCGGCAGACTTATCATTCCACCATTACATGTTGACGGCCAACAAACCCAACCGATTGAACTGAAAGTATTAGCTGCTGGCGATCCGAACGCCAATAGTCAGCAAGATATCTTTATCACTTCAGAAGTCTCGGCTAAAGAAGTCTATGTCCAACAGCAAATTACCTTAACGGTAAAACTACACTTTGCCGCCGAACTAAAACGCGGCAGCTTAACGGAGCCTGAGCTCGAAGGCGCAAATATCATTCAAGTGGGTAAAGATAAAGAGGGTGAAACCATCATTAACGGTCGTCGCTACCGGGTGATAGAGCGCACTTATGCCATCAGCCCACAGCAAAGCGGCCAATATAGCTTGAAATCACCGGTATTTTCCGGCGAAATCATGATGCCATCGGCGCGACGCAACAGCTTCCTCAGTTTTGGCGAAACCAAGCCGGTCAGCGTTATCGGCGATGAAATTGCCCTGAATATTCGCCCGATTCCAACGAATTACCAGGGAGTTTGGCTGCCGAGTGAGTTACTATCTATTCACCAGGAATGGCAACCAAGTGCCGAAGAATTTAAGGTAGGCGAACCTATCACCCGCATTATCACCTTGACCGCCGCAGGTTTATCAGAAGAACAATTACCGGAAATAGCAATGCAAATGCCTGACGGTTTAAAAGTCTATCCTGACCAAGCCGAACTGCATACCGGTATAAACAGCGGGCGTCTGGTCAGTCAAAAGGTGAGAAATTTTGCCATAGTAGCCAATAAACCAGGAACGTATCAGTTACCGGAAATCTCCATTCCCTGGTGGAATACTATCACCAATAAGCTGGAATACGCCAAATTACCGGCGCAAACGATAACGGTAAAAGCGGACGCTGAACAGGCCAATCAAACTCCTGTGCTGGCTACGCCAGAAAAAAACACAGCTAATAGCAGCGAAGTAAAAACTGTGATTGTCGAACAAAGCTCCTGGTTACAATGGCTATTTTTAGCCTTATGGCTGCTTACCAGCTTTGCCTGGCTGGCTACCAGTTTGCTAGGCAAGCGTGGTAATAAAAAGTTGAATAAGGTCACTAAAGTCAACGATAGCTATCTGGCATTACTCGCCGCCTGCAAGCAAAATGACAGCACCCAGGTATTAAAACTCCTAGTGCCCTGGTTTGATAGCATTTGTCCAGATAAGATTTCCACTTTAAACCAGGTGATACAATATAGTCAGTCGGCAGAGTTAACTCAGGCAATCAAAGAGTTACAACAAAGCTGCTATTCTCAACAAGCAGACAAGTGGCATGGCAAAGCTCTGTTAGACGCGGTTATCCATATTAATAAGAACCAGGCAGTTATTGAGTCAGCTTCAGGCTTTGCCTTAAATCCATAAATATTCATGCGCTGGATAGCATAATGCGCTATTCAGCGCTAAGATAACTATCATTGAACTGTCAATAACTACAGCTAACTCGCCTGGCAGTTTAACTAATATCAAACCGCCAAATACAAGATTTTTTTATGATCAAAAAAATAATTAGAAATAAAAAATCCCCCCCTCAGGTCTGTTCAGATATGGCGACAAAACAAACCCGATATGAAGCACTGGTCAAAGCTCTGCATAGCGATTTATACCGCTATGCCTACTGGCTATGCCACGATAAACGCTATGCCACGATAAACATGTGGCGGAAGACTTAGTGCAGGAAACATTTTTACGAGCATGGCGTGCATTAGATTCTTTAAAGGATGAAAAGGCCGCTAAATCCTGGCTGATCACTATACTGCGCAGGGAAAATGCCCGACGCTTCGAGCGCAAGCGCTTTGAAATGAGCGAGTATGAAGAAGCAAATATTTGTGATACTCAGGCAAGCACTAATGAACAGACAATAGAGAATCAATGGCTGAGGGAGAAAATCGCTGAAATGCCGGAAGAATACCGAGAACCTTTAATATTACAAGTGATCGGTGGCTTTAGCGGCGAAGAAATTTCTCAAATGTTATCACTCAATAAAAACACCGTGATGACAAGATTATTTAGAGCGAGGAATCAATTAAAAGAGACTCTCGATCAACAGCCTAAGTTAAGAGGTCAACACAATGGATGATTTGCAATTTAGACGTAGTATTTATGCAGATCCCAACACTTCAGATGAAGCAATAAGAGCTGCTAAACATTCAGATCCGGCAAAACGCAAGTTTGCCGAAGAAATTGAACAACTAGATCAAAAGATCGCTCAGGCATTAGCGATAGAGGTGCCTGACGACTTAGGTGAAAAACTGATCTTACGTCAATCACTGGCCAGTCACCAACAACAAAAAAAGGCATCACGCATTAAGCTAGCGCTAGCCGCTTCTGTAACCTTAGCGGTTGGCTTAGTGGTACACCAGTTACAATTTTCCCATGCCTATAACTCGATTGGGGATTACGCTATCGCCCACACTAACCATGAAGCGCACTATTTTAGCAATCAGGGCGAAGCAAAAGTCACATTGGCTGCACTGAATAAAAAAATGGCAGCGTTTAACGGCAGTTTTACTGAGCAGCTAGGCGAGCTGTTAATGGCGGAATATTGCCGCTTTGATGGCACTAAAAGCCTGCATATCGTACTGAAAGGTAAAACCAGCCCGGTAAATGTTTTTATCGTGCCAAACAATGCCTATTTAGCAGTGAATAAACAATTTTCCGATCAGCAGCACAACGGCCTAGTCGATCAATTTAAAGACAGCAATATTATCGTGGTCGGCGATAAGCAGGAGCCATTAAAACAATGGCAGGAAAAAATTAATCATACCGTGAGATGGTCTGCCTAGCGAATATCCTATTGTCGATACAAGGCCGAGCCTTGGCTCGGCAATAGGTGATTTCGCGCTTCACTTGGCTCAGGGTGACCTACAATGCTTATCAAATCACGGCAATAAAAAGTATCACTTTCTCTAATGCCAGTCAGTTAACAAATATTAGGGCGTGTTGAACTTTCAAGTTTGTTTTTGCAGCAATTTGTTTGGTATTTATACAAGGCAGCGCTTGCGCCGTGTAGTTATTCTACTCAAATCAAGCGATAAAGACTTTGTGCTCCTGCAAAGTCACCTTACCCCCACGTCCATATGGGCAACACAGTAGAAATGCCAAACAGATGCTGCCCGTAGGGTTCAACTAAACGCCTCC
>CAZUHQ010000162.1:0-5929 GCA_964620605.1 uncultured Thalassotalea sp.
TTACTAATAACAATGAATTTAGTTATTCCGGTTAAAGCATTTTGTATGCCACATGACATTTATTACTTGTAGTTCATAACCTTAGAACGAAAAAAAATAACCAGTGTCAAAGATTTGTCTCAAATAAAAAGATGGTAATAAAACAAGCTTATTCCTAATACTTACCCTCCCTATTTTTAAATTTATATATTTATTTTCATAAAGTTATCTCGTTAGGCATGACTTATGCCTAGCAAATTAATACTCAGCTTATCGCTTTATAATAAGGTGGGTATTAATCCATAGTCTTAAAGTGCTCAGCCTAAGCAAATGGTCAATAAAACTGATAACAGTTAAGGAGTTGCAATGTTGCTATTTAACGGTACTGCAGAGTGCCAAAAATCAAATAAGTGGTTAAAGAAAGGTAATCGCCATGAGTTTTATATGTTCAGTACCAATCGAAACTTGTTCGATCAACTGGAAAATATTGAAGAATATTTAACTCAACGAGGCCTGGATAATATTGAAATCAGCGCGACTGAATATCTTAATGATGAGCAGGATATAGAAAATGAAATGCTATTGTACGCATTTCAGGAAGCAAACCAAACAGGTATGTCAGGTACTATAGTTCGTGCCCCGGTGGCCGCTTAATAGTGAGCGCTGCCAGCATAATATGCGCTTTGGCAGCCACTTCTAATCTTTTGATAAATTATATTTCTTCATTTTTTCAACCAGAGTAGTTCGACGCATGCCGAGCATTTCAGCAGCTCTGGCAACAACCCCCTCTGTTTTTTCCAACGCCTGGTTAATCAATGACACTTCCAGATCAGCTAAATATTCTTTTAAATTTATCCCGTCTGTCGGTAATAAATCCATCGACGTACCTGATTGTTGTACTGGCGTCTCTGCATCTTGAATATCATTCGCCTCATCATCATCGTAATCAAAACTGGCAAACAACTCATTAATCGCCTCGCGTTCCTGTAATTCTTCCGGATATTCAGGCTGATATTCATCCACTTCAACATGCTGATATTTAGCTGGTAATTCACTGACATTCACCACCTGATCACCATACATGATGATCATCCGCTCAATTAAATTTGACAGTTCACGAACATTTCCCTGCCAGGCATGCTCCATCAAAGATTCAATCGCTTTTTCAGTGAAGCGAACACTTTGATTTTGCTCCGCTTCAAAACGGGAGATCAACTCTTGTAATAACAAGGGCACATCTTCTTTGCGTTCTCGTAAAGCCGGCGTTTCTATCGGAAAGACATTCAAGCGATAATACAAATCTTCCCTAAAGTCACCAGATTTGATCATCTCTTCCAAATGTTGATGTGTTGCAGCAATAACTCTGACATTGGCTCTAATACTCTTTGAACCACCAACACGCTCAAACGTACGTTCCTGTAATACCCTAAGCAGTTTTACCTGCATCGGCTGTGGCATATCGCCGATCTCATCAAGAAACAATGTACCGCCTTCAGCTAACTCAAAACGCCCTTTACGGGCAGAAATAGCCCCAGTAAACGCGCCTTTTTCATGGCCGAACAACTCACTTTCCAACAGCTCTCCCGGAATGGCACCACAGTTAACTGGCACAAACGGCGCTTTTGCCCGATCAGAAAGATTATGAATATTACGGGCGACAACTTCTTTACCGGTGCCTGACTCTCCTAAAATTAATACATTAGCAGTTGTTGCAGCTACCTGTTCAATCAGAAAGCGCACCTGCTGCATTGCTTTACTACTGCCCACTAATGAGCGAAATAATTTAGTATGACCGGGAGAAGAGGCCCCTCTGTTAGGCAACTTATTATGGTATTGATGGCAGTGGTGAATGATTTCGGTAAGTTGCGCATAATTAAGCGGCACTGATAACTCACCTATAACATTAACACATTGGGCTATAGCATGCTGATCCAGAACATCATGTAAAACAAACGGGCACCCCGGATTGCTCCTCACTAACTTTTCCGCCGTTTGACAAATTTTCCCAACAAATATCACTGTCAGTATACTAGCAGTGCTATTAAAGGTATCTATAAGTTCATCTTCATTACAGGCGACAAAATGCTCACCAATAAAAGCTAATACAGTTTCCAGTTGATGGCGTCTGACCAGGTCGTTATCAACAACGACAATATGCTTTTGTCCGTGCATAATATGTTAAATACCGCTGATTTATCATTGTTATCAATGAATTCTAACCAGCGGTCAGAATATAGCAACAAAAAATTGACGTATTGATGTCAATTTTTTGTCTATAGTAGTGTTTATTTTACTATTACCTTGATTTTAAAAATATTAACAAGATAACACTTGTATGCTAACTCGACTAGGCACATAATTTGCGTAATAGCTAAAATAGCGCTAAAACAGCTTAGAAAACAAGTTCTATGTGTCAATTTATTGGTACTTAAACGGCTTAGCATTATAGGTGGTTCAAATGTTTGACAACAAAACTATTCTTATTACTGGTGGCACAGGCTCGTTTGGTAAATTATACGTACAAACGCTACTCTCCCGATATAAGCCGAAAAAAATCATCATCTATTCGCGAGATGAATTAAAACAATTCGAAATGCAGCAAGTGAATAACGACAGCTGTATGCGTTACTTTATTGGCGATGTCAGAGATAAAGAACGATTAGTACAGGCAATGAATGGCGTTGATTATGTTATTCATGCCGCTGCACTTAAGCAGGTTCCCGCCGCAGAATATAACCCGACAGAATGTATTAAAACCAACATTACTGGCGCTGAAAATGTTATCCGGGCAGCACTAGCTAATAATGTAGAAAAAGTAATAGCACTATCGACTGACAAAGCGGCCAACCCGGTTAACCTTTATGGTGCGACTAAACTTGCATCAGACAAGCTATTTGTCGCCGCCAATAATATGAGTGGCGGTTATAAAACGTTATTCTCAGTGGTTCGTTACGGCAATGTTGTCGGTTCACGCGGCTCAGTAGTACCTTTTTTTGAGAAGCTGGTGAAAGATGGTGCTGACCATATTCCAGTTACCCATGAGGATATGACAAGATTTTGGATAACACTACAGCAAGGTGTCGATTTCGTCCTGAAAAACTTTGAACGCATGCTAGGCGGTGAGATATTTGTCCCGAAAATTCCTTCAATAAAAATCACTGACTTAGCAAAGGCAATGGCGCCAGAACTACCAATAAAAATTGTCGGTATCCGTCCTGGCGAGAAAATGCATGAAGTAATGTGCCCCAGTGAACTGTCTTACGATACTTACGCATTCGACGATCACTTTGTCATTGCCCCTTCAATTAAGTTTAGCTCTCGTACCAATGCCTTTGATACCAACGCTTTAAATGAACATGGTTCTCCCGTTGAACATTGTTTTGAATATAACTCTCATAACAACGGACACTTTTTATCTGTTGATGAAATTAGATCATTGAATAAGGAGGCTCACCTTTGAGCCAACAAAACCAAAGGAGCTATATTCCCTATGGCAAACAACATATCTGTCAAAACGATATCGATGCAGTAGTTGATGTTCTTACCTCAGATTATTTAACTCAAGGCCCACAAGTTCCGTTATTTGAACAACGTGTCAGCGCTTTATGTCAGGCAAAATATGCCTGTGCAATGAATAGTGCTACTTCAGCATTACATGTTGCCTGCCTGGCACTGGGTGTTGGCAAAGGTGATTTAGTTTGGACTTCACCCATTTCATTTGTCGCATCAAGTAACTGCGCTTTATATTGCGGCGCCGATGTCGACTTTGTTGATGTCGAGGCGGCTACCGGCTTAATGTCGGTAGCTGTATTAGCTGAAAAACTTAAAGTTGCAGAACAAGCTGGCCGGTTACCGACAGTAATCATTCCGGTGCATTTGGCTGGTCACAGCTGCGATATGGTAGCGATTGCCAAGCTTTGCAAACCATACAATATAAAACTAATTGAAGATGCCTCTCATGCCATCGGCGGTACTTATAAACGTGCCCCAATTGGAAATTGTCGGTACAGCGACATCTCTATTTTTAGTTTTCATCCGGTAAAGATCATTACCAGTGCCGAAGGTGGTATGGCTCTTACAAACAACAAAGAGATCTATCAGGCGTTTAAGCTTTATCATAGCCACGGCATTACCCGTGAAAACTTAAGTGAAGAAGTTGCACAGTTACCTTGGTATTACGAACAACAAGCACTTGGTTTTAACTATCGGATGAGCGAATTGCATGCGGCATTAGGTGTTAACCAGTTAAATAAAGTTGATTACTTTGTACAAGCTAGAAATGAATTAGCTCAATACTATTTAACAGCAATTTCAACAGATTCTATATTAAAGAAAAGCCTAACAGCAGTTACACCATCATCAGATTGTTACTCTGCATACCATCTCTTTGTCATTCGCTTAACTGAGCCTGAAAAAAGAAAAACCGTATTTGAGCAACTTAGAGCCCAACAAATTGGCGTTAATGTTCATTATATCCCTATTTGTAATCAACCCTATTATCGTCAACTCGGCTTTAATCCTGAAGATTACCCTAACGCACAAAAATACTATAATGCCGCGATCACTTTACCGCTGCATCCCAGCTTAACTCATCAACAACAAGATGAAATATTAGCTATTATCAAGGCTGCTTTATGACATATACAGCGACAAGTTCGACAAAACTTGCGCTTGGTAGTGTCCAGTTTGGCTTAGATTACGGCATTTCAAATACCACAGGAAAAGTAGCTGAAGCTGAATTAAAGCAATTATTAAAGCTTGCAAATAAGTTGAACATCACACATATTGATACCGCTTCAAGCTATGGTGAAAGTGAAAAAATACTCGGCCACTGTACTGTTCAAAATGCATTTTCATATCTAGGTAAAATCTCACCCAACTGTTTACTTGAAAACTATATAGCAGAAGCAAGCAATTCACTTCACAACCTCAATGCTAGCCGGTTCGACTGCGTATCACTACATCATGGCGATGTACTGTTTCAGACTGATGGCGAAAAACATTACCAAGCATTAGAAAATTTGAAGTTACAAGGTTTAACTAAACGTATCGGCTGTTCATTGTATAGCATTGAAGAAGCGTTAAAGGTTAGCGAAAAATATGATATTGATGTTGTACAAATCCCGGCAAGTATTTTTGACCAGCGAGCTTTTGATGGTCAAGCACTGGAAGTATTGAAACAAAGAGAAACGGCTGTTCATGTTCGTTCCGTTTTTTTACAAGGGCTAATACTTATGCCGACAAGCAGAGTACCGTCAAAACTCCTTGCAAGTAAACGCTATATTTTAAAACTAGAAAAGCTTGCTCAAGAGTTAAAAACGACTAAAACAGCAATAGCTTTAAGCCCATTTGTGACTAATACTTTAATTGAAAATATTATCATTGGATGTATCAACCGACAGCAGCTTTCAGAAGTTGTTCAAGCCTACCACGCTGCACAAAATTTAAATCTAGACATAACATCTCTAGCTATAAACGATTTAGATATTATTGACCCAAGGCGATGGTAAAATGATAATTCGATATCTAAACAAATTTCCTTAAGTGCTTCCACATACGAGTGCACCAAAAATAACTCCCCTATCATTTCACAGAAAAAACTAGCTTATATACAAAAACGGTAACATCATATTTTATGTAAATATTAATTCACCTGACTATTTTATGCTGAAGAAACAAAGAATTAAACCTGTATGTGTCCTTTCTGTAGTCAAAATTTGCTCATTAGAGTCAACCACCTCTAGCTCTGTATCTTTGCACTAGCGCTTGCCAGTCACTTTCGTTATCAACATCAATTGCTATTTCGTCTGGCAAGATCACAGGCTTTATTGGAGATAACTCAATAAACATATCTAACAGCTTAACTTTTTCTAAGTCAAAGCAATAAAACCCCCCCGCATCATCATACAGTTTCGGTAATACTTCTGTTGGCAACTTATAATTTTCGGGG
>CAZUHQ010000163.1:0-5858 GCA_964620605.1 uncultured Thalassotalea sp.
CTTTCTATCTACGCTGGTAAATTTGCTGATGGCGGCCTTAATGGCTGAGTAAAACGCAATTTCTTTTCGTAACTCTTTAGCCTCATCCAAAGTACTACATAGTGAGTAAGATTTCGTCGCTGCCAACACTAAGTCTAAGAAACGCTTTTTACCATCCTCCAAGCCGAGCACATAGTTAGCGGCAGGCACCAAGAGTTTGTGCGCTTGTGATTCATAACCCGATATGTCCAAACCATCGGATTTTGGCGTTTTTCCGAACATGCCACGGATAGCATCAATTTTTTCTAAAAGAATAGAAAACGCTTCTTCTGCATTGAGTGTTGGCTCGCCTTTACCTTTAGAGTCTGTATAGGTTTTTAATGCTTGCTTAAGTTCATTGGCTATACCGATGTAATCAACAACTAGACCGCCTGGCTTATTTTTAAACACGCGGTTAACCCGAGCAATTGCCTGCATCAGGTTATGGCCCTTCATCGGTTTATCGACGTACATTGTATGACAACAAGGCGCATCGAAACCGGTTAGCCACATATCCCTAACAATGACGAGCTTCAGTGGGTCGTTGAGATCCTTAAAGCGCTTTTCTAAGCGTTTTTTGGTTTTTTTGTTATAGATATGAGGTTGCAGAAGTGGCTTGTCCGAAGCAGACCCTGTCATAACAATCTTAATCGCACCTTTTTCAGGATCATCCGAATGCCATTCAGGACGCAATGCAACAATCTCATTATAAAGATGCGCACAGATATCACGGCTCATGGCCACTATCATGGCTTTACCATCCATAGTGGCATTGCGTGTCTCAAAGTGCTCGATCAAGTCAGCCGCAACTTGGCTTAATCTAGGAGTCGCACCAACAAGCTTTTCAAGACGGCTCCATTCCCCCTTAGTTTTCTCACGGTTGCTGACGTCCTCTTCGTCTTCTACCACTTCATCAACATGATCGGACAACTCAGCGATTTCAGCATGGTTCAAATCAAGCTTTGCCAAGCGCGACTCATAATAAATAGGAACGGTTGCGCCATCATCTACTGCATCTTGAATGTCGTAGATGGACACATAGCCACCAAATACAGCGCGAGTGTCTTTGTCTTCTTGTGAAATGGGTGTACCAGTAAAACCAATAAAGGAAGCAGACGGTAGCGCATCGCGCATATGCTTGGCGTAACCAAACTTATATTGACCATCTGCACTTAAGGTGGCTTTCAGGCCATATTGGCTGCGGTGTGCTTCGTCTGAGATAACAACTATATTGTGACGCTCATTGAGTATTGGATGATGCTTCTCGTCGTCAAGCAGGGCAAACTTTTGCACTGTGGTAAAAATGATGCCGCCAGACTCTCTTTCAGCTAATAACTGTCTTAACGCATCTCTGTCAGATGCTTGAACAGGCGTTTGCTTCAAGAGCTCAACTGCGTTGCAGAACGTGGCATAGAGCTGACCATCTAGATCATTGCGATCAGTAACGACAATCAGCGTTGGGTTATTCATAGCCTTTTGCTGAAGCAACATACCGGCATAGCAACACATTGAAATACTTTTGCCGCTGCCTTGAGTGTGCCAAACCACACCTGCTTTTTTACTACCAGGTACAACCTCATCACCACAGGTTGCCCGCTTCTCTGTTACGCCATCAATTTGCTGAGCTGCAATGACTGTCGCCTTTACCGCTTCTCGCACAGCATGAAACTGGTGATAACCAGCAATCTTCTTAATGATCGTCTCACCGTCTGTTTCAAACAATACAAAAAATCGTATGTAATCCAGCAGTAACTCACGATCAAAAAAACCACGAACCATGGTTTCTAGCTGCCACTCCAGTAGCGGTTTATCGTTTTCACTTTTAATAGTGCGCCAAGGCATAAAACGCTCTTGGTTAGCAGTTAGAGAGCCTACCCGAGCTGTGTAACCATCACTGACCACTAACGCCTCATTGAAGATGAAAAGGTCTGAGACTTCATCTTTATAGGTTTGCAGCTGATTAAAGGCATCCCAAATATCGGCATTTTCATCGCTTGGGCTTTTCAGCTCAAGCACAGCAATCGGTAAGCCGTTGATAAAACAAATGACATCAGGCCGACGTGGCTGTTTAGTGCCAGTAATCGTGAACTGATTGACGACTGAAAAGGTGTTGTTGTTTAGGTTATCGAAATCAATGATAAAAGCATGGTCTGCAATTGGATCGCCATCGTCTTTTTTATATTCAACAGGCACACCTTCCAATAACAACCGATGAAATGCGCGGTTGTTGGTGATTAAATCCAAACTTTCAGGTTTTAAAACAATCGCTTTAAACTGCTCGTAGCAATGCTCAATCTGTAAGGCAGGAAGGTGTTTATTGATCGTTTCAAATGCCGTTCTAAGTTGACCATCCAATACCACTTGCGCGTAGTCATTACGAAGTGGGCTGTCGCTATCTGGGACAATATCAGGGCCATGCAAAACATCCCAACCACCTTCTCGGAACCAGTCTAAGCAGAGATTTTCTAGTTGTTCTTCGTTCATTGATTTACTCCCTCTGTTAGTTTTTCCAGTAAGGCTTCTATTGATTCATCATGATCATCGGTATACCAAATTGGGTAAATATTTGCCGCCGCTAGTTGATCTCTTCTTGCGAGCCTATCTTCACCTTCATTTAGCTTTAAAAAGGCATAATGGCGGGGAACATGTTCATGCCCTCTACGGGCAACGATACGGGCTAAGCATTGAACTGTTCGATCAACGGTAAGACTGCAACCTAAAAACAATAATGTTCGATTGCTTATTGCCTCAATAACAGATTCTAATGCTTGCTCATCTTGATAGTGCTTATCATATTCGTCTTTGGTCAGTATGCGATTGCGGGAGGAGTTGGCTTTTCCATGCAACTTTACCAGTACTCGCTTGTTTTCTCCCAAAGCTCTTGGAAGCTCTTCAGCAACAGGGCCAAGTAATTCTTCATCAAAGCTAAAGTTAGCATTTTCGTAGCAAAGAGTTAGCACATTATCAAAATTGGTTGTTACCACTGCTTGTTTAAATATCAATGGCAAGCGTTGCACCACACCACAAATTTCTTGATTAGCACCGAATGCGTTTTCTACATATTCAAGAAAACAGCCCGCTGGTAAAGTATCACTAAGCATTTGCGCCGCTTCTTCGTACTGTCCTTTTGCTATCACCTCATCAAAATCCGCTTTACTGACTTTTGTTTCATCTAGCACTTGATAAAGAAATTTTGTCCAACCTGGATAGTCACTGGGCATTGACATACCCGCGCCAACAAAAGGAATAATTGCACCGCGTGCATATATTTCTTTAAGTTTTTGAAAACGTCTTTGATTATCAAATAGAGCAAGAATATCTTCTGCCCTTGCAAGGCTTTCAGCTTGTCTTTGCTGCAACCAGTCATTAAATGCTTCTTGATAGCCTGACTTTTCTAGCTCTTTTAAAATGTTATCCCTAGTAAAGCTATAACCAGCTATATAGACACCACCTTCTTCATTTAATGACTCATGAAATTGGGAGATGAGATATTCCATATTTCCCCCTTAAAAGTGACCATCTAATAGTTTAGGCAAGAGCGAGTCTCGCAAATTAGAGAGCTGATTATTTTCACTAAAATTTGAAATCCACTTTAAATACATAGAGTTGACTAGATCTTGGTATTGACGTATCAACTCAAACGAAGGGACTACTGTCCTAATTTGCTCTATTCCCTTTGAACTGATATTGGGCTGAGCACTCCCTTGTGCTGCTGCGATGATTTGATCATAAATAGTGCTTACGTTTCGGGCTCCCGATTTCAGATAATAAGTGCGACATTCATGGAAAGGTGTAGAAGAGGAGGCCAACTGCTAAAAGTGGTACGCTCTTCTCGTCAAAGAAACAAGCAGTACTACCATGAATTATCAGCAGTTGACCGAGGGCAGAAGATATCAGATTTCGGCTCTTTTGGAACGGGGAATTTCGGTTTCTGAAATAGCTAAAACTGTTCAGTGCCATCGCTCTACGGTATACCGGGAGCTTAAACGCGGCCGCAAGGGCAGACATTATTGTCCTAACGAAGCCCAGATGTTATCAATCAAAAAACGCACATCAGCGCGTAAATACCGTATACCACAGGAGCGTGTTGATTTTATCCGCTTGCTTTTAGAAGCGGATTGGAGCCCAGAGCAAATTTCCAGTGTATTAACGAAAGTCGGTGCCGCTGTCAGCCATGAGTGGATCTACCGATTTGTTGCACAGGATAAACGCTTGGGTGGCAAGCTATATCGCCATTTGAGACAAGGACACAAGCGGTATCGTCGCGGTAAAAAAGAAAAAGCGCCCGCTATCAAGAATGCCGTTTCTATCGATGTTCGGCCAAGCATCGTTGACAGTAAGGAGCGATTTGGTGATTGGGAAATCGACACTGTCTTAGGCAAACACGGCACTGGGGCTATGGTGACTATTTTGGAGCGTAAAACACGATTTTACGTGGTAAAAAAAGTGCCATCTAAGTCAGCAGATGATGTCACCAAAGCAACCATAGAGCTACTCATGCCTTATAAGGAGCATGTGCATACCATCACGGCAGATAACGGGAGAGAGTTTGCAGGTCATGAAACCATCGCAAAGGAGTTGGAAGCTGATGTGTATTTTGCCCACCCTTATAGCTCTTGGGAGCGTGGAGCCAATGAGAATGCTAACGGCCTTTTAAGGCAATATGTGAAAAAAGGAACCGATCTAACAACAGTAACGGATAGCGATATTGAATTCGCTCTATCGCGAATAAATTATCGACCAAGAAAGTGTTTAGGCTTCAAGCAGCCAGCGATTGTATTTAAAGAAATGGCATTGGCTGCTTGATATTGACGAGTGTCGCACTTCGCAGTTGAATTCTCTAGCGCAAATAAAATATCGTAGTGTAAGAGCTCTTTCTCTATCACTGAGCGCATATGAGATACATTTTCAACCTGCATTGCTTTATTTACCAATTGCGCGAAATTTTCTTGATCAATTTTCATATAGCCCATCCTTGCTTACTAAATGTGTATTTCGGCCAACTCGTTTTAAGTCTCTGTATGCAGTTTGTTTCGTTGCTAACCTAAGCGGTCTGCCGACTAAACTGGTATTTTCTAAAATATCCATTGGATCTCGTTTCGTATGCGTAAATTCAACTGTACCCAAAGGTGTTTTGAATTCACCGGAACGTCCCGTTGTCATAACAGTTAAGCGATCTACTGGAATTTGCGAAATAACTCCAAAATCAGAAAGTGCAGACTCTAGGCTAATGTAGTTATATTCTCCACGCCGAATGGTTTTAGCAATTTGCTCCAACGTATCGCTGCCTTTCGACTGCGCTAAATTGTATAAGTACACACCATTAATGATTCGGGTGAGTAAGCCATCGTCTTGCAAACGTTTAATTCCCGCACGCAATGCTCGTTCATTATCTTGATGAAAGATTTTCGCCAGATCTGAATTAGTAAAAACACAGCGACCACGCTTGTCATATTCTAAGAGCTTTTTAATTGCCTCAGCCTTTTTCACAATACGCCTCTAGTTATCAAGGATGACACTTAAACATGTCATAAGTGTAGACTTATTTTTTATGGGGCGCAAGTGTACAATAATGACGCTAAAAGGTGTCAAATTTGTCAACTTGACCTCTGGGGGTATTAAAAGGACTTGGTTAGTTTACACTGTGATGAATTTTAACACCCAGAGTGTGAAAAAGCGGATTTAGATAAACTAGATGAATTGGGGGAAGCCTGTAAGGCTGCCAGAATGAAAGCTATATCTGAACTAATAGTGCGTAACAACAAGTGGCACCCTAGCAAGGCATCCAATTCTTCAATCTATCTAACCGAGTCCACATAGGACAACTGCATAGACTGGAG
>CAZUHQ010000164.1:0-5716 GCA_964620605.1 uncultured Thalassotalea sp.
AGCTGGTCAAACATGTTGCGGACGAGCAAGATGATGATAAGTTCAAACAATGGGTTGAAGTATTATTCGAGCAGGCCACACTTGCCGAACGCGGTAGCTTAAAAGATCCGGCAAGCTTTGTGACTCGCCTAAACAAATTAATGCTGAGTTTGACGAAATAGTTTGGCAACGGCTGACACCTTAGCCGACGACAAATTGTAATAAGTTAGACTTTAGTAGAAAAAAGGGGCTTTTCGCCCCTTTTTTGTGATATCTGATTAAATGTCACTTGTTTGCAAACTTGTGACTAGGTATAGTGTGACACCTTAAATAAATAAGTGAAATACTTATTTGGTAGTTGAGTTTTTCGACATTTCCCGCTTAGTTTAACCACCAAATCAGTATACAAAATAGATAAGGCAAGACAATATGCGCATTATTCTTTTAGGTGCTCCGGGCGCTGGTAAAGGTACCCAGGCACAATTTTTAATGGCTAAATATGGCATTCCTCAAATTTCTACCGGTGACATGTTACGTGCAGCGATTAAAGCGGGTACGGAATTAGGTAAAAAAGCGAAAGCGGTAATGGACGCCGGTCAACTCGTGTCTGATGAGCTGATCATTGGCCTGGTAAAAGAACGTATTGCCCAAGATGATTGTCAAGCCGGCTTTTTATTAGATGGCTTCCCGCGTACCATTCCACAAGCGGATGCGATGAAAGAAAACGGTGTTTCGGTCGATCACGTGATTGAATTTGATGTGCCGGATGAAGTGATCGTTGAGCGTATGGCGGGGCGTCGTGTCCATGCCGGCTCTGGTCGCGTTTATCACATCGTTTATAATCCACCGAAAGAAGAAGGCAAGGATGATGAAACTGGCGAAGAGTTATCGATTCGTCCCGATGATGAAGAAGCAACAGTGCGCAAACGTTTAGGTATTTATCATGAGCAAACTAAGCCTCTAGTAGACTATTATCAGGCTGAAGCCAAAGCAGGCGCTTGTCAGTATCTTACTATCGATGGTACTCAGCCGGTTGAACAGGTCAGTGAATTATTAGCGGAAAAATTAGGTTAAGCAATTAGATACCGTAAAAATAAAGCAATAAAAAAGGCTTGCAATGCAAGCCTTTTTTATTGCTTGTTGTCATGCTAACTTGTTGACAGGTTAAAAATACGATTATCAGGGGAATACTGTGGCGCAATTGTCTATTACCGGGTTTTATCTGGCTTTACTCGGGCTGCTTTATATAGTACTTGCATTAAAAATAATAAAACTACGGATTCATTTTAAAGTTGGTCTCGGTGATGGTGGCCATGCGCCGCTTGCCCAGGCGATTCGGGTACATGGCAATTTTTCCGAATATACCCCGATAGTTATGTTATTACTGGCCTGCGCCGAATTAAATGCCAGTCAGCCTTGGTTGCTGCATATCGTTGGCGCGCTGTTTTTTCTCAGCCGAATTTTGCATAGTATTGGCATTGCAAAATCGCAGGGTCAGAGTCGATTTCGCTTTTGGGGCATGATCTTAAGCTTTTTATCGATTTTAGTGCTGGCAGTCGAGAATATCAGGTTATTTTTATTTGCTTCGCTATAGCGATTTGTTTGATATCGATTGATGAAAATACTTAATCACTTATATAACGTACTGAAAAGTTAGCCAAAACTGTGGATGATAAATTTTATTACGTGTTGGCAACCTTGG
This sequence comes from uncultured Thalassotalea sp., assembly GCA_964620605.1. Classification (GTDB taxonomy): domain Bacteria; phylum Pseudomonadota; class Gammaproteobacteria; order Enterobacterales; family Alteromonadaceae; genus Thalassotalea_E. Next base: position 1,682 of record CAZUHQ010000164.1, read on the forward strand.
GAGCTTTACTGCTATATGGGACATTATCCTTGCCTCTAAGCCTTTTAATTCTCGTTGAGTGAGCAAATAATTAATCAAATAAACGGTATTACTTAGCAATATTTTAACGCTGGTTTTTGAGCTGTAACATAGAGATATGCGGAATTCCATCTTCGAGATACATCTGTGAGCAAGTGTTAAAACCATGCTGTTGATAAAACTTTTCCAGATGTTGCTGAGCTGAAATTTTGATTTGTTCATCGGGAAACTCCTGCTGGCAAACGTCCAGTGCTTTTGCAATAAGCTGGTGGCCTAATCCGGTGCCACGCGTAGATTCTGCTACTATCACTCGGCCAATTGATGGATGATCCTTATAGCTGACACCTTTTGCTAATATTCGTAAATAGCCGGTCATTTTATCTTGGTAATAGCAAAACAGGTGAAGGGTTTGTGGATGACGGTCTAAGTCATCAAGATCGGGATAATAGCACTTTTGCTCAACGACAAAAACGTCGATGCGCAGCTTTAATAAATCATAAAGTTCATCTGTGGTTAACTGGGAAAATTTTTTTATCTGCCACAAGGTTTGCAAAGACATAAAACAGGCCAAATAAAGAATAATCCATTATTTGACCATGTAATCTAAGGCTTGTATAGCTTAAATTTATTGCGCCGCCACTTGTTGTAAAACCTGGAAATATCTTTTATCGCTTTGGCGCTCCAAGTAGCTGACGATTTCACGCTTATAGGCATTGATATCTATTTGCGGAAACTCTTTTGCCATTACTTGTTGAACAACCTTAGGCTCTGCACACAACATATAGCCTAATGGCAGGTACTTAGGATCGAAGTCTTTGCGATAAACAATAGTTCTAATTTGTGAAGGGCTATAAAATTCTTGCTGCCCATAGTATTTAGCCAACAAGGGCAGTAATTTTTTGCCGTATTTTTTGAGTGACCAGTAGGTAAACATGAGCTAATCCTTAGCTGTTAACAATGAAGTCCGTATAATAGGGCGGATATATTACCGTTTTGTTACTAATTATTCAATCAACTATTACACCAAGGTGAAGATTTTACGACATCGCTAGCAGAGGTTTTTCTAGGGAATTACTTAAAGCAATCTAATAAGGTTTTGGGGGAGCTAAACATGTAATAATATGCCCGGCGATATGAGTAACCGGGCACACTGTAAATTCATTCGATGAAAATACTTATTTTTGATGGCGCTTTTGTAATACCGCCATCACTTCACTGAGTTCGATGTTTTGATCCCGTAATAGCACTAAGGTGTGATAAAACAAATCGGCGCATTCGCCGAGTAACTCTTCCCTGGTTTCAGCGACGGCGGCAAGCGCTACTTCTACGCCTTCTTCACCGACTTTTTGTGCTATTTTAGTGGTGCCACGGTTAAATAACTGTGCAGTATAGCTGTCATCAGGAGCATCACTTTTACGACTTTCAATCACTTGTTCGAGTTGGCTAAGAAAATTTTGCAGGCTTAGTTGCTGCTCGGGAAAACAGGACTCTGTGCCTAAATGACACGTTGGTCCTATCGGCTGGCAAGCGAGTAATAATGAATCCTGATCACAATCCGTTACTATCTGTTTTAACAATAAAAAGTTACCGGAAGTTTCACCTTTAACCCATAAACCTTGTTTTGAACGGCTATAAAATGTTGCTTTACCTGAGGTTAATGTTTGTTTGAGTGACTCATTATTCATGTAGCCTTGCATTAAAACAGCACCTGTTTTGTGGTGTTGAATAATCGCCGGTATTAAACCATCCATTTTTTGCCAGGCTAATTGTTCAATATTCTCTAGCGTAACTAACATAATCTGATCTCAATATTGTTTTGTTGTAACTGCTGCTTTAACTCGTTAATGGCGATAATACCTTTGTGAAAAACACTGGCGGCGAGAGCGCCGTCAACATCAGCTTGTGAAAAAATATCGGTAAAATGTGATATTTCACCGGCGCCACCTGAAGCGATAAGTGGTACCTGACAGACATCGCGTGCCTGTTTTAATTGGCTAATATCATAACCTTGACGAACACCGTCTTGATTCATGCAATTTAGCACTATTTCACCTGCGCCGCGGCGTTGTACTTCTTTTATCCAATCAAACGTGTTCCAGCTGGTTTGTTGGCTGCGGTTTTCATCACCAGTATACTGGTATACCTGATATTGACCGCTTACTTTATCAAAAAAACTGTCGATACCGACTACGACACATTGTTGACCAAAGACATCAGCAAGACGTGAAATTAGCGATGGATTTCTTAATGCAGGTGAATTAATGCTGATTTTATCTGCGCCCATTGTTAAGATTTCTTTTGCATCGGCTTCACTCTTTATGCCGCCAGCGACACAAAATGGAATATCGATTACTTGAGCAATGCGGCTGACCCAGCTTTTATCGACAACTCTATTATCTGAGCTTGCGGTGATATCGTAAAATACCAACTCGTCGGCACCGGCTTGGGCGTATTGTTGAGCGAGTGGTACAATATCGCCAATAATTTCGTGGTTGCGAAATTGCACGCCTTTGACCACTTTACCATCGCGTACATCAAGACAGGGAATTATCCGTTTGGCCAACATGCAATAGCCTCCTCTAAGGTAAATTTTCCTTCAAGTAATGAACGCCCTAAGATCACGCCTTTGACGCCTGTTGGTATTAGCGCTTTGATATCATCAAGGCTGCCGATACCTCCGGATGCTTGCCAGTGAATATCCGGGTACTTTTGACAAACTTCTTTGTACAATTCGACATTAGTGCCGGTTAGGGTGCCGTCTTTACTGATGTCAGTGCACAGCACGTGTTTGACACCGGCATCTTGATATTGGCTCAGCAAGTCTTCAAGGTTAACGCCGCTGTCCTCAATCCAGCCGTGAGTTGGCAGGGTCTTATTGCCATTAGCATCAATTTTAATATCAAGCGCTAATACGATTTTTTCACTGCCATATTTGACCAGCCACTCAATGACCCGTTCAGGTTGCTTAATAGCGAGACTGCCGATAACAACGCGGTCTGCACCTAAGTCTAATAGTTGTTTGATATCATCTTCACAACGCACGCCACCGCCGACCTGAATGATCATTTTCGGGTGATTAACCAGGCTTTTTAAGGTTTCAAGCTGACGATTGTTGCTATCTTTTGCGCCATCGAGGTCAACAAAGTGCATCACTTTTGCTCCAGCTTGCGCATAAGCCTGTTGGCGCTCAGCCGGGCTAAACTGGTAGTTGGTTTTTTGCTGATAATCGCCCTGATAGAGGCGTACCACTTCACCGCCGATTAAATCGATTGCCGGGATCATCATAGCTGTAATTCCTTGGCTGATAAGGTTAAAAAGTTTTGAATGATCTGGCTGCCGACATCACCAGAGCGTTCCGGATGAAACTGACAGCCGATAAAGTTGTCTTTGGCGATCACCGCAGAAAACTCATTGCCATACTGGCAACTGGCGATGGTAAATTCGCTCAGTGGTGCGCCATAACTATGCACAAAATAGACATAATCGCCGTTTTTAATCTCGTTAAGTATTGGATGCTGTTGTTTGATAGTTAAAGTATTCCACCCCATGTGTGGTAATCTCTGCCCTTGAGTATCCAGTGCCTTGATTTCGGTTGGGATCAGCTTCAGGCAGTCAATAGTTTCATTGCCACTATCATTGACCAGTAATCCTTCAGCGGAGGAAGTTGTCATTAACTGCATGCCAAGGCAAAAGCCAAGCACAGGCTGGGTTAGCTGCTGAATAGGAGCAACCAATTCTTTGTTTTCAATATTTTTCATCGCATACTTGGCGCTGCCAACGCCCGGTAATATCACTTTATCTGCGCTTTGAATCTGCGTGATATCGTCGGTGATTTCAGCTTGATAACCCAGGCGTTCAACGGCAAATTTTACCGATGACAGGTTGGCACAACCGGTGTCGACAATAACAATATTTTGTTCTGTTGCCTGAGTCATAACGCACCTTTAGAGCTTGGTAATACATCACCACTTACGGTAATCGCTTGGCGTAGCGCACGGCCGAATACTTTGAATAAGC
>CAZUHQ010000165.1:0-5615 GCA_964620605.1 uncultured Thalassotalea sp.
ACCAAAATGGTTGGCGATGTTGCTGACGGCGCGAAAGGAGTAGTGACCTTTTTTGCTGTCGCCATTGCTATCACCTCGGTGATGGTGTTTTTATTTTCCCGCTCTATTTTATTAACTTTATTGCCGATTGCCTGTTCATTGGTGGCGGTTGTCTGGCAAATGGGACTGTTATCGAGCTTAGGTTTTGGTTTAGACCCGATGTCGATCTTGGTGCCATTTTTAGTGTTTGCTATTGGTGTCAGCCATGGTGTGCAAATGATCAACGCCATAGGAAAATATGTCGGGCAAGGTTTTACCACGAAAGAAGCGGCGCAATTTAGTTTTCGTTCGTTGATTATACCCGGTGGTGCGGCGTTATTATCTGATACTGTTGGCTTTATTACCTTATTATCGATTGACATCGGAATTATTCGCGAACTGGCAATCACCGCTTCTTTAGGGGTTGCAGTGATCATCTTTACCAACTTGCTATTGCTGCCGGTATTAATCTCATTTATTAAGCTGAAAAAATCAACTCATTCTGTTGCCAAACCGCAAGAAAGGTTTATATGGCATTTAATGGCATCTATGAGTCACAGAGGCGTCGCCAGCGTTATTTTAGTGATCACCGCTGTATTATTTGCTGCAGGTTTTCATTACTCTAAACAGCTCAAAATTGGTGAATTACACGCCGGAGCGCCTGCATTGCACGAAAGCTCGCGTTATAACCAAGATACCTTTTTGATCACTAACCGCTACGCTATAAGCGTTGATTATATGTCGGTGATCGTTGAAACCACTGCCAATGCCTGTACTGATTCTCAGGTGCTAAAAACCATGGATGCGTTTCAGTGGCGGATGGAAAATGTTGCCGGGGTGCAATCGGCGGTCAGTTTGCCATCTGTGATGAAAATTATTAACGCCGGTTATTACGAAGGTAACTTGAAATGGCGTATTATCTCGCCAAATCAATATGCTTTAGCGCAGGCGCTTTCCAATGTGCCGAGCTCCACCGGTTTATTAAATAATGAATGTAGCGTGATGCCGGTGATCCTGTTTTTAGAAGATCATAAGGCGGAAACTATCGATCGGGTCATTATCAAAGCGAAACAGGCGATTAATGAGCTTAATAATAATGATTTAACCTTTAAATTGGCTTCTGGCCCGATAGGCGTGATGGCTGCGACCAATGAAGCGGTAGCCGAAGCGCAGTTGCCTATGATGCTCTATGTGTATAGTGCGGTGATCTTGCTGTGTTTTATCAGCTTTAAAAGCGTTAGAGCGACGATTGCAGTGGTTGTGCCTTTATATGTCGTGTCCACTTTAGCCCAATGGTTGATGACAGTGCTTGATATAGGGTTAACGGTTTCTACCTTGCCGGTGATCGCCTTAGGCGTAGGGATTGGCGTCGACTACGGTATTTATATTTTATCGACCATGAGTATTAAGTTGCGCGAAGGTATGTCGGCACACCAGGCTTATTTAGCGGCGCTACACGAACGTGGCAGTGCCGTATTGCTTACCGGTTTTACCTTGGCGATTGGTGTTTCAACTTGGTTCTTCTCTGACTTGAAATTTCAGGTCGACATGGGGGTGTTATTGACCTTTATGTTTTTAGTGAATATGTTGGCGGCTGTCACTGTGCTACCGGCATTAGCCAGCTTCTTATGGCGAGATAAAAAAGCGTAAAAATTAAAAATTTTTTATTTGCATAAATAAACATGAAAATGGCCGAAAGGCCATTTTCTATTTATAACAAGTGAATAAAAAGGGAAGTATTGGTTTAAAAGCAAGTTCCAGTCAAAACGTTTACTGGGTTACATGAAAAAAATAGCTCGCAATAGCCTAAAATTATTAATAAAATTGGCTATCTAGTCTATCCTGTTAGACAAAGATAAAAAAATTATACAACAAATTATTTCAAGCGTTTTATCCAAAAGGAAAGCGGCATGGCGTTAGTAGACGGTTTACCCTCTGTGATACTATCTAATGTAGCACAATTAATTAAACAAAAAGTTCCAGCAGAAACGGCCCCATTAGTTGAACAATTTGCCGAGCTGCTTTATTGCAATATTTCCACCTTAGATCTGGCTCATCGCAATGACAGCGATATGTATGGCGCAACCTTAAGTTTGTGGAATTCGTTAAACGACCATAAAGATGATGCGCCCGTCATTAAAGTATTTAATCCTCAGGTTGTTAAACACGGCTGGAAATCAAGCCATACCATCATTGAAATCATCACCGCGGATATGCCATTTTTGGTAGATTCCGTACGGATTGCTTTAAGTCGTTTAGGGGTAACGCCTCATCTAATGCTAAACAGTCCGATCAAATTAGTGCGTGATAAGCAGCATAATATTGCCCAGCTGGCAACAGCATCAGATAAGAAAATTAAGGCAACGTCAACCGAGACGGTATTTTTTATCGAGATAGATCGCCAAACCGAGCAAGATGTTATTGACAGCATAGAGAGTGAATTGCGCTCGGTATTAAGTGATATAGCGATCACAGTTAATGACTGGGCGGCAATGAAAAAACGCTTAACACAAGTGATTGCTGATACCGAAAAAGCGAAAGTGCCTTGTTCAAAGCAAGAACAGGCTAGCGGTTTGGAATTTTTGCGCTGGTTGCTTGACGATAATTTTACCTTACTGGGTTACCGCTCTTATGATGTTAAAACCTTAAAAGGGGACTTAGCGTTATCTGCCGATGTTAACTCTAGCCTGGGCTTAATGAAGCAATCAAAAGGCACGAAAGAAAGATTGCTCTCTCATTTAAGCCCGACTGCCAGAGAGTTGGCATTGGGTGATAATTTACTGATTTTAACCAAAACCAATTCACGTTCTCGAGTGCATCGCCCGGCACACCTCGATTATATCGGTGTTAAGCGCTTTGATGCCGAAGGCAATGTTGTTGGTGAAGAGCGTTTTGTCGGCCTGTTTGGTTCAGCATATTACACCAATAGTGCGTTAGACTTGCCATTGATTAACGCTAAAGTGATGGAAGTGTGTAAAAAGTCCGGTTATGCCCAAGACACCCATGCCTATAAAACCTTGATCAATATTTTAGAAACTTATCCAAGAGATGAAATTTTGCAAACCAACGCGGAAGAGTTATTGCAAAATGTCTTGGGTATTTTTCAAATGCAGGAGCGGGACTATTCAGGCCTATTTATTCGTCGAGATGCTTTTGACCGCTTCTATTCTTGTATGGTGTATGTGCCAAGAGAACGTTATCACACCGCGTTAAGGATAAAAACCCAGAAATTGCTCCAAGAATCTTTTGGCAGTGATCAGGAAGTAGAATTTACCACTTATTTCTCTGAATCCGCTCAAGCGAGAACGCATTACATTGTGCGCGTTAATTCAACCAAAGCAGACATCAACGTGAAAGAAATTGAAAAGAATTTAAATGAAGCCGCGCGCAGCTGGGATGATAAGCTGGCAAGTGTCTTAAACTCACATAAAGGGGAAGCCGAAGGTAAGGCGTTAAGCCGCAAATATGTCAGTTTTCCGCAAGCCTATAAAGATGAAGTATTGCCAGGTAGTGCAATCGTTGATGTTGAAAAATTTGAAGCTTTATCTGAAAACAATCAGCTGGAAATGCTGTTTTATCAGCCGCAGGAAGAACCTGAAGGTAGTCGCTTTGTTAAGTTAAAACTGTTCCATAAAGGCGATCCTCTACATCTTTCTGATGTGTTACCTATGCTGGAAAATTTTGGTTTGCGAGTCATAGGTGAAAGTCCGCATGCCGTAAGAACCTCTGATGGTGAAACTTGCTGGATCCTGGATTTTTCGATGCTACTTACCGGTAGCAAAACCTTTAACCTTGAAAAAGTACAAAACCTGTTTCAGGAAGCGTTTGCTAAAGTTTGGGCCGGGGTCTTAGAAGATGACGGCTTTAACCGGTTAATTTTAGGTGCAGAACTGGCAGGCCGTGAAGTCTCTATTTTACGTGCTTTTGCCAAGTACGAGCGTCAAATTGGCGGTACTTTCAGTCAAAACTATATCGAAGATACTTTTTCGCGTTATCCGGGTATCGCTGAACTGTTGATCAAATTATTTAACCTGCGTTTCGATCCTAAAGCGAAATCAACTGATAAAGCGGTTGCTAAAGTTTTAGAGCAGATTGAAGCGTCATTAGATAAAGTAGCAAACCTTGACGATGACAGAATCATTCGTCGTTTTGTTGAAATGATCAAAGCGACTATTCGTACCAATTATTTCCAGCCACATCCAAAAACTGGTGAAAAATCTTATATTTCATTTAAGATCACGCCACGCTTGATTGCTGATATTCCACAGCCAGTGCCGGCATTTGAGATTTTTGTTTACTCACCACAAGTAGAAGGTGTTCATTTACGTGGCGGTAAAGTTGCTCGTGGTGGTTTGCGCTGGTCAGATCGCCGAGAAGATTTCAGGACAGAAGTGTTAGGTCTGGTAAAAGCACAACAAGTTAAAAATACTGTCATTGTCCCGGTTGGTGCTAAAGGTGGTTTTGTTTGTAAGCAGTTACCAGAAGGCGATCGTAATGCGATTTTTGAAGCCGGTAAAGAATGTTATCGCACCTTTATTCGTGGCTTATTGGATATTACCGATAATATCGTTGCCGGTGAAATCATCCCGCCGAAAAACGTTGTCCGTCATGATGAAGATGATCCTTATTTAGTGGTTGCGGCAGATAAAGGTACCGCGACATTCTCGGATATTGCTAATGGCATTTCAGAAGAATATAACTTCTGGATGGGGGATGCGTTTGCTTCTGGCGGTAGTGTTGGTTACGACCACAAAGGCATGGGAATTACTGCAAAAGGTGCGTGGGAGTCGGTTAAGCGTCATTTCCGTGAAATGGACATCGATTGTCAAACGACCGATTTTACCTGTATCGGTATTGGTGATATGGCCGGTGACGTATTCGGTAATGGTATGTTGTTATCGAAACATATCCGCTTGCAAGCGGCATTTAACCATATGCATATCTTTATCGATCCGACTCCAGATTCAGCGTCAACCTATAAAGAGCGTGAGCGTTTGTTTAATATGCCTGGTTGTACTTGGGAAGATTACAACAAAGAGTTGATCTCAGAAGGTGGTGGCATCTTTAGTCGCGCGGCAAAATCGATTAAGTTAACCACTCAGATCAAAAAAATGCTTGGTACCCAAAAGCAAAGTATGTCGCCAAATGAATTGATCCAGGCGATTTTGAAAATGAAAGTGGATCTGCTGTGGAACGGCGGTATCGGTACTTATGTGAAATCAAGTAAAGAATCTCACCTGGAAGTTGGTGATCGCGCCAATGATGCATTGCGAATTAATGGCAAAGAGTTGCAAGCAAAAATTGTCGGTGAAGGCGGTAACTTAGGTTTTACTCAGTTAGGTCGTATAGAGTACGCAGCAAAAGGCGGCCGTATTAATACCGATGCTATTGATAATGCCGGTGGTGTTGATTGTTCAGATAACGAAGTTAATATCAAAATTTTACTGAACGGTCTGGTGCAAAATGGTGATTTAACCATTAAGCAACGTAATAAGCTGCTATATGATATGACAGAGGCAGTTTCTGAGATAGTGTTAGAAGATTGTTACCGTCAAACCCATTCAATGTCGATCACTAACCAGCGTGGTGTTGGACAG
>CAZUHQ010000166.1:0-4666 GCA_964620605.1 uncultured Thalassotalea sp.
AATAAAATGCTCGACTAATGGCACGATATCTTCAGCTCGCTCTTTTAACGAGGGCAACTCCAAGCGCAAGACATTTAACCGGTAATATAAATCTTCACGAAATTTTTGTTGTTCAATCAGCTCATTAAAATGCTGATGACTGGCGCTGATAATTTTAACGTCAGCAGTAAATTCCTTAGTGCCGCCAACTTTACGGTATTTAAAATCCTGTAAAAAACGCAATAATTTAGCCTGCAAATAAGGTGACATTTCGGCAATTTCATCAAGGAAAACTGTACCACCTTGTGCCAGTTCAAAAAGCCCGGGTTTGCCCCCTTTACTGGCTCCGGTAAAGGCGCCACTTTCATAGCCAAACAATTCACTTTCTAATAAATGTTCAGGCAAAGCAGCACAATTAATGGTTAAAAATGGCGCTTCCTTGCGCTCGCTCAGTTGGTGTAATGCACGGGCGATCAGCTCTTTACCCGTGCCAGTATCACCCGAAATTAACACAGGTAAATCTAATTCCGCAAAACGCTTAACCTGCGATAACACCAGTTTAACCTTTTTCGAATGGCCAATAATGGCTTGCAAGGCATTATCGGTTGACGACTGCATTAAACTTAATTGCCGCCCAACCTTATGCATAGAACGCAAACTGACCACAGCACCTGAAGTTTTACCTTTTGAACGCACCGGATTAACATCTGCAATAAACGGTTGACCGAGAAAATTAAGAGATAAACTAATCTCATTAAGCTGCAATACCTGTGACAATGGCTGATCAATAAAGCGCTCAAGGCTTTGATGGACTAACGATGGCTTCCCTTTATCCAATAAGCTATCGGCAGCAGAGTTACTGGCAAGAATAATACCGTTTTCATCAATATCTAAAATAGGGTCTGGAATGCGATTTAATAAGGTATGCAAATGGTTTTCCCGCTGCTCTGCTGGCATTTGCAAAATTTGCTGACAATTCAAAAAGCCGTCTATCTGACTCAATGATAAATTAACCTCATCCAGTGAGACATCGTTTTTTTCAATATGAACAAACGTAAAATGCGCCTCAACTTCGATACTTTTTAGGTTCCAGGATTTAGAAGCAAAAATCGCTAATATCTCCTGACTAATACCGATCCTGTCGGTTGACTCAACTTTCAGCTTCATACTTCTATCCTTGTACCACTACAATTACAATGTAACAATAATAGTACAACAAAATTAATCTAACTATAACAAATAGTTAAATGCTTTTAGATTAATCATTCACCGAAACAATAAACCAATGTAATAAATATATTACACATGAAAATCTAAATAGCAGTTATTTTGCATTAACCTATTGAAAATATTAAATAAAATACATGTGGAGTGATTTTTGCTGTACTGCCATTAATACCCAATTCACACAATAACAATAATATTTAAGACAGAGAGAGATTTATGGCTACAAGCAAGCATATAGAAACTCAGACGATTCACGCAGGCCGCATTAATGATGAGCAATTTGGCTCACTGGCAACCCCGCTTTATCAAACATCAACTTTTATCTTTGACAACGCCGAACAAGGCGCACAACGTTTTGCCGGAGAAGCTGAAGGTTTTATTTATACCCGTCTTGGTAACCCGACAACACGTCAGCTTGAAATGCGTGTTGCTGCAATGGAAGGTATGGAAGATGCAGCAGCCACCGCAACCGGTATGGCGGCTGTATCAGGCGCGCTACTTGCTAACTTATCCGCAGGCGATCATGTCATTTCTTCCAAAGCCATTTATGGCTGTAGCTTTGCTTTGATCAGCCACATGCTGACTAAATTTGGTATTGAAGTGAGTTTTGTCGATATGTCAGAGCCGGAAAACATCAGCAAAGCCATCAAGGAAAATACTAAGGTGGTGTTTTTAGAAAGCCCTATCAACCCAAACCTGGAAGTACTGGATTTGGAAAAAATATTAGCGATCACTAAAGCGCACAAGGTTACTTCAATCGTTGATAACACCTTTATGACTCCTGTGCTACAGCAACCGGCAAAAATGGGAGCGGATATTATTATCCACAGTGCCACTAAATATTTAAACGGTCATGGTGATGTTGTTGCTGGTATTATCTGTGGCAGCAAAGAGATGATCGAACATATTAAATTAACGGCCTTAAAAGACATAGGTGGTACCATGAGCCCGCATGATGCATGGCTTATTCTTCGCGGTTTAAAAACCTTACATTTACGGGTGGAACGTCATTGTCAAAACGCTCAGTTAATCGCAGAGTTTTTAGAATCACATCCAAAAGTCGCGAAGGTTTACTATCCTGGGCTTAAATCGCACAGCGGTTATCTGTTTATCGGTAAACAAATGAAGGCGGCAGGTGGTGTTATCGCGTTTGAACTACACACAGATTTACAAGGCGGTGCAGATTTCATTAACCGCATGAAACTGTTTTCTATCGCCGTCAGCCTAGGTGATGCGGAATCGTTAATCCAACACCCGGCTTCAATGACTCACTCTCCTTATAGCGATGAGGAACGCCGAGAAGCAGGGATTAGTGACAGCTTGATCCGCATTTCAGCCGGACTGGAGAATGTCAGCGACTTGATTGTAGATCTTAAACAGTCACTCGATGCGATTGAAGATAACGCCAAACAGGTCGCATAATCTCTATAGTTTATAGCCGCGCTAGGATAGTTTCTAGCGCTGGCATCAATTTTTCCTTTAACGCTGTCAACTCAGCCTCAGAATAAGGCTGCATTGGAAATTCTCCCCAAATAGGTTTAGGCCAGGCTTTATCACCTTCAAAGCGAACTATATGATGAAGATGCAATTGCGGACAAACATTACCTAAAGCGGCAACATTCATTTTATCCCCTTGAAACAATTGCATCAGCAATTCGCTAAGCATGCTGGACTCATTTAATAATTGTTGCTGCTCAGTCCATTCCAGTTGATAGATATCCATGACATCCTCAACTTTTGGCACCAAGACAAACCACGGATACTGGTTATCATTCATCAGCAATAATTTCGATAATGGAAAGTCTAACAGCTCAATACAATCGCGTTGCAGTAATTCATGTAAAGTAAATTTAGTGTTCATAATTTTCAACCTAGTTCCTGCCTAGTTTCCTGCCTAGTTATCTGCCTTTCTTCGGTTTATTTTTTCGGCCACGGCCACGCGCTTTTTTACGGGCTTCGCGCTCTGCTATTTTTTGAGCCTCTTGTTCAGCAAAATACACTTGCTCCTGCTCAACCATTTCCGGTGTTTCAAACGTCAAACCGCCCAACGTTTTATCGCGAATTTCATTAATTAAAATGGCAGAAGCTTTATGAAAATCAACGTGACCACCACTTTTAATACAACTTCTGCGTCGGCCAATTTCTTCGATTAACTCCACTTCTCGCTCTGGTAATTCAGCTAAATCATAACGCTGTTGTAATCTTTGCGGGTATTTTTCTAATAAATATTCCGCCGCAAAACAGGCAATATCATCATGATCATAAGCGGTATCTTTTACCGCACTGGTGATCGCTAAACGATAACCACTGTTTTCATTAACGATCTTCGGCCATAGCATGCCAGGCGTATCATATAAATACAAACCATCTTCCAGGCGTATTCTCTGCTGACCTTTAGTGACCGCAGGTTCATTACCGACTTTCGCTTTAACCTTACCGACTAAAGTATTTAATAAGGTCGATTTACCAACATTTGGGATCCCCATGATCACGGCATTAATTTGCTTACCAGTTTCATCCTTATGTGGCACTAACTTACAGATCAGTGACGGTATAGTTTTCGCAACGCTAGGGTTATCAGTAGTTAACGCGATTGCCTTAACATTATGCTGAGATTCCAGATAATCCAGCCAAACTTGAGTTTGCTCTGGATCGGCTAAATCACTCTTATTTAAGATCTTAATCAGCGGTTTATCTCCACGGATCTCAGTGATCATCGGATTTTCACTGCTAAAAGGTAGGCGCGCATCACAGACTTCGATCACAACATCAATCTGTGGAAGAATTTCTTTTATTTCTTTTTGGGCTTTATGCATATGCCCAGGAAACCAGTTAATTGCCATTATTTGTTCACATTTTGCTAGATTGTTAAATTTTATCAATTAATTGTAACTAAGCCTATTAATATCAGGTTATTCGCTTTTTTAGCAAAAACTCGCCATCTTTCGCAAAGATGCAGCAAAAAGTTGATTTTGTTTGGTTTTTGACCATTACTTATATAAAAGCAATTAAATCAATAAACTTAACAATACTTTATATCACTAAAAACAATGAGAAGAAGAAAGCAGCCACATATCGTTGAAAAAGACGCTGGCGTTGATATGACGCCTATGCTGGATATTGTCTTTATCTTATTGATATTTTTCATTGTCACCACTTCCTTTGTCAAAGAACAGGGATTCTTGGTAAAAAAATCAGAGTCAAGTAAAGCCAGCAAGGCAAAGTCCGATAATATTATGATCCATATTGATGAAAACAATATGATTTATTTTAATACCAAGCCTGTCGATATTGAACGTTTACCGGCAAGGGTTGAATATTTTCTTGCGAACCATCCAACAAAAAATATCATCTTTCGACCCCATAAAAATACTAACTATCAAAAAGTGGTTGAAGTACTAGACCAACTACAGCAATTTAAGAAGTTAAAAATCACTATGGGAATATATAACCCCTAGTA
>CAZUHQ010000166.1:4676-5531 GCA_964620605.1 uncultured Thalassotalea sp.
CTATGACTGCTATAATTGATAAGTTGCACTGTAAAAGACTTAGTGTTAACCAAGGTGCTAAAATAATGAAAAAGTTATTGCTTCTTATTGAATTTTTTATCATAAGTGCTCCTGTGTTAGCTGTTCAGCAAAGCTTTATAATAAGCAGACACCAGGATTCAGAAGCACTGAAGACTTGTGTTGATAAAGTCACTCAAGCATATCACCTATTACAAATTGATTTCACATTAAAAGAATACCCGGGAAGAAGAAGTCTATATATGGCAAATTCCGGGCAAACGGATGCAGAACTTTGCCGAATAGCACTTATCGAAAAACGTTTTAAAAACTTGCTCAGAGTTAAGCCTGCGATACACCACCTTACTTTTCATGCCATCACCAATACTGGAGAAAAACGCTTAGAGAAAATAGCAGATTTAAAAGGATTACGTATTGGCAGTATTAGAGGCATGATGGCCGCGGAACTGATGTTTGAATATCGCAATATTCATTATGAAAACACCCCAGAAAAAGCAGTTCGTTTACTGGAAAATAATCTAGTCGATGTACTAATTTTAGCTATGCCGGACATAGATCAGCTGGTGCTAGATGGTTGGCTCAAGTATCAGTTTATTCACCCGACACCACTTTATGAATTTGAGCTTTATCACTTTGTTCATCAGAAACATCAAGACAAACTTAAAGCATTTAACCAAGCCTTTCAGCAAGTAGTTAAATGAATGTTTTAAAATCTATTTTAAAGATAAGAAAAAGCCTTAGCGTTAGCTACGGGCTTTTAGGATAGATGTCTAGCAATGACCTACTCTCACATGGGAGCTCCCATAGACCATAGGCGCAGTTGCGTTTCACTTCTGC
>CAZUHQ010000167.1:0-5412 GCA_964620605.1 uncultured Thalassotalea sp.
GCCAAAGCTTGATGGCTTTTGCCTTGGGCATTGGTGGCGGTATGGGTCTCTACAATACGCCAACAGTCGTTGAAAGTGTTATGTCTGCAACTTTACCTGTTGTTGCCAGCACTCAAGAAGTTATTGGCACAACTGTTCCAGCAATCAGCGCCGTTTTACTGGGCACCTGATAAACTTAATAGAGACCTTTAAAAGGTTTGGGTCTACAAAGTCACTGCTTTTTAGACCCAATTTTTTACATTCTAAACTCATTATTAGTAACGTTGCCTAGTAATTCGTTACTCACAGTTTTAAATAGTTTCGCCAACGTATTTTGCAGGTAAACTTGAAACTTATCCTGAGCTAGGGTTCTATCAAATACATCTGTTGGTAAGAAACGTTTCATTTCTGCAATGAACGCTTCACTAGATACAATACCAGGAAGTCGGTCGAGAAAGTTATCCAACATTTTGTTGAAGTGCTCAAGTTTATAATCTGACACCTTGTTTTTAACTAAGTCCATATTGAGTGTCGCGCCTTGTTGCTGTAACCAAGCTAAATCCCATATATCTCGGTGGCGGACATACCTTGTAGTGGCAGGCAAGGAAATGATTTTATCCGCCATGACTTCATCCAAGCTTTCTGTCAAAATTAGCGTATCACTGTATCCATCAGGCAAAAAATCATAGTTTATTTGAAGAGGTTGTGGCTCTCTTGTATAGGCTGGAATGTTTGCCACTTCTACTTTGATTTTTTGTTTTGGCAGATCTTTTCTCTCAGGAGAAGTCACTACAGCTATTTGCCACTTATCAATGCTCAATTCAGAATATTTAGGATCTTGCTTTAGATCTTTTGGTTCTTTTACTGTCACTTCAAGCCCGTATCGTTCGCCAATGTACTTTTCTATACAATGTTTCATGTCTGCCAGCATCGCTGAGCTGAAATCCTTCCCGCCAGCAAAATCCAGATCTTCGCTGAAACGATTGCCGCCATAACAAAGGCGCAATGAAGTGCCACCTTGAAAAGTTAGTTTGTCTAGAAGTCCACAAGTTGTACGTAAACCAACATGGCATTGAACTATCAACTTTTGATTCAAATCTAGCTACACGCTGATTTAAGTAGCCATCTCGTCCATCTGATACATAAATTCCACTCTTACCAACGGTTGCTCCTGTCATTGCCATCAATAAATCGCCATCTGACAACTTGAACCTCGCTGCTATAGCTGCAACATCATCCTCTATACATTGGCAATCTGAAGTAGTGACTGTACCAGAAGTGGTTATATTCTTAATTTTAATGACAGGATTGCCAACCTCTACGAACTGCTTGCTCTTAAAAGCATACCCACCTTTGACTGTGGTCACGCTTCCAACACTCCCGGACACCCACCCCTCCGGTATCTCCCCAAGCTCAGAATCTTGCATTGCCGCAGGAAACAGCGCGGCGGTTTGAGCAAGTTTGTTGAATGCCTCGGGATTGTTGGCTTTTAAGCTGTTCAGTTCATCAACAGTTTTGGCAGAAATCACACTCATTGCAGCGAGTTCTGCATCGTCAGCGCTACCACCCGCTACCAAGGTTTCAATCTTGGCTTTGACCGGATCAAAATCGACAAACCAGCTTTTAAAGATGGCTTGGGCGATTTGTTCTAGGGTTTGGTTGGTTTGGGTGTTTACTTCAATTTTGTCTTCAATATCACCGATTATTGAAACAATTTTTTCTTGAAGCTCTATGTCAGTTGTAACATAAGCCTCTAATTTATTTAACAGCCCTTGAGTTAAAAGTGGATGACTTGAACCCTGCGCATATTGATTTAAGTTTTTACTTTTTAGTACGTAATACGCATATTTTGCTATAAATCCTTTTTTCGCCTTTGCAGACAATGCATTATCAGAAACCCAAATCGGATTATTTTCGAAATAAGTCGCACCACAATAAGCGCCAACTCGACCAATTATGATTGTCTCGTCTTGATAATTTGAATCACCAGAATAACCAAGAACTCCATTTCCTCCGTAGATTGGAATATTTCCTTCTGTCTTTGGACGAGCTTTGCCATTTCCAAAATCAACAATTTCGTTTAGCGTTAATGTTTTCCAATCAGAACTCATAACCAATCCCCGCAAGATTACCCTTGATCGCTTTTTCTAGTCGGTCAGACTCTTCAAACTGAGATTTTAATTGCGCGGTTAATCGCTGCATTTTTTCGGGGAATGGCTCCGAATCTTCTTCAGCATCGGCTGCGCCAACATAGCGCCCCGGCGTTAATACATAATCATGCTTTTGCATGTCTTCAAGTTTGGCGCTAAAGCAAAAGCCTTTTTCGTCTTCGTAGCCCGTTCCAGATTGCCAAGCGTGGAAAATATCGGCTATTTTGCCAATATCATCATTGGTAAAGTCGCGCAGCACGCGGTCTTTCATAAAACCGAGATTACGCGCATCAATAAACAGGGTTTCACCACGGCGATCACGTTTGCCTTTCTGTGTTGGCGACGTACCGCCTTTTTTGTTTTTGGTTAAAAACCAAATACAAGCAGGGATTTGCGTATTGGTGAATAGCTGCCCTGGCAAAGCAACCATACATTCGACTAGATCAGCCTCGATAAGCGCTTTACGGATTTCACCTTCGTTGTTGGTATTGGAGCTCATGGAACCATTAGCGAGTAATAGGCCCATTGAGCCGTTATCGTTAAGGTGGTGCAGCATGTGCTGTATCCAACCATAGTTGGCATTACCTTGCGGCGGTGTGCCATATTTCCAGCGAGTATCGCCCTCCAGTTTGGCGTGCCACCAGTCTTTGATATTAAACGGCGGGTTGGCCATTACAAAGTCAGCGCGGAGGTCCGGGTGTTGGTCATCTAAGAAGGTATCCGCATTCTTTTTACCAAAGTTAAAGTCGATACCGCGAATAGCCATGTTCATGGCAGCCAACTTCCAAGTAGTCGGGTTGCTTTCTTGACCATAAACGGAAATATGTTTGCGCTGTTCAGCTGCGTTGTAATGTTTATCAGCAGCATGAGCTTCGATGAACTTATCATTGCTCACAAAAAAGCCACCGGCCCCCATTGCAGGGTCATAGACTCGGCCTTGATAAGGCTGGAGCATTTCAACGATAAGCGTAACAATGCTTTTGGGAGTGTAATACTGGCCACCTTGTTTACCTTCTGCTAGGGCAAATTGGCCCAAGAAGTACTCGTAGACATGACCCAAGATATCTTTGCTGTGTAAATCGAGCTTTTCGCCGTTGTACTCGGGGTTACGGAAGCTGGTATCGGAGAAGCGGTTAATCAACTCAGTAAGGTTGTGATTATCTACCTCATAACGGCTGATGCGAGGCAGAACCCCTTTTAGCTTGGGGTTGGCCAGCTTGTCGTCGATTTTATAGGTTTCGATTGCTTCTAATGCATTGTCGATGAGTTTAGAAATTGAGCTAAGTCTAAAGACTTCTTTTTCGCCATTAGGCCCGGCTGCTTGAATCTCAATTTCTGTACCAATAGGCAGCGCCGCTGTACTTTTAAGAAATTCCCAGCGTGACTGTTTTGGCACCCAGAAAACGTTTTTCTCTTGGTAATATTCGTGTAGCTCTAATTCTGCATTGACCGCATCGTTGTATTCTTCATCAGAGTCGTAATCTTCACGAGGCATGAAGTAAATGTTGTCGTCGCTATCGTCTTGAGTAAACAACCGACGTAACTCTTGTTGGCGCTCTTCAAAGGCGTCTGACACGTACTTTAGAAAGATGATCCCTAGCACGACATGCTTATAGTTGGCGGCATCGAGGTTGTTACGTAACCGATCGGCTGCCGACCACAACTTTACATCGAGTTCTTTTAAAAACTGCTGTTCTGAATTATTCATGTTCTTCCCTATGCTGTGACGCTATCGAAACCAGGCGCAATCGCAAGGTTACCGACACCGTATAAAGTTTGATAATTTTTTAACCATAAATGGAATTCGGGTGTTTTTAACTGAGCCTCTTTGGAACAATCGACATTCCAAAGCCGAAGCAAATACCCAGCGGTTGCCGCTCTAATCTCAACCTTTAGAACGCCACCCGTCATACCATAATCCAGTTCAATCGCTTCGCTGTGCTCTATGCGTGGGTGCGGCACTAACTCTAGCTCTACAAAGCGATTCCATTGCCGGTCCTGGATTTCGAGCTCACTTTCTTTGATAACAGAGGACGACAAAGTGGAATCTTCAAGCACAACCGCTGCTTTAATTCGGGTAAGTACAAAGTCACGAAATTCACCATGTTTGCGGTCAAAACCACGAACGTGCCAACGCAGGCCATTGTCCACCAGCGTATGCGGCACAATTTCACGCGTGGTTTCACCGCTCGATAACGATACATAGTTGATACGCAAGGCTTTGCCTTTGTGTATGGCCTCGGTGACCTTCGCCACTATCGATAAACTCGGCTTGTTAAGGTGATAAGGCGCTTCACAAGCCAATGGTGGTTTTACCTTGCCAGTGAAGCCATCTCCGTATCCTTGGCTAATGGTTGCCAGTGTTCTCACAACGTCATAGTCGAACAAGGGTTCAAAAGCTTCACCGCGCTTATGCAACTTGAGCTTTTGGTCATACTCAATGTTGCCTGGCGCAAGCTCTCGGTACATTGTGAAGTCTTTCGTTGCTTGTGCAGCAGCTATGCTGAACCGATCGACTAAGTCTGCCCGTACCGCTTCTCCCTTAAACAATAAGGTGAAATCGATATGGGCAATGCGATCCCTGGTTGCTTGTGGCAACTGAGCTATCTGTGAAAGCCTATCTGGCTTCGCCACTACCGTTTGTTTCAGACCATCATTTGTCATGCGTCTTGTTTATCCAATTCAACCAGTTTCTTAAAACTCTGTTTATAAAGTACGGACCGACATCGCGTAATCACATTGAAAAGCATCACTCAATGCTGCTCTTTATCCGCAATGACTAATCAATCTCTACCGGTTGAAGCTGGACAGATGGCCATAAAATACTGAATAGGCTTCAACCTAATTAATTTTATTAGGTATCATCCTATCACAAATTGTTTTGTAGGGAAGACTAAGCGGCAACTTTTTGATCTGGATTGCAATTGCCGCTCAGGTATGGGCGTGAAGACACTGTTTCATGCCATTGCTGGTAGCCGCTATCAATGCGCTACCCGAACCAATGGCACCACGATGTTACCGCGATGCGATACCCCTTTGTCCGACTCTGTAGACATCAGGGCTCGTTGTTCACTCTCCCGAATGCGCCTAGCAACCTCTGCCTGGGCTGGTAGCAATGGCAACATCCCTTCAGCAATCGCGTCTGGGGCTGAGTCTTGGCCACAGGACATCAAGTGCTTCCATGGATCTTTAAGAAAGCGCTCGAACGTGATGCCAAATTCAATGATGCGGGCAGAGACGAAGATTTCGCCCCAGTATTCAATGTAGGTGTCTTGGTACATGG
>CAZUHQ010000168.1:0-545 GCA_964620605.1 uncultured Thalassotalea sp.
AGCGCTATGCGGATCATTGCATTGGTTTGATTGGTTTCAGGATCTATTTCAGATTTTAATGATGAAATATCAATATTGCGCGCGGCAAAAAATGCAGTCACCGCTTTTAAGATACCCGGCTGGTCGATGCCGGCATATTCTGCGAGGTAATGCTCGGTTAAATCGAGATTTTTATAACCAGATGTTCTTTTCATCATGGTAATCAGTTCGCTTTTTACCGCTACTGCGGGGATTTTACTTTCTATTTGGTTAATGGCTTTAGCGCTACCTTGCAGCAGCATTATCATGGTAAATTCCAGGCCAAATATTGCCATTCGGCTGTCTACAATATTACAGCCGCATTCACTTGCCAGCTTAGTTAAGCTGCCAACACTCCCTGTTCTGTCTGCTCCCATTACTGTTACAACGAGATATTGCGACATTTTAGAACCTTTAGTATCGAAAAATGGGCGACATTGTAGCCTAATTGATCCGATATCGCATTAGCAATTATTCTTGTGTTTGTATTTGTGGGCAAGTACCATGTGCCATCGAAAATAATCAAG
>CAZUHQ010000168.1:555-5399 GCA_964620605.1 uncultured Thalassotalea sp.
TAGTTCATTCATTGGTATTATCCACTTGAAAGAATAAAAATATTGTCAAATTGGTGTTGTCACCAATCATGATTCTGAGGTTATCCGCGGGAGTTTTAATGAATCGTAACATCTTTTGTTTGTCGTTGCTCAGCTTAGCTGTAGCAGGGTGTAGTTCGCTTAATAATAAGCAGGCGAGTGGTAGTTTTGATTATGCCCGTCAACAAGAGGCAAGTTTACTGACTATACCTGCCGGATTAGATACGCCAAAACAAAGTAAAGATTATTTTATTACCGACAAGATTAATCATAAAGGCCCGGTAGCACAGCAAATGGATGTCAGGGCACCGTCGTTAGTATTACCTGTTGCAGCTTCTACCCGGGTTGAGTCAGCCAATGAACAAGCGAAAGTTTGGTTTGATCAGGTGCTTGACGATATCAGTATTCAAGATTTTGTCTATCAGGCGTTAACCGAGCAATTAAGCTCTGATGGCGTTGCCATGGATGTGATTGATAAGGAAAATAATATTTATGAATCGCAATGGTATAACAAATCGAAGGAATCCGGTTTTTGGTTGTTTGAAGAAGTGGAATCAACAGAAAGCATGCGCTTTAGGTTTCAGTTTGAAACGAAACCTCATGGCCGCAGCGTTGGCTTAATCGTTACTTTGGTTGATTATTTGAAAACTGACGAGTCTGGTGAATCAACACAAATGAACTTGATCGATAAGCAAAGGGCTGAGATGGCGATGTTAAATGAAATCGTTGGTCAGGTTGATTATAAATACCGTAAGCAGCAACGTGAAAATCGTTTACTCAGGGCAAACCAAAAATTAGTTGCTATCGGGGCTAATAAAAATGGTCAACCGGCTTATATAGTTGAAATGGAAGAAGATCTGTTGTGGTCAAATATGCCTATTTTCTTCGAAAACCATGGCTTTAGTGTTACCGATCTCAATGAAGGTAACAAGGTTTACTATGTAGATTACGAAAAACCTAAGGTTAATCTGTGGGATAAATTGTGGGGCGACGAAGTTCCGGTAATCGAGTTGGACAATCAGCGTTACCAGTTTGTGCTTGCTCCGGCTCAAGATGATGCAGATAAAACATCAATAACCATTTTAGATGCAAACGAGCAGCCATTAACCCACGAAATTTTAGAGCGTATTTTTGACGTGATGGAACCTGCACTGTCATTTCGCGGGTTGTAATAGACAATACTATTATTTTTTAGTTACTCGCCAAAACGCTATGCTGGCGACAACAAGTAAAATCATCGGGTAATATGCGCTTGAAATCACTTCAATCGGTGAGATTTTTAGTGTTGTGCCTAGCAATAGCGCCTGTGCGCCATAAGGTAATAGCCCTTGATTAATACAGGCAAAAATATCTAATAAGCTGGCAGAGTGGGCTGGGCTAAGCTCGCCGTCGGTGGCTAAGTCTTTAGCGGTGTCACCAGTGACAATAATAGAAACGGTATTGTTTGCGGTAAAAAAGTTACAGGTAAATGCCAGAGTGGCAATGCCTAATCCCGCGGCTCTTTTATGGTTATTAGGATTGAGTTTGCGGGCAACTTTTTCTATCGCCTGGGTTAATGCCGCCAGTCCTCCTTGACGTTTGATCAATTCGCTCAAGCCGCCGATAAATAACGCGAGAATAAAGATATCCTGCATATTGGCAAAACCTTTATTGATATCTGCTACCCAGGCCGCGAGTTGGTAGCCATTGGTGAACATGCCCACGGCTGCCGCCAGTACAATGCCGATCAGCAGTACCAGAAAAACATTCACTCCCAATAACGCTAAGATTAAAATCACCAGGTAGGGGATTAAACCGATAGCGTTAGTTTCAGCAACGGCTTGATGAGGTACTGTTACCCCTAAACTGGCAAAAATAGCCAGGCAAATCAAGGCAGCAGGCACGGCAAATTTAAAATTCACTTTAAACTTATCTTTCATATGTGCGCCCTGACTTCTGGTGGAGGCGATAGTGGTATCAGAAATAATTGACAAGTTATCACCAAATATAGCACCTGAGATAATAACACCGGCAACCACACTGGCATCTAAGTTGGCAGACTCGATAAAGCCTAATGCTATAGGCGCGATGGCGGCAATGGTGCCCATCGAGGTGCCCATGGCGGTGGAAATAAAAGCTGCGACTAAAAACAGTCCGGGTAAAATTAAATAGTCGGGAAATAATGACAAGCCAAGTTGCACGCTGGCATCAACACTGCCGGTAGCCTTAGCTACCACAGCAAAAGCACCAGCCAACAGATAGATAATACACATGGTAATAATATTTTGGTGACCAGCCCCTTGTATAAACTGGTTGATTTGCTCACCGATACTTTCTTTGCCGAGCCAGATGGCCACTAAAATGGCTGGGATAATTGCAATACTGGCCGGTAGTTGATAGAAAGCAAAATCTACCCCTTGCAGCGTTAATACAACGCCGGTGCCGAGAAATAGCCCGAGAAATACCGCAAATGGAAATAAACTGATCAAACGGCGATTAGTATGATTATTATTGTTATTCGTTGTGCTCATGGATTAATTATAAAAATTAGTAATATAGGTATAATGGCAAACAATAAAGTAATTTAAGAAAATGTCTATGGTGTTTTTTGTATAAATTATCGCATTTTCAGATTGATGGAGTTCAAAAATGCATTTTGTGATCTTAGGTAGCGGTGCGGTCGGCGGCTATTTCGGTGGGCGTTTAGCAGAATCTGGACAGAATGTGAGCTTTATTGCTCGCGGCGAGCATTTATCTGTGATGCAGCAACAAGGGTTAACAATTAACAGTATCAATGGAGATTGCTTAATAAAACCGGCCAAGGTGGTTAAAAATGGTGAGGCGTTAACTGCTGCCCCTGATGTTATTTTACTGGCAGTTAAATCTTTTCAGCTTAATGATGTTTTGCCTCAGTTAAAAGCCATGATAACGCCGAGTACATCTATTATTCCATTACTCAACGGCGTTAATGCGGCGCAAATACTAATTGAAAATGGTATTGATGCTTTGAATATTTACGGTGGTGTTGCAAAAATTATCAGTGAGCTTAGTGCACCTGGTGTTATTGCTCATACCGGTGCCGAGCCACATATTACTTTAGGCAGATTGCGACAAAATAATAACGCCGCTTACCTTGAACAAGAATTGCCGACAATGGAAGCGATAACCGATTGCTTTAAGCAGGCAAAGGTCAGTATAGGCATAGCAAAAGATATCGAGCTTGCACTCTGGCGCAAGTTTATTTTTGTTGCCGCCTGGGGAGCATTTGCGGCATCTTTAAAACTCCCCTTAGGCTCGTTACGTCAAAGTGAACACCGCGAAAAGTTGTTAGCCATTATTAATGAATATGCCGTAATTGCCCAAGCATTAGGCGTGGCTATCACTGAGCACTTAATTGAGCAAACGGTAAATTTTATCGATGCCTTGCCTGCTAACAGTGAAACTTCGATGCAGCGGGATATTGCTAATGGCAGACCAAGTGAGTTTGACAGTTTAGTAACCTATCCGTATCAATTAGCTAAACACTACCGGCTTGCTACGCCGGTACTTGAACATTGTTACCAGCAGCTGATAAATGAAATTGTCAGTTAGAAATTACGTAAAAAGTATAATAAATAACAAATAGTCGCTATCAGACACTACAGACTAGAGCTGCTTTGTGGTATCCTTGCGCGAATTTTTTATCTCGCCATAAAGACATCTGTGGTGAAGCAATAAGTGAGTATCATGTCTGAAAATACATTTGAAACTATCGAACAACGTGTCAGTTACGGCGTAGGTCGTCAATTAGGCGATCAATTACGTAACAATCCATTTAAAGAATTTGATGTAACAGCCGTTCAAGCTGGTTTAGCGGATGCACTTGCTAACGCAGCAAGTCAGGTATCTGATGAAGATTTAAACGAAGCATTCGCTGTGGTATCGAAAAAACTACAAGAGCAAGAGCAAGCTGCGGCAAAAGAAAAAGCGGCAGAAGGTGAAGCATATTTAGCAGAAAATGCCAAACGTGATGAAGTCACTGTTTTAGAGTCTGGCTTACAGTACGAAGTGATTGCAACCGGTGAAGGTGAAAAACCAACGGCACAAAGCACGGTACGTACTCATTATCACGGTACATTTATCAATGGCGATGTCTTTGACAGTTCATATGACCGCGGACAACCGGCTGAATTTCCTGTTAGTGGTGTGATCGCTGGTTGGACTGAAGCATTACAGTTAATGACTGAAGGTTCAAAGTGGCGTTTATATGTGCCTTATAACTTGGCTTATGGTGAGCGTGGTTCTCAAGGGGCAATTCCTCCATATGCGACATTAGTCTTCGATGTTGAATTACTAACCATGGTTAGCTAATTAATATGATGAAAGCCCTCTGTTGAGGGCTTTTTTTTGAGAGTTTTTTTGTGAACAGCCAATCGTTAGCAGTATTCTTTAGTCAGTATTTAAAAGCATTTGAACGCAATGATATTGCAACTTTAGCCAAAAGCTATCAGTTGCCATGCACTTTAAGTACACCTGATAACATCATGGTGCTAGACAATCAGCAGCAACTTGAGTCGGTATTATCCACTATTATGCAGCAATTAGCTCAAGCTGATGTCTGTGATATCAAGGTATTACAGGCAAGTTGTACTGAGGTAACCGAAAGTATTGTTTTAGCCTGTGTCGACTGGTCATTTGTTGATGGCAAACAACAGGTATTTGCCGATTTTTCCGCGTTTTATCATTTGGTGAATGCAGGTGAACACTATAAAATTATCAGTGTCAGTTCACAGGAATTATCGCAGTCAGCTAAGCTGGCTGAGCCGTTACATATTATTTGATAGAGTGAAAACAAGAGATAACCAGTA
>CAZUHQ010000169.1:0-5317 GCA_964620605.1 uncultured Thalassotalea sp.
ATGGTAGCCCTGAGTATATTCGTCAAACGGTTGAAGCATTAGAAGGCAAATTGGCTGATGGTTGGCCATGTTGGGCCATTGGTAATCATGACGTAACTCGTGTTGCTTCTCGATGGGCATCACCGCAAGCAAGTACCGCGCAAAGTAAAATGTTTAATGCAGTGTTAGCATCACTTCGTGGTAGTGTTTGTAGTTATCAAGGAGAGGAACTTGGCCTAACGGAAGCGGATATTGCCTTTGAAGACTTACAAGATCCATATGGCATTACCTTCTGGCCAACCTTTAAAGGCCGTGATGGTTGTCGCACGCCTATGCCGTGGCAAAATGATGCGGCGAATGCCGGCTTCTCTGCTAGTGAGCACCCTTGGTTACCGGTTAGTGAACAACATAGCGCACAAGCTGCCGCCGAACAGGAAAATGATCCAAGGTCTGTATTAACTGCATATCGCACTTTCCTTAACTGGCGTAAATCTCAGGCTTGCCTGCAATATGGCGATATTGAGTTTTTAGTGAGCGACGATGAAAAGCTAGTGTTTACCCGTAAGCACCAAGGTGAGAAGCTATTAGTGGTGGCTAATTTTACTGCTCAGCCGATTAACTACACCTTGGATATTGAGCAAGCTCAATCATTGACAGGCCATGGTTTTGCACAGCCTGATATTGTTCAAAAAGCAGACGCTAGCATGATAGAAGTAGCAGCATATCAAATAGCTTATTTTATGTTTTAGTTATTTAAATCTGACTTAGCTTGGCTTAATCAGATTTAATTAAGTGATACCTGTAAAAACCACTGGCACCTAGGTTAGCAGTGGTTTTTTATTTTTTGACAGTAAATTATTCTTGCTTCATTAACGCTCAGTTTTTTGAACTTATTTGCATTTCCTTGCCTATTTGATATACAAAAGTGATATTAATTCTTATTAGCCGCCGCGTTTAAATGGTATCTACTAGTCAAAACCAGCTCACGATTGAACAGAAAATATCGTCATTATATCAGCGGGAGTCTTCCCGGGTGTTAGCAACCTTGCTTCGTTTGCTTAATGGTAATTTTGATTTAGCAGAAGAGGCAATGCAAGAAGCATTTACCGCGGCATTAAGCCAGTGGAAAATGGATGGTATACCGGAAAAACCAAGAGCCTGGCTGATTTCAACCGGCCGCTTTAAAGCAATTGACCGGTTGCGTAAAACGGCCAGTCAAAGCAAATATCTAGCTGAACTTGATGTGCCTGTTGAACACACAACCGAACAGTTTGAGCAAGATGAAAGGATTGAAGATGATTTATTAAGGCTAGTGTTTACGTGTTGCCACCCTGATTTAGCGATGGAAGCGAGATTGGCGCTAACCTTACGAGAAGTGTGCGGTTTGACCACAGAGGCTATTGCCGCTGCATTTTTACAGCCGGTTCCTACGCTAGCACAGCGTATTGTCCGTGCGAAAATAAAAATTAGGGATCAAAAAATACCCTATGAAATCCCTGATCTCCAAGCGTTACCCGAACGTTTGGAGAGTGTGTTGGCGGTTTTTTATCTGCTTTTTAATGAAGGTTATTCTGCCAGTAACGGCGCGAATGTTCTTCAACATGAGTTATCTACTGAGGCAATTCGTTTAACCAGGTTAGTATATGGCTTACTGCCAGAGACGGAAGTGATTGGTTTATTAGCTCTGATGTTGTTACATGATGCCCGGCGCGGCGCCAGAGTCGATGAATTTGGTGATTTGATCCCACTGGAGCAGCAAGATCGAAGTCTTTGGAATAACGTACAAATTGATGAAGCTTGCCAATTGGTAGTTAAAGCCTTATCTGGCGGCACACCTGGTTCTTATAGTTTACAAGCCGCTATTGCTGCGGTTCATGCCGAAGCGCCATCGTTTGATAAAACAGACTGGTATGAAATTACCGGTTTGTATCAGGCGTTGCTAGCCATTAGTCCGTCTCCAGTTTATGCGTTGAATCATGCGGTCGCTTTATCAATGAGGGATGGTCCTGAGGCCGGAATACGGGCTATTGAAGCAATCGAACACCATAAATCATTACAGGAGTATTATTTGTTGTATGCGGCAAAAGCGGATTTGTATCGGCGATTACAACAACCAGAGCAAGCATTAACGGCTTATCAAACTGCATTAGAATTGACACAGCAGGAGCCGGAACAAAGATTTATTATTAAAAAAATCAAAGAATTATAAAAAAATAAAAATTATTTTATATTGATGTCGAATTTGTAAGAGCTGATACGACTATTAAATAACAGCACTGATTACTGTTAGTAACTAAATGGAGTATTTCAAATGACAAAAATGATTTTTATTAATCTTCCGGTTCGCGATTTAGCGGCATCAATGAAGTTTTATCAAGCGCTAGGCTTTAACAATAATCCACAGTTTACCGATGACACTGCTGCCTGCATGGTATGGAGTGATGCAATACATGTGATGTTATTAACCCATGATAAATGGCGCCACTTCACTCAACGGCCAATTCCGGAAAACACATCGAGCGAAGTGATGTTGGCTTTATCGCAAGATAAGCGGGAAAACGTTGATTTGGTGACCAATACTGCGGCTGAATGTGGTGGCACTGCTGATGTTAATCCCGTTCAGAACCATGGCGTAATGTATGGCAGATCATTTACCGATCTTGATGGTCACGTCTGGGAAGTGATATGGATGGATCCGGCGGCGTTTGCTGCTGAAACTAAGTAACAGAGTTAAAAATTCAACTGACAATAGAAGGAATTTACCATGAGTTATATCGATGGCTTTATTTTAGCCGTACCGAAAGCTAATAAAGAAAAGTTTACTCAGCATGCGTTAACTTTTGATCAGGCGTTTATTGAATGGGGAGCACTACGGGTAATGGAGTGCTGGGAAGATGATGTACCAGACGGTCAGCAAACAGATTTTCGTCGTGCAGTACAGGCACAAGCTGATGAAGACGTGATATTTTCCTGGATAGAGTGGCCGGATAAAGCAACCCGAGATGCCGCAATGGAAAAAATGAAAGCGGCAATGGAAACCGACCCAAGGCTTAATATGGAAAAGAACCCTATGCCGTTTGATGGCATGCGATTAATTTATGGTGGTTTTGCTCCTGTTATTCAGTTAAAACAATAGTGAGTGCATGGTTCAAGCATTACTTAGCGTTATGCTTGAACTGTTCCATTACCTAAAATAAGGAAAGTTATGAAATATTTATGTCTGGTTTATTATGATGAAAAACAAATGCAGAGCCTGACTCAACAGCAGTGGGATGATTTAAATCAGGAATGTATTGCCTGTGTTGAAGGACTATCAACTGCCGGAAATTTTCTCGACGGTGCACCCTTGATGCCGACAGATTCCGCATTAACCTTACGTATTAGAGATGAAAAGCCGCTGATCACCGACGGCCCCTTTGCTGAAACCAAAGAGCAGCTCGCTGGTTTTTATATGCTAGAAGCTCGGGATATCAATGATGCGCTAAGATTGGCGCAAAAAATACCGCCTGCGCGTTATGGTTGTGTTGAAGTCAGGCCGGTTCGAGAATTGCGCGCTAATGATAACGATAGATAGCAGTTGTTAATAAAAACCTAATATTTGAGAGCTAGACAGCGGATTAGCTTTTAGTTAGTTGCCCGTAAATTCTATGTTAAGGAGAAAAATGAAAATTACTATTGAGGCACAAGTAAATGCACCACTTCCTGTTGTTTGGGACGCTTGGGTTAACCCTGAGGATATTGTCAAATGGAACTTCGCATTAGATGAATGGTGCTGCCCAAAGGCAGTTATAAGTTTGGAAGTAGGTGGAATATTTAATTATCGAATGGAAGCTAAAGATGGGTCAATGGGTTTCGATTTCGAAGGTTCATTTACAGAGATTTCACCGCGAGAGAGGATACATTTTACACTTGGCGATGATCGAACTGTAATTGTTGAATTTGCTGAAACCGCGAACGGAGTAAGAGTAACTGAATCCTTCGAGGCTGAGGACGAAAATTCAGCCGAGCAGCAGAAGCAGGGCTGGCAAAGTATCCTTAATAATTTTAAGCGTCATGTTGAAAGTAAAAGCAAATAACAAGGTGTATAAATTATTGCATCAGTGAGAAGTGATTGAGTTAGCTGCTAACCGTTCACAGAGTACTGAACTTAGTCATTGACTTGTTATTTGGGTTACTTACTAATTTACTGATTGCTATCCTTATTATCAATTTCTTTGCTGATTTTATCGTGAAAAGTAGCTAGCATAATGCAGTTAAAGTTATTGTTTAAGGATACATATGAGCGAAGTAACTTATCCAATCCACGGTGCCTGCCAATGTGGCCAGGTGACTTACCAATTATTAGCGCCGCCATCTTTAGTGGTGGCTTGTCATTGCCGAGAGTGCCAAAAACTCTCTACCAGTGCCTTTAGTATTACCGCTATGGTAAAAGCCGACACCGTGAAATTTGAAGGGCAAATGCAGGATTGGAGTCGACCTGCCGATAGTGGCAATGTTAGCGCTGCCAAGTTTTGTCCAAACTGTGGTAATCGCATTTATCATTATAATCCTGAGCAGCCTGACGAGATTAAATTAAAACCCAGTAATTTATCCGATACTCGTATTATTCAACCGGTTGTGCATGTTTGGGTAAGTGAAAAGCAAGACTGGTATCAAATACCGCCCGATGTTAAAACCTTTGATAAGCAACCATAATCGCGAATAAATACTAAAATTTATAAGGAGATAAACGAATGAATACATCTGAGGAACAAGTGTTAAGTGGCGTTGAGCAAGTAGATACTAAAATTGTCGAAGTTGGCGGTTGGCGCGGTGAGTTATTAACACAAATACGTGCCGCAATTAAAGCCGTAGAACCGGAAGTCAGCGAAGCGTGTAAATGGATAAAACCAACAAACCCAAGTGGTGTGCCGGTTTGGTCGTATGCCGGTATTATCTGTACGGGCGAGTCATACAAAGACAAAGTTAAACTAACCTTTAATCAGGGAGCACAGCTAAGCGATCCCGAAAAACTGTTTAACGCCAGTCTAAATGGTAATCAGCGACGAGCAATCGATATCTATCAAACGGATGAGTTTAATATCGAAGCGTTTAAGGCACTAGCATATGAAGCGATTGCCTTTAATGTTGCTAAAAGCCAAAAGAAATAGCCATTACCTGCAATCAAAGCCTTTTAATTCTCGCTGAGTGAGTAAATAATTAAGGCTATGTTCCTCTTAATTGTGGTTATTTATCTAATCCATTGATAGATAAAGATGTTGCTATGGTAATAAGAGCAAGCATCACCAGCATGGATGCTGGTGCTGAGCTTCCATGGAAGGACTCGCAGCGTTTTGCT
>CAZUHQ010000170.1:0-5171 GCA_964620605.1 uncultured Thalassotalea sp.
TTAATGGGCGCTGAGCGCAAGTCAATGGTGATGAGCGAAGAAGAGAAAGAAATGACCGCTTATCATGAAGCGGGTCATGCGATTGTCGGTCGTTTGGTGCCTGAGCATGATCCGGTTTATAAGGTGTCAATTATTCCTCGTGGTCGCGCGCTTGGTGTTACCATGTATTTGCCGGAACAGGACAGATTTAGCCATTCTAAACAGCACTTAGAAAGCAATATATCTTCACTTTACGGTGGTCGTATCGCCGAAGAGATCATTTATGGTCCGGAAAAAGTCTCGACTGGTGCGTCAAATGATATAGAACGTGCCACTAACCTGGCGCGTAAAATGGTGACCCAGTGGGGGCTTTCTGAAAAAATGGGGCCTATGCTGTTTGCCGAAGAAGAAGGTGAAGTGTTCTTAGGCCGCACATCGGCAAAATCACTGCATATGTCGGATGAAACAGCCCAAGCAATTGATGAAGAAATCAAAGAATTTATCGACCGTAACTACCAGCGTGCAGAGCAGCTCTTAAAAGACAATATGGATATTCTCCATGCGATGAAAGACGCCTTGATGCATTATGAAACGATTGATGCCAATCAAATTGATGATCTAATGGCACGTCGTGAAGTGCGTCCGCCATCGGATTTTCATGGCGATAATTCCAGTTCCAATCAGCCGCCAAAAGCTGGTACAACGAATGACGAAAAAAAAGTTGAGCCAGATTTAAATAAGCCGACGGACATGCCGGCGAAATAATTATTCATAAAGCCTCGACTATCGAGGCTTTATTTTATCTGACAGCCATACCAGAAAAATAAAAGCCTTAAATAAGTAATAGCGATAATAAAAAGTGAATATTTTAACCAGCCCTGCGCCGATTTCGTTAAGTCCTAATGATATTCAAATCATGGGCATACTTAATGTTACCCCAGATTCTTTTTCTGACGGCGGACAATTTATCCAAATTGATAATGCGTTGCGTCAGGTCGAACAAATGATCGCCGATGGCGCCAGTATTATCGATATTGGCGGAGAGTCGACCCGCCCGGGCGCTGTAGATGTTACAAAAGCCGAAGAGCTTGAGCGCACTATTCCTGTGATAACTGCGATTAAACAGCGCTTTGATATTGCGGTTTCCATCGATACCAGTAAAGCGGAGGTCATGGACGAGGCGATTAAGGCTGAAGTTGATTTGATCAATGATGTCAGGGCCTTACAAAATGATGGCTGTTTGGCAGTAGTGGCCAAGTCGCAGATTCCTGTCTGCTTAATGCATATGCAGGGTATGCCAAGAACTATGCAGGCGAATCCTCAGTATAGAGATTTAATTGCCGATATTGAGCAGTTTTTTGTTAGCCGTATTACAGCGTGCCAGCAGGCGGGTATTGAAAAGTCTCGTTTGATCTTAGATCCCGGTTTTGGTTTTGGCAAAACCGTCGAGCAAAATTATCAGTTATTGGCTCAGCTTGCACGTTTCAAGCATCTAGATTTGCCGATATTATCCGGCACCTCAAGAAAATCGATGATAGGTAATTTACTAAACCGGGAAGTTGCACAGCGCTTGTCAGGAAGTATTACAACCGCTATTTTAGCGGTACAAAATGGCGCATCCATTATTCGAGTACATGATGTCAAAGAGACCATGGATGCGCTGAAAATACTTGCTATTACCGAATCATTTACTGCTTAGATGAATAACGTAAATAGCAGAATAAAAGACAATATACAGGATAGAAAAACAGATGTCTGAAAGAAAATACTTTGGCACCGACGGGGTGCGTGGCCTGGTTGGCCAATATCCGATCACCCCGGATTTTGTCATGAAGCTAGGTTTTGCTGCCGGAAAAGTGCTGGCGGCACAAGGCACTAAAAAAGTGCTAATCGGTAAAGATACCCGGATATCCGGCTATATGCTGGAATCTGCACTGGAGGCTGGGTTTTCCGCAGCAGGTGTTGATATTGGCCTCTTAGGCCCTATGCCAACACCAGGCATTGCTTATTTAACTAAGACTTTTCGCGCAGAAGCCGGCATAGTGATCAGTGCGTCACATAATCCCTATTATGACAATGGCATTAAGTTTTTCTCACAAGACGGTCAGAAACTGCCGGATGAGGTGGAATTAGCGATAGAAGCCGAGCTTGATAAAACCATGGGCTGTGTTGAATCGGCAAAGCTGGGCAAAGCAAGTCGTATCGATGATGCTGCCGGTCGTTATATCGAATTTTGTAAGAGTAATTTCCCGAGCCAGTATTCACTTTCAGGGTTAAAAATTGTCGTCGATTGCGCCCATGGTGCCACTTATCACATAGCGCCAAATGTCTTTAGAGAACTAGGCGCCGAAGTTGTTGTCATTGGTACCTCTCCTAATGGTACTAATATTAATGATGGCTGTGGTGCAACGGCTATGCAGGCGATCAGCGAAGCAGTTGTTGAACATCAGGCCGATCTTGGTATTGCGCTAGATGGTGATGGTGACCGTTTAATGATGGTCGATCATAGTGGTTATGTTGTTGATGGTGATGAATGTGTTTATGTGATTGCGCAAAACGATGTCAAATCCGGTACTATTCGCGGCGGTGTTGTCGGTACCCAAATGAGTAATATGGGGCTTGAGCTCGCGTTGGCAGATATGGGTATTCCATTTGCCCGTAGTAAAGTCGGCGATCGCTATGTCATGGAAATGCTTAAAGAAAAAGGTTGGCAGCTTGGCGCGGAAAACTCAGGCCATGTTATTAATTTAAATCATACCTCGACCGGTGACGGTATTATTGCCGCACTTAATGTCTTAACGGCTATTTGTGCGACAGGTAAAACCTTACATGAATTGCGTCAAGGGATGAAAAAATTACCGCAAGTATTAGTCAATGTCCGTTTTGCCGGTAATAGTGACCCGTTAAAAGCTGATAATGTCATGGCGTCTGTTCATGAAGTTAATGAAAAGCTAACAGGACGAGGTCGGGTGTTATTAAGAAAATCCGGCACCGAGCCACTTATTCGAGTAATGGTCGAGGGACCAGATGTCGATGAAGTTACCAGTTTAGCAAATGAAATTGCTGAAGCAGTGAAAAAAGCCTGCGAATAGCGTGAATAATGACCAAGTAGTTAAGATCTTTGTTTTAAATACTTGTAACTTGCTCAGAGGTTAGTTAATATCTCGCCGCTTTGATTTAGGAAAGACAGATGAAAAGACCTTCAATTATTGCCGCTAACTGGAAGATGAATGGTAATTTATCATTAGTAAGCGAAATGGTTAGTGGATTGAATCAATTGCAACTTGCTGAAAATGTTGAGGTTGTGGTGTGTCCTAGCTTTCCTTATTTATCGGCGTTTACCTATGCCGCGCAGGATGAAAACTTACAAGCAAGTGTTCATCTTGGCGCGCAAAACGTTAGTGAACATCAAAGCGGTGCTTTTACAGGTGAAGTGGCAACACAAATGTTGCAAGAGTGTGGCGTCAAATATGTGATTCTTGGACATTCAGAACGTCGCAGTTATTATAAAGAAACGTCAACCTTAGTAGCACATAAAACCGCCAAAGTACTTGAGTCTGGCTTAACACCGATTATCTGTATCGGTGAAAGCGAGATGGAAAGAGACAGCGGTCAAACCAATACCGTATTGTCTGCGCAGTTACAGCCGGTAATCGATGAAATTGGTATAGAAAAATTTGCAGATGTCGTTATTGCCTATGAGCCTGTATGGGCGATAGGAACAGGTAAAACGGCATCTCCTGAAATGGCACAGCAAACACATCAGTTTATTCGCTCGTTTTTAGCAGAGAATAGCAAGGATGTCGCAGCAAAAGTGCCATTGTTATATGGCGGCAGCATGAATGCCGCTAACTGTGAAAAATTGCTTGCACAGGCTGATATTGACGGTGGGTTGATTGGCGGTGCAAGTTTGAAGGTCAATGAATTTAAAGTAATTTGTTCGGCCGCGAAAGGATAGTGATAATGTTGTATCAAGTATTAATTGTAATATATTTAATTGTTGCTTTGTGTTTGATCGGTTTAGTGTTGATCCAGCAAGGTAAAGGGGCTGATATGGGCGCATCATTTGGTGCCGGTTCATCAGCAACTATTTTCGGTTCAAGTGGCTCAGGCAACTTTTTAACTCGAGCAACGACCTGGTTAGCGATTGCATTTTTCGTTATCAGCTTAATATTAGGTAACTTAACGGCAAATCGCGTTAAATCAGGTAATGAGTTTGATGACTTATCTGTGCCAGTAGCTGAGCAAAGCGCAGCAACAGATGTGCCTGCGACTAGCGCCGAGCCTGCACCTGAAAACACAGACGTACCGGCAGCAACTGAGAGTAAAAAAGACTCAGCAAGCGATGTTCCTAACTAAGGAATAATAAAAGAATTTGCGGAAGTGGTGGAATTGGTAGACACGCCATCTTGAGGGGGTGGTGGCTTCGGCCGTGCGGGTTCAAGTCCCGCTTTCCGCACCAACATAAGCTTAGTAAAAGCAGAAACAAAGGGCTGTATCACTACAGCCCTTTTTCTTTGTCTGATTTAATAGAAATTGCAGAATCTTTCTGGTCGCTAATTCAATGCTAGCGTTTAAAAATAGTATCTAAAATTATTGATGAATTAGTGCGTTCTACACCGTCTAAGCTGCAAATTGTTTCTAAAATATCACTTAATTGTTCCAGTGATTGTACCGCGATAGTCATCAGCAGATCATAATCACCGCTAATCGAATAAATATGAGTGATTTGATGAATTTTTCTAAGCGCTATGCTGATATGTTTTCTTAAGTTAGGTTTTACTTTTAATGAAACGTTCACATTGATCAAATCATTGGTGTAACGGCTGCCAAGCTCAACGGTATAGGATTTTATTATTCCGTTATTTTCCAGTTTGTTGATCCGCTTTTGAATGGCAGTGCGTGAAACATTTAATGCTTTGGCAATATCGGAAACACTGGCTCTGGCATTGCATCGTAATATTGCCAGAATTTCTTCGTCTTTTTCACTGATCATTGTTTAATTCTCTAAGTGTTAAATTGCACTTTTTGGGTGGTTATCTGCTTATTATATTTTTATAAGGAGTGATTGGTAAACTTTTTGTTTTGAAATGTAATGAAGATAATAGGCATATTACATTTTCATTTGGAAATAATTTATGACAACAGGCACAGCTAATTTTTACAGCCATTTACAACAAGAACTTGAGCAG
>CAZUHQ010000171.1:0-5077 GCA_964620605.1 uncultured Thalassotalea sp.
CCTTGATCTGATCAGTGAGCATGCTAAAAGTTCAATTTATAATGATCTTGCCGTGAGCTGTCCTTTAAAAATCCATAAAATTTGTACACTTGTTATAATGATAACCTTATATTATCCCACTCCCTTTAGCGGGTTTTTCTCTGCTAAAAACGCTAACAGTTGCTGTTCACTTAATGGTTTGGCAAACCAGTAACCTTGAATTTCATCACA
This sequence comes from uncultured Thalassotalea sp., assembly GCA_964620605.1. Taxonomy (GTDB): domain Bacteria; phylum Pseudomonadota; class Gammaproteobacteria; order Enterobacterales; family Alteromonadaceae; genus Thalassotalea_E. The sequence continues at coordinate 211 of CAZUHQ010000171.1, forward strand.
ACCGATCGCCTGTAAAAATTCAAGATGCTGTTTTTCTTCCACGCCTTCAGCAATAACAGACAAGCCCAAATTCTTTGCTAAATTCACTATGGTATTGACGATTGCCCTGTCTTCTTCATTTTGATGACAATTTCGAATAAAAGATTGGTCGATTTTTAACTTATCTACAGGAAACTCTTTTAAATAAGACAGCGAAGAATAACCAGTGCCAAAATCATCAATCGATAATTCCACCCCTAACGCTTTTAAATGATGTAATAAAGCTATGGTATTGGCCTCCTGGTGCATAAAGACCCCTTCGGTGATCTCCAGCTCTAAATTACGTGCCGACAGGCCACTTAATTGCAAGGCATTTTTTACCGTTTGAATAAACTGAGGATGAGAAAACTGTCGCGGCGAAACATTAACTGCCACCACAATATCAGCATAGCCCTGGTTCACCAGGCTTTTAGCAAAATGGCACGCCTGCTCTAGAATCCACTGACCTATCGGTACGATTAATCCAGATTTTTCCGCTAATGGGATAAAGTCTACCGGCGAGATAATTCGACCCTGATGTTGCCAGCGTACCAAGGTTTCAAGCCCGGTAACCTTTTGTTCCTGTAATGAATACTGAGGCTGAAACACCAGAAAAATCTCATTCGCCGCCACTGCCTGACGCAACTTATCAATCAACTGAGCGCTTTTTTGCACTTCAATGGCAAAGTCAGGATCAAATAAGCAGTAATTTTCATGCTCATTTTTACTGGCAATCGATAACGCAATATGGGCATTTTTGAGTAAATCATCCGGCGTTACACCGTGTTCTGGCGCGATTGCAAAACCAAAATCACACTCAACAAAAAATTCACCATATTGGGTGATCAGCGCATGCTCCGCTTGCGGGAAGATCAACTTCACCAGCTTTTGTAATTGTAATGTGGTAATTGACTCCGTACACAAAACGGCAAATTCGTTATCACTAATGTGAAAAAACTCAACGCTCGCTGGTAAGCTCTGAGTCACCATTTGAGCAAACTTACCCACTAACACCGAAACCACTTCACCGCCAAAAGTGCTAAGTTTTTCATCAAAATGGCGAATGGCAATTATCCCGAGTGAAAACTTTGCCGTTTGTTCTGTTAACTCGGTTAACCGCTCTTGTAAACGATACTGGTTAGGCAGTTTGGTTTCTTGATGGGTAAAGGCCAAATAATTCACTTCCTGCTCAGCCAGCCGGTGTTCGGTAATGTCTTTAATGTGAATGTCATAGGCATCCAAGTCTTTATGCCAATAGATACTGACCTGCAAAATACGCCCGGCCAGGGTGCGTTCTAAAATTAAACTGTTATTTGCTTGCTGAGCAATTTCCTGGCGCAGGGATAAAAAATTGCTCGGCAATAACAGCTCATTTTCGTTTTCTGAAAAACCCACCGAGGTTAACAAGGTGGCAGAGGCAGGGTTCGCGTAGGTAACTTCACCTAGATTATTAACACTGATAATCGGGTTGGGGTTTTGTTGAGAAAACAGTGCCAGGCGGGTGCTTTTTGCCTGATTCAGCAGGTATAGGCGAATATAGCGAGATACCACTAGCGCCACTAACACAATCAATACGCCATAGGCGATCACCAGCCAATAGGTAACATCCATTTGCCATAAGGTTTTTTGATGGCCTTGCTCAACCGCCGCCTGAGTTTGCTGTTCGACAAACTTTAATGTTGGCAACAAATCGCGGCGCAATTGAGAGATTTGTCGCAAAATTGCCCGCATTTCATCCCAGTTGTCCTCATTGAGCTGCATCGCATGATAAAACTCGTCAAATAGTTCAATGATCTGTTGCTGCTTGGCATCTATAGTTGCTGTTTGTTCGCGAAACGCCTGTTGCCCCTTGAGCACAGTAAAATGCATGGCAAAGGTTGCTTTAACCGCCTGGGCTTCACTGAGAAACACTTCATCATCCTGAGAGCGATAATATTCGTAGATAATACGTTCCTGCTCACTGAGGTCTGAGATTAATTCATTAACGCTGGTCAAAATAGGAATGCGGGCCTCCACCAGATCAACAGCGTTTTGCTTAACTTTTACCGTCGATTGAAAAACGATAAAAGATAATAACAGTCCCATTAAAATGGCAAGCCCGGCTAATAATGACGCTTTTAGTAAATAAGGTTTAACGATAGAATTCATCGAGATTTCCGTTTCCTCACTTTATTTAACTGACAGGTACTGAAGGAAAAAAATTCCACGCGGCAACTGATTTATCTTTTGGCTATGTTTTTTAATTGCAGTTTATAGAGCAAAATTAAATCACTAAAGACATTTATGCAAATCATAGCCAAAACATAGCTAAAACATAAGTAAGAGCAAAAGTATCTAATTACCGCATACGAATGTAATGGATCGCCGCCTTAAGAGCCTTTAAAATAACCTTACGATGTATTTATAATGATGGCTCAAGATGTATACGCCTGACTCCACCAAACAAGCTTTTATCGCCGGAGAAGTCGCCCTGGTCGGCACAGGCCCCGGCGATCCAGATTTATTAACCTTGCAGGCATACCGCTTTATTCAGCAAGCCGATATCGTTATCTATGACCGCCTGGTGAGTAAAGCAATTATGGCATTAGTACCGCAAAATGCTGAACGCATATACGTTGGTAAAAAGCAGGCAAATCATAAGCTGCCTCAGGAAGGCATCAACCAGCTGTTAGTAGAACAGGCGAAATTAAATAAAAAAGTGATACGGTTAAAAGGTGGTGACCCCTTTGTTTTTGGCCGCGGCGGCGAAGAAGCGCTGCACTTGCTCGCCAATCAGGTTGCCTGTCATATAGTGCCAGGCATGACCGCTGCTTCGGCCTGCACCAGCTATGTTGCAATTCCCTTAACCCACAGACAGGTGTCACAAAGCTGTACTTTTATTACCGGCCATGTCAAAGACTGCGGCGAACTCGACTTGCCATGGCAAACGTTAAACGATAAAAAACAAACCATAGTGTTTTATATGGGGATCAAAAGCCTGCCGATCATCACTAAACAATTACTTAACGCAGGACGAGAAGCGTCAACGCCAGCCGCTCTCATCTATAAAGGCACAACGCCAGATCAGCAGGTATTTCGAGGCACACTGGCAAGCCTTGAAAATTTAGTAGCAGAATACAATATCAAACCTCCGACGCTGATTGTCATCGGTGATGTCGTCAATACCTTTAGTGAAGCTAACTTAGCGAATATTGGCTATTTAACTCCTGAGCCAAAGCCAAAACAGAACGATAATTAATGGGCTTTACGGTGACTGACAATCGACAGGCACATATTTAATTGTTGAATAAGCAGCTGAAAGCTATTGGCTTCTTGGGGTGTAATATCGCCTTTCGCTTTATTTTTAATACTACAAATAAAGCCAATACATTTACTCTCGATACAGACAGGGACAGTGATCAGCTTGTTATCCGCTATCATAAGTTCTATGTCACGGGTCACCAAATCTTGCGCTTTGGCATCAGCGAGAGAATTCACTAACACCAACTTATTATTAAGCAGGGCTTTTCTAAAAATATTGTCACTGTGTAAAATATTGGTGGCAAACGCATATTCTTCCTTTACGGCAATGCTATTATAGGAAAAACGACAGCTGATCTGGGATTTATCTTTTGACAAAAACAAAAAGCAATTACGGTCAAACGCTAGTACCTGGGCAATACCGATCAAACAGGTTTGTAAAAACTCATTGATATCCTGGCTGGAGACTGCCAATTGGGTCAGGTTTTGGATCACCTCCAGCTGAATTGCTTCTTTACTGAGCCTCGCCTGCGCCAACACGGATTCAGGCATAGCAGTAAAATCCCCCAAGCTTGGCATCGGCTTTAAGTAATCGATTAACACTGAGGCGCCATAGGAATTCAACAGTTTAATGGAACGCTCCCGGGTTAACTCTATTTGATAACGTAGCTTGCGATCATTGATCTTCATTAACGCGGCAATTCCTTTGAGTACCCGCTCAAACTTAACTTCCGAGTCTGGCGGCGTGTCGATATACTGGCTAAGTTTTGTAGCTAAAAAAATCACCTGCATTTCTTTGGTTCTAAGTTCTGGCTGATCAAAAGATTTGACTAACAGCTCCCCCAGCTTCCATTTTTTTGCCAAGCCAACGCTTAATTCTTCAAAGGTAATGCCTAACTGCTGATGACATTTTTCCTGATAGTCTTTTTCCGGCAAGTGAACATAGCTTAGCATTTCACCATTGATCTCGTCTCCTATGCCCCAGAACGCAGTTTCGCCAACATTATGCAACATGCTGGCAAGGTATAATTCTTCCTGAATATCATCGCTGTATTGCGGTGCCATCATTTTTGCCAGCTGGCCGGCAAAAAACGAGCGCGCCATTAATTGCTTAATGCGGTTATACATCGGTACACCCAGTTGCTGATTTTTCAGCAAACCATCGATAATTTTGGAAGTCAGACAAATATTCTTAACCGTTTGGATCCCCAAAACTACCGTTGCCCTTGAAACAGTAGTGACATTTGACACCCCAATGCGGTTACTACTGTTAGCCACTTTGATCACGCAGGAAGATAACGCCTGATCATGTAAGATAGCTTTACTTAATTTTGGCAAAGATGAGACATCATCGTTTTCAAATTTTTCCAATAAACGAGCGATAGAGGTCAGTGCCGGTAATTCCTGTTGAGCGATAAATTCAATCCATTGATCTTTCGTATGCAAATTTAATCGATTCAAACATCAACTCTTTTTAACAAGACTACTTAATATTTAGTCTTTTATCCCAAGGGTTACAAGCTTTGTCGGCGAAAACGGCAAAAATTAATCCATTTTAAGCAAACCATAAAACAGTAAGAGTCCAGAGCACACCAGCAAGTGTAGCGGC
>CAZUHQ010000172.1:0-5051 GCA_964620605.1 uncultured Thalassotalea sp.
ACTTCCAGCTCATTAACGTTTTCTTTTGATAAGGTCCGAATATGACGCGCAGTAATACGGCGACCTTGCTCCACTAAGATATCGCCGTTTGGCATCTTGATATCAAAAGTTGCAGTTTCACCACGTAAACGTTCCGGCACAAGCTCCATATTCAGCTTGTCACCTTTGATTTCAAATGAAGTGGTATCGTAGAAAATAGCTAGGATTTCTTCAGTTGAATATTCCAAGGCACGTAAAATGATCGACGCAGGTAATTTACGACGACGGTCAATACGGACAAATAGGTTATCTTTAGGATCAAACTCGAAATCTAACCAGGAACCACGGTAAGGAATAACACGTGCGTTATATAGCACTTTACCCGAAGAGTGAGTTTTCCCTTTATCATGATCGAAGAACACGCCCGGTGAACGGTGTAATTGTGAAACAATAACACGCTCAGTACCATTGATAACAAACGTACCATTGTCTGTCATCAGTGGGATTTCACCCATATATACTTCTTGTTCTTTGATATCTTTTACTGTACCCGCTGGCGCTTCTTTATCATAAATCACTAAACGTAATTTAACGCGAAGCGGAGCTGAATAGGTAACACCACGAATTTGACATTCTTTAACATCAAATAATGGCTCACCTAAACGATAGCTAACAAATTGTAATTCTGAGCTACCTGAATAGGCTTTAATTGGAAAAATGGAACGAAACGCGGCTTCTAAGCCTGTTTCACCTGTCGGATCAATATCAATAAACTTACGGAAAGATTCGAGCTGGATAGATAGCAAGAATGGATAATCCATTACTTGTACACTTTTACCAAAGTCCTTTCGAATTCGTTTCTTTTCAGAGTAAGAGTAAACCATGGGGTTCCTCAGCTTGCTGGTTATGGCCGAATCTGCCTAAAAATACCAATTGGAGTAAATAACTAGTCAGCATATTTTAAATGTGTGACCACTTATCTAATCCAATTGGTATCAGACAGGGTATTGCAGTAATACTTTAATAGTAAGTATCAAATAATGCACTGTTTTCGTTTAAAAAAAAACCTCTTTGTCGAGCTTTTAAAAAAACGTTATTCTTTAGCGCAAAAAGGCCGGTGACGTTTAAATCACCAGCCATTGCCTTTTCAGGCAAATAATCTGTCGTAAAACAGATTATTTAATTTCAACAGTAGCACCTGCTGCTTCAAGCTCTGCTTTAAGTGCTTCAGCTTCAGATTTTTCAACACCTTCTTTAAGTGCTTTTGGTGCACCTTCAACAAGCTCTTTAGCTTCTTTAAGGCCTAAACCTGTAGCGCCACGAACGGCTTTGATTACAGCAACTTTCTTATCGCCGAAACCAGTTAAGATCACGTCGAATTCAGTTTGCTCTTCAGCAGCACCACCAGCGTCGCCGCCAGCAACAGCAACAGCAGCCGCAGCAGATACGCCGAACTTCTCTTCCATTGCTTCAACTAATTCAACTACGTCCATTACTGACATTTCAGCAATAGCATTTAGGATATCGTCTTTAGAAATAGACATTTTAAATTTCCTGTTTCAATAAACAATCAATTGATTGTTTTTAATAACTATAAATACAAAAAGCGGGCGTTGGTATGTTATTAATCCAACAACTAAGCCGCTTCTTGCTCTTTCTGATCGCGTACTGCAGCAAGTGTGCGGGCAAGTTTGCCAGCAGATGCTTCTTTCATAGCGCTCATTAAACGTGCAATTGCTTCGTCGTACGTTGGTAACTTTGCAAGTACCGATACGTCAACAGAGTTACCTTCAAATGCTGCTGCTTTTAATTCAAACGCTTCGTTAGTTTTAGCGAAGTCAGTGAATAAACGTGCAGCTGCACCTGGATGCTCGTTTGAAAATGCAATTAATGACGGACCAACTAGTGTTTCAGAAACACATTCAAAGTCAGAACCTTCCAATGCGCGACGTGCTAATGTGTTACGGACAACCTTCATCCAAACGCCATTCTCACGAGCTTGTTTACGCAAAGTCGTAATTGCTTCAACTGTTACACCGCGTGAATCCGCGATCACAGCTGATTGAGCGCCTTTGGCAGCTTCTTGAACTTGAGCAACAATTGCTTTTTTGTCATCAAGATTGATAGCCATTGGCTTTTACTCCTGGTTCAAACCGGTTCCCTTTATATAAGAGCACCGGTATTTACTATCCCTAACGCTTTTACGTTAGGCCGTTACGGCGAGGACCAGAATTAAGGAAATACTGGGTAATCACCATCTACGTAGGATAAATATTAAGTGTTTATTTCAGAAGATATAAACACTCCTACGGTCTTTGACGGGGCTGTTTTAATAAGCGAATAAATCGCAAAAAACAACACCTACCAAAATTTAAGGGGCGAAATTATAGTCTATAAACTCGCCCAGGTAAAGCCTCAAAAGCTCTAATTAAGAAATTAAAGTGTCAAGCTACCTTGGTCAACTGTTACACCAGCGCCCATAGTCGTTGAAACTGAAATTTTCTTAATAAATTGACCTTTTGCATTAGCAGGCTTAGCTTTCTTAAGCGCTTCTAATAAGGCTTCTAAGTTTTCTTTCAACTTAGCATCGTCGAAATCAACCTTACCGATAGTAGTATGGATGATACCGTTTTTGTCGTTGCGATAACGGATTTGACCCGCTTTAGCATTATTAACAGCAGTAACAACGTCTGGTGTTACTGTGCCAACTTTCGGGTTAGGCATTAAGCCACGTGGGCCTAAAATTTGACCTAACTGACCAACAACACGCATAGCATCTGGAGTAGCGATAACAACGTCAAAGTCCATTTCGCCTTTCTTCACTTGCTCTGCTAAGTCATCCATACCTACAATATCAGCGCCAGCTTCTTTCGCTTTATCAGCGTTAGCGCCTTGAGTAAATACAGCAACACGAACTTCACGACCTGTACCATTTGGTAATACAGTTGCGCCACGAACGTTTTGATCTGATTTACGAGCATCGATGCCAAGGTTTACCGCAACATCAACACTTTCTTTGAATTTAGCTGTCGCCAATTCTTTTAAAAGAGCTAATGCTTCGTTGATTTCATAATCTTTTAATACGTCTACTTTTTCACGGATAAGACGAGCACGCTTTGATAATTTAGCCATTCGATTAACCCTCTACCACTAAGCCCATTGAACGAGCAGAGCCCGCGATAGTGTTAACAGCTGCGTCCATGTCGCCTGCTGTTAAATCTGGTTCTTTCATCTTAACGATTTCTTCAAGTTGAGCACGAGTAACGCTACCCACTTTCTCAGTGTTAGGACGACCAGAACCTGACTTAATGCCAGCCGCTTTCTTAAGTAAGTAAGAAGCAGGTGGAGTCTTAGTTTCGAACGTAAAAGAACGGTCATTATATACAGTAATAACTACTGGTACTGGAGCGCCTTTGTCTAATGAATCTGTTTTTGCGTTAAACGCTTTACAGAATTCCATGATGTTCACACCATGTTGACCAAGAGCTGGACCAACTGGTGGTGACGGATTAGCTGCACCAGCAGCTACTTGTAGCTTGATTAAAGCTTGGACTTTTTTAGCCATCTTAAAAATTCCTATGTGTGGGTAATAACGCCTGCTCTTGATATTTGACGCGCTAACTGCGTTAATTAAAGCTTTCTCAACTATCACTTATGAAAAATAAGCTCAAGCTAATACAAATTTAAAAGCCTTGTCATCACATCAACTATTTTGAGCACTCAACTATCGATAGCTCGATAATGAAGGCTCCCCGTGGATTCAAAATTGTACGTTTTTAGTGCTAATTTTCACTAGCCAAATAAAAACGGCAGCGGATTATAAATTAATCAGCCGCCGTTTTTCAAGTATTTCATTCGATTTAATAAAAATTAACCGCTTGGCTGTAACAGGCTCGAATAGCAAGCATAAAAAATGCGGCTTATTTAGCCGCATTTTTATCGTTAACTGTTAACGCAAATTAACCTTTTTCAACCTGCCCGAATTCCAAGTCTACCGGTGTTGAACGACCAAAGATAAGTACCGACACTTTAATGCGGTTCTTCTCATAATCAAGTTCTTCTACCACACCGTTAAAGTCAGCAAATGGGCCGTCGATAACACGAACCACTTCACCCGGCTCAAACAAGGTTTTAGGTTTCGGCTTATCGCCATCTTCCAAGCGCTGTAAAATACGATCCGCTTCTTTTTGGGTGATAGGCGCAGGACGATCGGAAGTACCACCGATAAAGCCAAGGACGCGTGGCACAGATTTAACCAAATGCCAGGCTTCTTCATCCATCGCCATTTCAACTAATACGTAGCCGGGGAAGAACTTACGAGCACTCTTACGTTTTTGGCCAGCGCGCATTTCAACCACTTCTTCAGTGGGTACTAAAATTTGACCAAACTTGTCTTGTAAGCCGTGAATTTCAATGTGTTCAATTAAGGTTTTTTGAACACGGGCTTCGTAGCCAGAAAACGCTTGTACTACATACCAGCGTAATTTAGGTTTATTTTCCTGGGCTGAATCGCCGTCAGTAATTGAGTTTTCTTCAGACATATTAAACCTTTAATCCTGTAATAAAACCAACAAGCTCAAACAATATTGAATCTAAGCCCCACATGACTAATGACATAATTAATGTCGCAGCTAACACTATCATAGTTGTTTGTACAGCTTCTTGTCTGGTTGGCCAAACAACCTTGCGCGTTTCGGTTCTTGCTTCTTTAGCAAAATTGATCGCTGTACGGCCTTTCTCTGTTTGTCCAGCAACTAAACCGGCAATAATGACAGCAATCACTACACCAACAGCTCTTAATAATACCGACTGTTCACCGTATATATAATTACCAACAACGGCACCCGCTAATAAAAGAATCGCGAGCCCCCATTTTAAAGAATCGAGAGAACCACTTGGCTGGTTTTCTGTACTTGCATTCATAATCTAAAACCTGTTATTACCTGTCTAAACTAGACATTTCATTTGCTAAACGCGCACTCAAATTATAAATATCTGAGATATATATAATAAAAATATGGCAGGGGTAGAGAGATTCGAACTCCCAACCGTCGGTTTTGGAGACCGCTGTT
>CAZUHQ010000173.1:0-4923 GCA_964620605.1 uncultured Thalassotalea sp.
ATGGACTTGCGCGTCTTGTTCGTTTACCTAGCAACAGTTATCGGGAACATAGCAAATGGAATTTAAGCGTAACACTTTATAATTGATAACCTCACTACTACTCACAGCCTGCACAACCACAAAAAAACCACCTGTCAACAACAGTTTGTCGATTGCTCACCTTCTCGCCAATATCGATCTGGTGATTGATGATTACCAAGAAAGACCAGAAAACATTGTGATGATAGCTGCCAAAAGGCAATTCAGCAGCTCAAAGATTATATTAACAGCAGAACAAAAAATAGTCCCTAAGATTTAGAGTTTGAAGCATTATTCTTAGGCTAGCCATCATCCGGCTAGCCTAAGGTTTTTCCAATTTAATCTCTCTTATAAAGCGCTTCAATAGTGCTGGTAGCAAGCGCATTGGCGTTTAGCATATAACCGGTTAGCGCTGCCGAGGCATCTTTTGGCAGTTTCAGTTTCTCAACTTTCAATGCATATACCGTAAAACGATAATGATGTACACCGTGACCCTCTGGCGGACAAGCACCACCAAAAGCATGGCTGCCATAATCATTTCTCATTTGCATACTGCCTGTCGGTGCTAATGTGTTATCACTTTTTCCAGCCCCTGCAACAAGCTCTGTAACACCTACTGGAATATTGACAATTTGCCAATGCCACCAGCCACTGCCGGTTGGCGCATCCGGATCGTAAGCGGTAACAGCGAAACTTTTTGTGCCCTTAGGTACATCGCGCCATGATAATTGCGGTGATACATCATCACCAGTACAGCCAAAGCCATTAAATTCCTGCGCCTTAGCCATAAACTTACCATGCGCAATATCCTTACTTGATAAGGTAAAGTCTCCTGCAAACACTGACGATGCCAAAGAGAGGGATAAAAACGAAATGAGTGAGAATTGCTTAATCTTAATCATATAAATTCCTTATTAAAAAATTGATAGTCTATGATAACGTGATGTCTGCTTAGATATACATCAAGATAGCGAGTAAAGTCGCATTGATGTTTACAAGCTTAGTTGTACGCACTTGATCAGGTGAATTTACCCAATTTCTTGCCACATACCAACTTATTAGTAACTGTTAGGATCAAACTTCTATTAGTATTTAACCTTATATTTCACTTGAATAAAATCATTAGCCAATGCTGTTGCCTGAGCTTGTTCAAGCTTGATTACATGATTGAGCTTGCCAAAAAGCGGGATCCCGTCACCTAACAGTATCGGCGCCCTGGTTATCGTCATGTCGTCGATGAGTTTTAAATTCAGAAATGAAGTGATAGTTGTGCCACCGTCAATATAAGCATGTTTAAAACCATAAGTTGCAAGCTCATTAGTTAAGCTGACAATATCTCCAGAGTAGACTTCTACTGTCTCCGGTAAATTTTCTGGCAGCCGTGTTAAAGAGCGACTCAAGACAATAATTTTAGTATCACCGTATGGCCATTGCTTTGGCGTTAAATTGAATCCGGCAATAACCTCCATCGATTTTCGCCCGATGATCATGCAATCTACCGATGAAAAAATTCGCTAAACCCCATATCCGGATTATCACTAATATCAGCCTCCGCATTCCCTGCTAAATGCAGCCAATCCACACTACCATCAAGTGTTGCTATATAACCATCAGCACTTGTAGCAATAAATACGGAACACTTCATTATTAATTATCATCCTGTTATTAAAGGAAACTCTTTAAAAGTTAATATGCCAGCTTCAATTGTCTGCATTTGCGCCATCCCGTTTTGCCACAGGTTTAGCAAAAAACACAAAGGGTATGGCTAATGGCCCTAGGGGCTGTCATTATCACCCAGAAACTCACCTTGGCTCCTCGGCGTTTAGCAAAGTAATAGCAAAAGCAGATAGATAATAAATTGACCAGTAATAATATCAAGATTGTTAACATCATCAGATAGTTATTTAGCCAATATCATAATTCAACATTAAGGCTAAAGGTAGAAATAACACGCATTGATGAAGTAAAAAAAACAAACTAACCAAGAGGCAAATGTGTTATCGAGATTTCTATAAAGGCCGATCAATGATCACACTATCACACGGAACCTGTTCGCGATCATTAAGACCATAATCACGAAGCACGCTCGCCACCCGAATACGGTAATCATCAAACAGCTGCTTTCTGCCCTTTTGCTGCGCAGCGCGATGCGCCATGTGCTGACGCCAGCCTTTGACCGAGGCTTCATCCTGCCAGAACGACAAGGATAAAAAACGCTCGCTTGCTACGACACTTTGAAAACGCTCCACTGAAATAAAGCCCGGCATTGTCATCAAGCTTGCTTTTAACTCGGCCGCTCGCTCAAAGTATTGCGCCTTGCTGATTTGATCTTTTATCTCTACTTCAAATATCACAGCTATCATAGTTTCCCCTTGGCCGCTTGCTGGTAAGTTGCTGGCACAGCTTTTAAAAACGTGCGCTTTTCTGAGTGAATAAACCTGGCATTTTGTGCAAAAGAAAAGTTTTGTTTGCCACAACTGTCGGTTTTTAACCTAGCACGATAGCGTTCGTAATCGGCGAGCGAGTTAAAGCTGATCAAGCCATAGGCGGTATTATTAGAGCCTTCATATGGCAGGAAGTAACCGACTAATTCACCGCCACATGCCGGGATGATATCACCCCAGCTTTTCGCATATTGCTCGAATTCGTCTAATTTAAACGGGTCGATTTGGTATTCAATAAAACAAGTGATTTTCATAACTATTGCCTCCTAAGTTGTTTTGAGGCAGTCTAACGTCATTAATAACTCATGCTTCGATAGCGCTCGAACTATAGAGGTTTTTCCTTGGAACCAGATATTGCCTTTATCGCCCGCTTAATTGGCGATCCTGCCCGCGCCAAAATGTTAACCGCATTAATGGGCGGCAAAGCACTAACCGCGACAGAACTGGCATTAGAAGCAGAGATTAGCGCGCAAACCGCCAGCAGCCATTTAGCGAAATTGCTGGGCGGGGAAATTTTAAGAATGCGCAAACAAGGGCGACATAAATACTTCCAGTTATCCGGCCAGCATATCGCCCAGTTACTCGAACAATTACTGACAATAAGCACAAGTTTTGCCAATCCAAAAATAATTACCGGGCCGAGTAACGAGCGGCTAAGAAAAGCGCGCATCTGTTATGACCATCTCGCAGGAGAAATCGGCGTTGCCCTCTATGACGCGCTGACAGCTAGCGGCCATATCAAAGAGCAAACAGGCAAAACTATACTAACCAATCAAGGCCTGGCGTTTTTTACCGAGCTTGGCGCAGATTTTGACGTGTTAAATAAAAATAAGCGACCACTTTGTAAGTCTTGTTTAGACTGGAGTGAACGCAGAGATCACCTTGCAGGTAGTCTCGGACAATGGGTCATTAACGATCTATTAGCAAAAAAATGGGCAGAAAAAGATCTCGACTCAAGAGCGATAGCGTTTAGTAAACAGGGCATCAAGCATTTTATTAATCGCTATCAACTGCCAGCAAATTTAACTTGCTAGCCTGCTGGCAGCAACTTTTCACGCGAAACAATAGCCATTAGCGGAATAACCATTGAATTTTTGGCATCCGCCTGAGTCTTAACGCCATGAAAATACGGCGGCAGGTTTGCAACCACGACAGGTGTCAGTATTTCGGGCACTCGCTTTATTCACTCAGCCAATTCAGATGACGCAATACCTTTTGTAGTTCAAATACTTTCAACCTTGAAGTTTCAAATACTAATATCACTGACGATTTCCTTGGTGCAGCAGTAGCTGTTTGCGCTCTTTCGTGTAATGTCACCAGGGGTGAGGCGCTTCACCGGCGATAAAGCGTGTTATAGAGATAAATACATCTATTACGCACGGATCATGTCGAGTAGCGGTTATTTCACAAAGCGTGTCATACATCTCAAATGGACACTTGCCGAGCAGTTGACTCGGCTGAGTGATGCCAAGTAACCGTAAATCTTCGGCGCCAGCCCGGCCGATATTTGGTAAATCCGTCAGTTTTTCTAAACGTTTACGACTAACTTTACTTGGATTCATATTGGCTAGCGCCTTTTTAAATTCAGGAAGAAAGTTGATTTTACTATTGTTCAAAGGTCAGGTCGTTTACTTTTTCAATCTCGTTTGACCCTTTTGATCCCTCTGACGTTTTTGTGGCGTAGACATACGTGGGGATTTTTCTAGAGCCAGGTGAGCGAGTGTTGCGAATATTTTAATTCAGCAGCACCAATGAAAAACAAATTATCAAATAAACTGACACCAATAGGTTCAGATTAAACAAATAATTAGGCTGTAAGGCGGCAGAAGCTTATTCCTGCTATTGACCCGGTCTGTCAAATGGATACCCCGTTGTTTTATACGCCATTTACTCAGTGCTAAATTTTTTAGCTAAGTAGCTACCAACAATAACGCCTGTACACAAACCTATCATAGGAGTATAAACAATGCCTAATCCTACGGCTCCATAAAAATTTATTTGATACATATCCAGAAACAGCCCGATAATCAAACCAATAATCAAGCCGAATGAAATATATGTTGTACGTTTATATTCTTTCATCATGCAACTCTAACGTAATAATTAATACTAAAAGTGATAATTGGCAACAATCCACCGACTTTTATGATGAATACAATTATGGTATAGACGCCAGAATAACAGGTGTTCTGACTATAATGCGCTTGTTTGCGGTATTTACGCTGCGGTATCTTTGTTGACCCTACCACCTATAATACTTGTGGAAACTGCACACCATACCGCTGAAACTATACCCATTAGTAAAGGGGTAGGCTCTATTGCAGATGACGAATGAAGTCCAAATAATGTTGCTACAAGCCCAACTGATAAACCTACGATCGCAAAAAATTGATTGTGTAATTGAATTTTCATGTAACTCTCCATGTTTTGATAAATGATTATACTGCTAAACATAATGACT
>CAZUHQ010000174.1:0-4915 GCA_964620605.1 uncultured Thalassotalea sp.
GTTGGACAGTTAAAAGAGCAGGCACGCTTTATTTATGAAATGGAAAAAGCTGGCAAACTGGATCGAGCATTAGAGTTTATCCCTAACGATGAAGAAATTGCCGACCGTTTGGCACAGGGGCAGGGGTTAACCCGTCCAGAGCTTGCGGTATTGCTTGCCTATAGCAAAATGGTGTTAAAAGAAGATCTGGTTTGTTCAGAAATTACCGAAAATACATATCATGATCACTTGCTCTTTGAAGCGTTTCCTAAACAGCTCCAGGATAAATATCGAGAGCAAATGCAGGAGCATCCGTTAAGAGCAGAAATTATCGCCACTAAATTGGCGAACAATATCGGCAACGATATGGGCTTTAATTTTGTTAACCGTATGCAGGAAGAAACCGGAGCGCCGGTGGCAGAAATTGCCAATTGCTATGTGATGGCAAGTGCGGTATTTGAAATGTCAGATGTTTGGCAGCAAATCAGTGATTTAGATAATCAGATTTCTACTTCGGTACAAACGGAAATGTTATTCCAACTGCGCCGTACCGTGCGTCGCGCAACACGTTGGTTCTTACGTCATCGTAATAAAGCGTTGGATATTCAGCAATCGATTGATTTTTATGGTAAAACATTTAAAGCGCTGACCAAGCAAATCGATAGTGTAATGATCGAAGAAGAAGTGAACATGCTTAAGCGCGTTGAAGCGGATCTGGTTAATGCCGGGGTGCCAGCGAATATCAGCCAACGTATTTCACAGTTAAGCACCTTGTTCTCTGTCATGGATCTTGCTGAGTTAATCGACAGCGATGGTCGTCCGGCTGAACTGGTAGCTGATGTTTACTTTAAATTAGGCGCGCGTTTGGATTTACATTGGTTCCTAGATCAAATTACCAAGCAACCTGTCTCCAATCACTGGCAAGCACTGGCCAGAGCGTCATTTAGAGAAGAGCTGGATTGGCAGCAACGCTCGATTACTGCGGTTATTTTACGCAGTGATCCTAAGAGTAAAGATGTACAGGCGATGCTGGATCATTGGTTTGAGGCGAATGAACAGCCATTAAAACGCTGGAACCATATTCTGGATGATTTCAGAATTGGACAAACCCATGAGTTTGCCAAGTTCTCCGTTGCGCTGCGTGAGCTAATGTTGCTGAGTTTAAATTGTGACCCAAGCAAATAAAATGATAGAATCCCCGCGAATGCGGGGATTTTTATAACTAACGAATTTGCCATAATATTCTAAAATAATGTTGTTTTTAATTTCTCATTCACTTATCCGTAATTATTTTTAAAGCAATCGAGGTGATATGTTTTATTCGGCCATTCGAAAAATTTTATTTCAATTTGATCCTGAAACCATCCATGAGTTAACTATTAAAGGGTTAAAATCAACGGGAGCAACACCTCTTAATTTTGCCTATAAGCAGCAAGTACCAAGTAAACCTGTGCAAGTGATGGGCATTTATTTTCCTAATCCTTGTGGCCTGGCAGCAGGCTTAGATAAAAATGGCGAATGTATTCGGGCATTTGATGCCATGGGATTTGGTTTTGTTGAAGTGGGCACGGTAACGCCGAGACCCCAGCCGGGCAATGATAAACCGCGAATTTTCCGTTTGCCAGAGGCAAATGCGGTAATTAATCGCATGGGCTTTAATAATAAAGGAGTCGATTATTTAGTCGATCAGGTGCGTAAAGCCAAGTTTCGCGGAGTATTGGGGATCAACATAGGTAAAAATAAGGATACCCCGGAAGACAAGGCTAAGGATGATTATATTTACTGCATGCGTAAGGTCTATAATTTCGCCAGTTATATTACGGTTAATATTTCATCTCCTAATACTCCAGGATTGCGTGCTCTTCAGTATGGCGACGCACTAAATGAATTATTAGCAGCATTAAAAGCAGAGCAAACCGCTTTAGCAAAGCAATATGATAAGTATGTACCGATTGCCGTTAAAATTGCGCCGGACTTAACCGAGGAAGAAATTAACTCAATTGCCGAGCGTTTAATCAATAATGAAATTGACGGCGTGATTGCCACAAATACTACCTTGGCACGTGGTGGTGTAGAGCAGCTTAAACACGGCGATGAAGCAGGGGGCTTAAGTGGTGCACCGGTCAAAGATAAAAGTACTCAAGTGATCAAAATATTAGCAAAAGCACTGAACGATAAATTGCCGATCATTGGCGTTGGTGGTATTTCATCAGGTGCGGATGCGAAAGAGAAAATTGATGCCGGTGCTAAGCTAGTGCAGGTTTATACCGGGTTTATCTATCAAGGCCCAGAACTGGTAAAAGACATAGTTAAAACGCTAAGACGGGCATGATGGTAAATTTTTCTTAGTAAAAGCGCCGACTGTATTCGCCGGCACTTTTTACTCTTACTGGTTTAGTGCTGGGACATTAGTTGGCGAGTCTTGCGCCGCGGATTTCTCTAATTGCTCTAGACGCTCTACCAGTAAAGTGACGGACATTTCTAACTGATTAACACTGGTTGCCAGTTCAATTTGTTGGCTGTCACGACGAGAAGATTTTTCTTCCTGGGTATTTATTTGTGCCCTGAGCTTACTGATATCGCCTTGAATATTATTAGCGGCTGTGATCTGATCGGTTAACGCGTTCATATTGAGTTCGTTTGAGGTCAGCTTGTCGTTAATGCCATTGATTGCCGACAGGGTATTTTTCAGTTGTTGACTGTGATTGCCACTGCTCGTTTGTAACTTTTTGCTCTCCGTTCTCAGTTCTTTGATCTCGCTTTGATTACGGCGCCAGGCCGAGGCCCAAAGCTTGTCCATTTCATCCCAGAGTTTATTGGTTTTTTCGGTAATGGCTTCAAGCTTGGTTTTAAGGGCAATTGTTGATTCTCCCATTTCTTCACCTGTGGCAGACAGCTGGTTTTCCAGGGATTGAATTCTTTGTTCAGATTGTGTGATTAATGCCTGTAACTTAAGGTTTTCCTGATAGAAATACCAGCCACCACCAGCTAACGCCAGGACTATTACCCCCTGTAATAACGTGGCGGTAAGAGAGGATGATTGTTTGGCTGGCTGCTCAGTATTTTGCTGAGCTTTTGCTTTTGTGCTGCCTTGAGGTCGACGAGAAGACTTTAGCTGATCTTGATCTAAGGTAATACTGGGAATTTCGGGTTCAACACGATTTGACACTAGGGCTAGCCTTAAAAAGAAAATAAATAAAAGCTAACTTTAAAACAAAATACTCCAACATTTAATAGGTTAATACTAATTAGTTGCGATATTTAACGAAAAAAGCGATAAATATTGCTATTTATCGCTTTTGGATTAGTTAATTGTCAGTAATTAGTAGCTGTCGTTATGGACGCTCATGACAGCGCGACCCGAAGGATCCGCCATTTGGCTAAAGGCTTCATCCCAGGCCAGTGCCTGTGGTGTACTACAGGCGACTGATTTTCCTCCCGGTACGCATTCAGCGGCGGAATTTAATGGGAAGTGTTCTTCAAAAATGCAGCGATAGAAATAAGCTTCCTTAGTGTCTGGGGTGTTAATTGGAAACTTAAACGCAGCATTTTCCAGTTGTTGATCGCTGACCTGACTTTCAACATAGGTTTTGAGGCCATCGATCCAGGAGTAACCAACGCCATCAGAAAACTGCTCTTTTTGGCGCCATAAAATTTCTTCAGGCAAGTAACCTTCAAACGAAGCGCGTAAAATGCCTTTTTCGATTTTACCATTACCGCACATTTTATCTTCCGGGTTAATGCGCATCGCAACATCCATAAAGTGTTTATCCAAAAACGGCACCCGCGCTTCTATTCCCCAGGCCGACATCGATTTGTTGGCGCGCAGGCAATCAAACATATGGAGTTTTTCCAACTTTCGGTTTAGCTCTTCATGGAATTCCTGGGCATTTGGCGCTTTATGAAAATATAAATAACCGCCAAATATTTCATCGGCACCTTCGCCAGAAAGCACCATTTTTATACCCATGGCTTTGATTTTTCGTGCCATTAAATACATAGGAGTAGAAGCGCGAATGGTAGTAACGTCATAGGTTTCCAGATGGTAGATCACTTCTTTTAGTGCATCTATCCCTTCTTGCTCGGTAAAGATCACGCTGTGATGGATAGTACCTATACTATCAGCCACTTTTTGTGCGGCTTCCAAGTCAGGAGAACCTTTTAAACCGCAGGCAAACGAGTGCACACGCGGCCACCAGGCTTCCGACAAGTCATTTTCTTCAACCCGGCGGGCGGCAAATTTCTGGGTAATCGCTGATATTAATGACGAATCTAATCCGCCTGATAACAATACGCCATACGGTACATCTGTCATCAAGTGACTTTTCACTGAATCTTCCAGAGCTTCACGAATTCGGGTTTTGCTGGTGTGGTTGTCCTTGATCGCACCGTACTGATGCCAGTTGCGCTTGTAGTATTTGGTTAATTCACCAGTGCGGCTATCTAAATAATGGCCTGGAGGAAATTCACTGACAGTTTTACATACTGGCATTAAGGCCTTCATCTCTGAGGCAACATAAAAGTTACCGTCTTCATCATAGCCGGTATAAAGCGGAATAATGCCGATATGATCGCGGGCGACTAAATAGCTGTTGTCCTGTTCATTGTATAAACAAAACGCGAACATGCCTTGTAACTTGTCGATAAAGTTAACGTCATGCTCTTGATAAAGCGGCAAAATTACTTCGCAATCAGAACCTGTTTGAAACTGGTAATCTACAGTGAGTTCATCGGCGAGAGTTTGATGGTTATAAATTTCACCATTTACCGCAAGTATATGGCTTTTGTCCTGGTTATAGAGGGGTTGAGCACCATTTTCAGTGTCAACGATTGCTAGACGCTCATGGACTAAAATTGCATTTTCATTACTGTAAACACCAGACCAGTCAGGGCCGCGGTGACGTAATAAACGGGAACATTCGATGGCTTTTGGGCG
>CAZUHQ010000175.1:0-4898 GCA_964620605.1 uncultured Thalassotalea sp.
TAAGGGGCTGATAATAGCTTGCTAAAATGTGTAGCGAAGCGGAACCGAGCAAGCTGTTAGCAGTCCCGTCTTAATATGCTTATTATATGCGACTACACCCGTTTACCCTGATGTTAAGCCAAAGTGCTTGCCAGCGCTCTAATTTTTCTTTTGCTCCCAATTTTTTGGGAGAAACAATCATAGGTTTTTGCAACAAAGAAAAATCAGATAATAACGTCGAGTTTAAAGCGCCAATAAGTTTATTTTCTAATTGCACAGATACTGCAATTACTGATTTACAACTACTGCATGTGATAAAGCTAGCTTGCTTAGAGCCTTGTCGCTGAAATTCTAGAGGCGCATTGCTTTCTATTTCTAGCCCTCCATCTGGATGCGAAATATAGGATATATGCCTTGAAACACAAAAGTCGCAATCACATGCTCGAGGGCTGTATTTATCCAGTGTTTCAGGGAGGTAAACTTTGACTTTTGTATTTCCACAAATACATTTACCTGAACTTGAGTTCACAGCTGAACCCTCCATGAGCATATCAACGCTTTGCTCAGCGGCGAAAAATTGTTGGCTAAAATTAGCGAGGCGCGAGCAAAAGCCAACTGTTTTTTGTCCTGCTGCAATGACAGGTTAGCTTTTTGATTCAGCGGCAACTTTTAAACCGTTAAGGGTATGAGGTAAACCTTTCTTAATTCCTGAACCAATTAGCCGACCAAATAGTGGCGCTAAGAAACCAGTAAATGAAACTCGATGTGTTACTTTAATTTCATTGTTACCCACAGAAGTCAATTCATGCTCAAAACTCATTTTACACAACGGTAAATTACTGCTTACAGTAAAAGACTCATCTGTAACTACACTAGAAAATAATATTTTAGACTCAGGACCACTTTTAGGTTTCAATTTTCCAATGGCACCAGTTTCAAATTTACCTACAATTGATGATGTTTTAACATCAGGATCCCATGCAGACCAATTGGCAACATCTTCATATAACTCGAAGACTTTTTTTGATGAAGCCTTGATTATAATTTCACTCTCAAAATTCATTGAAACTCCGTTGAAAGCTAACGCTTACTATCGAGCATTTAGTATAAAGTCCTGGTCACTGTTTCAAATGCAGAATTTTTACTAGTGATAGATAGTTGATTTAAATAGATAAAATTTCCATTTTCTGTATAATTTTTCATTACCCTTCCATAAGCAAAGCGAGAATTCTTTTAACGAGAATTTTCTTTACCCTATTAAATATTATTTAATATTTTTTTTCTACTAAAAATTAAACACTTATAAATCAAGCTAAAACAAAGTGAGAATTCTGTTAATTATTTAATAGGGTAAGATTAGGCAGCTATCTTCTGTGTTTCCTGTTCAGAAACTTTGCAAGGTAATGAATATAAGCCGCTCAGCTTATTATGCTTGGCTTAAACGGCCAGCCAAAATCATTACAGCAGAGCAACTGCATTTATATCGAAGAGCTAAGGCTATTTTTCAGCAAAGTCGAAATAGTTTGGGCTACCGAGAATTGCGGAAACGATTACGTAAGGAGGGCTTGCAAGTAAGTGATTATGGCGTTCAAAAGCTCATGGCTAAACTGGGTTTGATGGTAACTCAACGAGTTGCTTACAAGGTAACAACCAAGCGTAAGCACAGTGATGCCGTTGCTGATAATTTGCTAAATCAGAACTTTAATCCTGTTGCACCTAACCAAATTTGGGCAGGTGATGTCACCTATCTAAAAACAGGTTGCCTTTGTTGCCTGTTTTTCTTCATGTGTGGCGAGGAACTGCCTGATTTTATCGGCACTTTTATCAAGCTTTTCTTTTTGCTTTAAGTCTTGGCTAACCCGCTCTTCACTCAGGTTATCTTGTGACTGGTGTCGCTCGATAATACGTTTACTTGCTCGCTCTAGTTTGGCTTTTTTACGACTGAGTTCATCAAATGTGCCGCTCCACTCTTTACTGGCATTCGACTTTAATTTACACCCATCAATGGCAAACATATTGCGGCCAATTAACCCTTCTTCATCACATATCATCAGCACTTGGGTAAACAACGATTCAATTTGTTCATGCATTTTTGCCACAAACGCCGCTATTGAAGTGTAATGTGGTTGTACATCGCCCGGTACACTCATAAACCAAATATTGCTTTCACAGGCCTTCACGATTCGCCGACTACTGATTAAACCATGGGCATAACCTAATAAAATAATCTTTAGCATTACCCCAGGCTAATATGCCGCAGCGCCAGTTTTATCATTGTTGTACCATACATCAAAGCCCGATAAATCAAGCTTATTTTCAACAATATAACAAAGCGCATACTCGAATGTACCTGGTAAAATTTGCTCAGAAAAGTTGATTGGGATGAATTTATTTTGGCAAGATAAGTCAGGCTTGTAGTTGGCTATAACAGATTACCGTTGGTGAATAATATCTATTAGATCACAGTCATCACCTCGGTACAAGGTTAAAAAACAGCCAATTAAAAATAATAAAATCAGTACCGATAAAGAGAAATTCTACAGCCTCAACGCCCTAATAATGGGCTAAAAATTGTGGGCTATACTTGAGCGCAGCGAAAAAGCCCGCTGTTTTTAGTCCTAATTAATTTTCTTATTAGCTTTTTTTAAAGCAGCTTCATATTGTGCCTTGACTTGTTTATATGCCTCACTGCTTTCTCCTGCCACGAACTTAACAGTTTCAAGAGCAGTCTTAAGAGATGCTACTTCTCCTTTATCTGAATTTGATTTTATTATTTCATCAAGCTCATCTTTTTCTTTTTTTAGTTGAGCAAGTGATTTGGCACCTGAGAACACCGTAAGATTCTTAATAGCTTGAGATGAATTATTGAGTGAAACATGAAACGTTGCTGGAGTACCTCTAAAATTGTAGCTTCTTACAGTGAGCTCAGAGTAATGCATCAACTTAGCAATAAATTCTGGCACTTCATAATTTGATAAAAAACCAGCTGTTCCATCAGTAGAAATACTGGCAGTAGTATACGACATTGCAGTTTTATCAAAACGATACTCGATTTTTATGGATCGTTATCCATAAATTGAGAGAACTTAAAGATAATATTTCCATCTGCTCGGACAACTAACGATGAGCAATTATGATTACAGTCTGATTTCACAACAAAAGCAATAGAAGTATCTTTATCTGTCATTGGATCAATTCTTTCAATATATTCCCATTTATCAGATGCATAAATTGAAAAGGATAAATTTAGTAATAACAATAGGATTAAATTTTTCAATAGTGGCTCCATACTTAATTGAAAAGCTAACGCCCGCTTAAGCGGAAAAATATTGTTGGCTATAATGTTGAACGAAGTGAAAACAGCCAACTGTATTTTTTCCGTCTTAAGCGCTTGTTATAACTCAATATTATCCGAACTTAGAAGCTGACGACTATTACGTACAGTTAATATATTTACCTCATTTCCAACTTTATAGATAATACGATAATTACCAAAAACCACTTCACGGTAGTTTGAACCTAATAACTCAGGTACTTCGCGACCTAGCTCAGGTTGAGAAGCAAGCAAGTCTGCACGGTCAAAAACATCATTTACCCATTTGTCTGAGGCAGATGGTTTATCAAGAGCAATATACTTAGCGATTACTTCTAACTTTTCTATTGCTAAAGGTGACCAAATGACTTTCAAGATTGAATACTCTGTAGAATTCGTTTTCTAGCATCGGAGCTAGAAACACCTAAACCAGTTGAAAGCTGAGCTTCTGCTTTTTGCACCTCTTCAAGTAACTCAATCTTTTCTTGCATGGATTCATACTCAGTAACATCAACAACAACGGCAACACCTTTGCCTCTTTGTGTTATTACAATAGGTCTTCTTGTTTCATTAACTTGACGAATAAAAGAGGCTGCACCAGCCCTAAAATCTGAAAGTGGTTGTATATCCTGATCAAAATGAAGTCTACTCATAACGATACCTTTAGTCGTACTTAATATGGTACAAAGTATAGTTAAAACTTGCAGGAAGCACAAGGCCTTGGATTTGAGTTATAACGCCGTTTTAAGCGGCGAGTAATAGCTTGCTAAAATGTGAAACGAAGTGGAACCGAGCAAGCTGTTACGAGTCCGGCTTGAAAACCCTTATATGGCAATTTCACCAATATCTGTAATTTCTTTGTATTGGCTTTCAATTTCTTGGATTGATAAGTAATGGTTAACGTACCTGTTCTCTTTGCGCATGTATTGAACAAATATTACAGGATTACTGATGTCGCCTTTTGAAGTGCTAAACTCAACCATTTCCACTTCATTACAGTCTGGCTCTCTACGTACGATCTCAGCAGCTTTAGATAAATATTCAACATACGGTTTATATTTGTCATTAACATATTCAGGAGTAATTGCATGCTCAGCGATAGGCGCAATTGAGTATTTATATTTACCTGATTTTTTATGAGGATCTTCAATAGTAGTAAATGAAAATTTATAACTCTTAGGTTTTAAATAACTTGGTGATATTGAATTCCACGGCCTTTAAGCTTATCCATTAGTTTGTTTTTATCAGAATCTGACATTCTCAACCCAAAGTAGATAGCTTTTACAGCACGATAATCATAGTTATGTTTGCCTGAATTAGATGTTATGACCCTTATTTCTTTTTCGTAGCTCCAAGCTTTAGACTTGATACCTAGCATCTTCGATAATATTTTATTTTGACCTTCAGTATCAATATCGGAAACGCTGATTTTTTGTGGTGAATTTTTATATTTAATATCTAAATAAATGTAATCATTTTTTTCGTATTCAATTAACTTATCTAAATCATATTCAACGCAAAAACCAGTATGATTATAGGCATAGTGAGCCCTGCGTAATAACATGATGCCGATCGCTTAATAACATCGATGGCGATCACAATCTCT
>CAZUHQ010000176.1:0-4741 GCA_964620605.1 uncultured Thalassotalea sp.
ATTGCTAAATCTAATCCAAAACCCTAATTCCTGCACTCTTCCGCAAACTAGGCCTTACGGCCTAATATATCTATCTCATGATATTCTGTTAAACAATTCTGTCTTAATATATCAATGATGTTTTTGTTATATGCACTTATAGAACTGGGTATATTTTCTAATGTGTACTGTGGTTGATATGGACGGAACTTGTTAGTTAAAAAAGCAAACGTCTTTGGATTGTTAGGTTCTATATCTTTCTTTTCTTCCTTGATATAACCGGATGTTCTTAAATAATCATATATTATCTGTGATGTTTCAGCATTAATCTGATTTTTATTGGATATGAATGTCTCTGGAGTTATATTTCCTAAATTATTCTCTACAGTTAGGAATACAGCACCTCTATTATCCGTGATGGTATGTGTAGGAGTGTTGTAATGTTTAATAGTACTTTCTAAGGCAAATTGTATCTGATGATGCTTGTTGGGGTAGTTATCTTTAAAATAATCAGAATCTAATACTGTATCATTCTCATCATAATGTTTGGTTTCCCATGGACTAAATTCTACTTTAGTCATGAACCCCTTAGGGGTTTTTGTCTTTATTGCTCTACCTAATGCATCATAATATGTTAATGTGGGAGGAATCTGGGCCTCGGATATATCCTTTTGATCTTCATATTTAGCACTATTAATAAAATATGGTAGATATGCTTTCACCGGTAGATGTTTGTTATTATATACGACTTTCCCACTAGTGCGCCAACGCTCGTTGCTATGTTCTTGTACAACCTTTCCCTGGTCATTAGTTTTTAAGCTACCATCCGCGTTACGTATGTAACAATCTCCTCCATCTTCTCTGTGTTTAGTTACCAAGGCTTTACCAAAACCATCTGAATGCACTACCTGTATCTGACAATCTGCTTCTGTTATGGTTGGCTTGTCTGTCCAATGTTCTTGTCTTACTATAGCTATCGAACATAATGGCTGGGCATTCTCCAACCATGCTGATAAATTATAGTAATAATAAGTACTAGCGCTTTGTAGGTATTTAGTAGGGTTACTTAATATTGAATCAAAGCTTGTATCGCTTTGCTTAACATAAGGATTGGAACTATGATCAGCATGTAAAGGTTGACCTCCACGAGTTATTAACTCTCCATTTGCATTATATTCTGTACCGTAATGGCTACTTACTATCATATGTCCTAACGGATCATATAAGAACTCTGTGGTGTTATTATTAGGATCTGTTGCGCGTTTTATCTGCATTGAGATATAATCTATCTCTACAGAAGTCTCTATACTGATATTATCTGTCAGATAACTCGATGTCTTGATTGGGTGAAGAACATATTTATCATACGCAGTACTTGATGCTGTATATAGACTAGACTCTTTGTTAACAAAAGCGTTCTCTGTTCTTTCTGGTACAAAATAATTAAACTCACTTTTGCTGTAATATTGTACTAAACCTCTATTCCACCAATATTTATTGCTCTCATCATAAATGTAGCCGCCATTATCTATAAGTATATTATCACTTAGACGATCTGCAAATGCATCTGTGATATTATCTTTTGTAAATACCGCTGATTCATTATGATGTATTAATGCATAATTAGTAATTCCTTGTAAAGGGAGTGCAGTTTCTTGATTTTGATCCCAAAAATAGTTCTTGTGCCAAGATAGCATTCTTGCTTTTAATCCTTCTGTTGCTAATACTTGTTTGCCATATGCTACAATATTATCTGGATTATTTAACTGTAACTCTTTGATTCTATTTTTAAGGCCTTTATGTACAACTGTAAGATCTTCTTTATCTTTATGGTCTTCTAAATAAAAATACGCTTCATTGTGACTTAATTCTAAATTGACTAACTCCATTGATTTATGTTCACAAGCAATATGGCAATGCCTATCATTTGATAATGGGTTTACATAAGTAGATTTAGATAATACTGCTTTAATAGTTTGCTGTTCAGGGTAAACCTCTACACCTATTTGATTGCGTCTTGGTAAATAGATATGACATGAGCTTAATTCATTACCATATTTATCAGTCTCTAATACAAAACTCTGTTCTATACGTGTATCTATTGTAGTCCTCTCGTAATGATAACTAATCGACTCTCTAGGCAACACCTGAAACACCGCAAATCTACGGTCGATGTTTTCTGTTGGTATATTGTTAATTTCTGGGGCTTTCTGATAGAGCTTTACCTCTAAACTGGACTCAGAAACTGTTAAAGGAATATCAGCTAATTTAGGGTTGATATCATGATCATCAAAATATAATTCACTCCGTAATACTTTGCCGCTTACAGCATCATACGCTTGTCTTTTGGTAAGAGAGTCATCTATACTGGATACATCATTATCAATTGATTCTGGATCTGTTAAATCAAATACATCATTAGGCGTTACATATGCCTGCTCATCTCCATTATAATACAGACTTCTTAAAGCATTCATCGCATTACTAGAATCACTTAAGTTTGCACCTGTATGATACCATGTCTTGCTATGTGTCGGTGGAACATCATATTCATTGTTAATATCGTACTGTTCTTCATCCCAGCGCTCTACATAAGCAAAACCCTTAAACTGGCGTTCTTCATGATCATAATGGCCATAATGATACTTATAACGACTAGTAAATGTTGCATCAGTTATTTGATTTATATGAGTTGTTGATGCAACCACCTGTACAGGAAATGGCAGTTTAAATACTCCTAACAATGTTGCGAGATTCTTTATCTTAGTATCTAGATCATTTATTTGTTTTAATCTTACTAGTTCATCTTTATCTGCAGTGCTTAATGTTTGTCCTGCTGAGAGATCGGCTTCTAATTGTACTTGTTTTGCAGTTAATATCTTCTTGATATCATCAAGAAGGCTATATTTATTAACTTTCTCACCATGCGTTAGGGCTATATCTTGTAACTCTTTACTAATATATTTAATTAGATTATCGAGTTTAGTTGCATTTGCAGTTCCTTCTTTAAATTCCTCTGTGTCGTGCGTTTTTAGATAGGCTAGTTCCTCGTTAAACAGATTATTAAAATCTTTCTTATATTCTTTTAACTGCTGCTTATCATCTAAATAAAACTGTGTGGAGCTGGTATATTGTAAATGGGTAATAGCTCCCATATTATTATCGATCTTGTTAAGCAAGTGCGGTTTTAGAGTAATTTGATTTCCATCCGCATCTCTACCTACAAAGTTATAATAATGATGTTCTACCTTTGGCGATATCTTCGTAACTACCATACAGGTAGTTCCATTACCTAATATATCTGCAAAGCTTATTTGATCTATTGTTCCATAATCAAATGGTAATTTTATTGAAATAGGCTTAGCAAACTTATTACCATTCTGGTTCATGTATACATCAACTCTATCTGTATATACATAGATTAAGTCAATTGTTCCTGATCCATCTATATCGGCGAAGTGTAATCTTGATTTATCGAAATTTCTTACAAAGTTGGAATCATCAGCCAGTGCATTATTAAGGTTGCTAGTATCTATAGTAATCTTCTCACCAAAATAACCATAACCTAAACTTGGCCAATATACTATATCCAGTTTATTATCCTTAAGGTTACGTCCAATCTGTATTCTATGCGGCATTCCATCACCTAATAGATTGGTAAAGCCTACATGTTGTTGCTTATATCCTCCCTGTGGAAATGGCATATCTAAAGGTAAGCTGTTATTCTCTTTATCTTTAGCTGGTACTTCTGAACATGACAAGAACCCATCTTTCCCAAGTGATGGGTATCTAACCGTAAACATACGGCGGTTGCCATCTTTATCCGTTCTGGTATTAAAGAACACTTTGTCTGTTCTCCCATTACCAGATAAATCTACATCCTCCATATAATGCATTTCGCCATCAGTTGGATATGCCGGAAAATCTCTATATGGCTCCCACATATCTTGTGGAGTACTATCATCTATTATATCAAGCTTCTGATAATAGCCTTTACGCATTCCATCTTTAACTACTAACTGAAGTTTGCCATCTCCTTCAAGATCTGCAAATGTTGCTTTGCCACTCCTAAAATCTCTATCTACTGGAAAAGATCCAATAGTTTCTAACTTAGAATACTTACCTCCACCTTCTGGCTCCAAATACATAACTCCACCTTGAGCTTCATATAATAAACCAGCTATACCTTCTCTATTAAAATCGATAGGTAAGAATCCACCGCTATTTAAATAGCCCGGTATATCATTATTATCGGCTTCTAGCTTCTCATATTCAGGAGTCTCTGGTGGTAAAAACTTAGAAAATGATAAATCTATGCTAGGCATTGCTAATGCTTCATGTTTAGCATTCGCTGATTTACTCTCTCTTCTATAACCAGTAACAGTGATTGATTTAGCTATTGATATATTACTATGCTCTGTAACATCATAATCTAAAGATAGAGCCTTAACCAAACATATATCTCCAAGCTCTTTCTCAAAGTTATGAAACAACATTACATTCTTACATAATCTTCTAGTCCTTACTTCGAACCTACTATGATATGAAGAGAAGGCATCTGGTCTATAACCCCATGATCTTGTCTCTGTATATGGATTAACTCCTCCTGCAGTAATGACATTCTCTAAATCATGTTCACCATAGTCAAATACAAGCTGGTAAGAGTAGAACTCCCTCTGACCTTGATCTGTGGAATCATAATAATTGCCCCAATATACTTTCTTGATGTATTTCTGAGCACTCGTTCTAACTTCATGATCAG
>CAZUHQ010000177.1:0-4460 GCA_964620605.1 uncultured Thalassotalea sp.
CGCCGTGTAGTTATTCTACTCAAGTCAAGCGATAACACAGTAGAAATGCCAAACAGATGCTGCCCGTAGGGTTCAACTAAACGCCTCCTACTCTTTGTTACTTGAATTAACCATAGAATGACTATGCAAAAATCCAAGTGCCGCGATCAGAAGGCGTTTACCTTGAACAAAATTCAAACAGCAAAGATCAACACGCCCTAATTAACATTGCTTTTGCTAAGTGCTAGCGAAAAGCCATGCTGAAATAATAATGACTACATTAAGATGAACAAACAGACAAATTGTGAAATGATTATTCTCATATTGAGAACAATCTTATAGACGTGTTATGGGAAAGTGAGAAAACATGCCCCCAATAGCTAGTTCTTACCCGAGAAAGTGCGCATGCTAATCGGCTTTTTAATTGCAACCTTTGGTGATACACCCTATTGGAAAATTTAAACGCGAGGGTTACACAGCTTATTGAACCAAGTCGCTGCCTTGTAATTATAGATCGCCAGTTTGACTCCGACACATAACACCATTCATTCAACCCCTAACTTCGGTTAAGACTTTTTTGTTTCCTACAAAAATCCGCTAAATAATCTTTTGTATTCCCTGGCAAAAGAAACTCACTATCACGCAAACTCGTTTATACTCATTTTTTTATGCATATATTAAAACCTTTGGTTATTTTTCTTGCTCCGGCTATTAGCTCCAGTAATATACAGTTTTTAATTAGCTTTTTATTAGGGCGCGTATTTCATGAACAAAATTAAACAGGTTGCCATTGTCGGTGGTACGCACGGCAATGAATTTAGCGGAATTTATTTGGTAAAGAAATGGCAAAAATCCCCCGAATTACTGACAAGAAACGGGTTAACTATCAACACTGTTTTTGCGAACCCTCAGGCGTTTGAAGCCAATAAACGCTACCTTGACTGTGACTTAAATCGCCAATTTACCCCCACCGATTTGGCTAACACTGAACTTGCCAACTACGAGCAAAGCCGCGCTAAGGCGATCAATCTGCAACTTGGCCCTAAGGGTAATGCGCAAACCGACTTTATTATCGATTTACACAACACCACCAGCAATATGGGGCCTTCGCTGATTTTACTGAAATCTGACGATTTTAATAAAAAGATAGGCGCTTATGTACTATCGAAAATGCCAGAAGCTGTCGTGGTATTTGAAGATCAGATTTCTATCGAGCAGCACGCGTTTTTAGCATCGATTGCCCCGCAAGGTGTGATTGTCGAAATTGGCCCGCAGCCCCAATCAGTGATCCGCCAGGACGTGCTCGACTGGATGGAAACCATGACCCACGCCATTTTAGATTTTGTCGAGTTATACAACGAAAATGCGCTACCAGAGTTGCCTGGCAGCTACCAAGCCTACAGCTATGTCGAAACCCTTAGCCTACCGCAAGACGAACAAGGCGATCGTATCGGCATGGTACATAAAAACATACAGGACAACGATTTTAAACCGCTAAGCAAAGGCGATGCTATTTTCACCTTGTTTGACGGCACGGAAATTACTTATCAGGGCGACTATCAGGCCTACCCACACTTTATTAACGAAGCCGCTTATTATGATAATAACCTGGCGATGTCGCTCGGCAAAAAAATAACTGTTACCTTAGACTGAACGGCTCATTTATTACAGTTAAGTATTGTCTACTCTAGGAATAGGAAATAGTGTTCTTCTAGTTTAGATAACATCAGAATACTCAAACTGATTTTTGAGTATTTTTCTTGAAGTTAGCCTAATACCAAACTACATAAAGATTGGTATAATGAGTACTCTGACCTGCAAGCCCTTTTTTAATATTTAAGCATGTGTTCATTCGCCGCTAAGCTTCTTAAACAACTTAGCCTGATCACATATGATAGTTTGAAAAATGCGGGCAAAATCATAATCACAACATGACCAAAAATTTGCATACCTAAACTAAGATAATGGTCAAAACCATACACTAATATAATGGCTGAGGCTGTTAAGCAAAACGTCAACAACATAGTTAAATTCGCTATTTTTAAAAGTCTCATTATTACTACCTCAATCTATCACCTATTAGAAAACACGATTGTAAGGTGACAACAGCTCACTGTATAATGAATATAACAACAACTTTATATCAAAATTATTAATATTAAATTTATATGGATTGCCTGTTAGTTCAAACATTTTTATGTATCTGTCGACTACATAGTTTTAGTGCTGCAGCAGATGAACTATGTATTACACAAACCGCGGTTACAGCTAGGGTTAAGCAGCTAGAGCAACATCTTGGCTGTCCTTTATTTATTCGTAATAGAAACGGCGCAAGGTTAACTAAAAAAGGAGAACATTTTAAGCCATATGCCATGCAAATTATCGAAGCCTGGCAAAGTGCGAAGCGTGACATTCAGACATTTGGGCAATCGAAAAATGCTGTCACAATTGGATGTGATTTATCATTATGGAATCCAGTGGCCGCTCAATGGCTAATAGAAATAGAAAAAACATTTCCAGAGTTATCAATCAGGTTAGATGTAGATAATAGTGAAAGCTTGTATGAAAAATTGTTTGCGAAAAACTTAGATATTGTGCTTTCCCATTCCGAACACTACAACCAGAGTATTGGGTTGATACATTTATTAGATGAAAAGCTCATTCAGGTTCAGTCGGCTAAACAAGCGACACCTTATATTTTTATCGACTGGGGAAAAAAGTTTAAGCAAATGCATGATGAGGCATTACCGGCGTTAGCCCATTCAAACTTGCTTGTTAGTCTTGGCCCTGTGGCATTACAAATCATCTTAAGTCGCGGTGGTAGTGGTTACTTTAGAACCCGAGTCGTTGATCAGTATCTTAAAAGCGGTGAATTAGAAATTTGCCATAATTCACCACAATTTTCATACCCTATTTATTTCGCTTTTCAAAAAAATAATCAATCAATGATAGAGCCAATCAAACACTGTTTGTTAAATGCTTTTAATCAGCTTGACACCTGGTTTTAGTGTATTAGGTTTAACACAAAATAAGTAATATCAATCGCTTACTGCTAGCGTTCGGTTTGCATATAATGCAGCAATAAGATCAGACTGCGTCACCATACCGACAAGTTTTTGCTCATCATTTAATACTGGCACTTGATGCAGCCCTAACTCAGAAAGTTTAGGAATAAGCTCTATAATATGATCGGTATCTTTTACGACTTTCACATTTGTTGACATAATATCGGAAACCGCCTGACGATTAATGCGTTTCCACCGGCTCTTGGCTTCAGAATGCAAACTTAGCCCTATCATATGTCTTAATAATCCCCAATAATGTGGCACTTTAATGTCTTTTAAGAAATCAGTAATAGATATTACCCCTAAGATTTCACCACTTGGGTTAACGACTGGCATCGTTCTAATTTTGTGCTTTTTCAATAACTTCCAAGCTTTAGGCAGTGATACTTCCCAAGTAACCGAAATGATATCTTTCGACATAATATCCTGACATTTGATCGCTCCTAACTCACGTTGATAGGCATGCAGTTGCGCTTGCTGATAAATTTGCCCTAAATCTGATTCATTGACATCAATCACGGTTTGATAATGATTAAGGGCATAATGTAAATCTTCTTGTTGTAAGCCTAGGCGCTTTAAAGGGCTGGGATCATTATGCAAATGAATTGGATCAAAATTCTTGGGCTTTTTATTCAATAATGAACGCCCCATTAAAAATTTATTTAAGAACATCGCCAAAAGCAGCATAGTTAGTACATTCAATGCGACTGGTAGTAACAAAAAATCAAAGCCAATTCCTTGTTCAGTGGCAATCACAGGCACTAACGCTGTCGCTCCCCCTGGTGGATGCATACATTCAAACATATACATTGCTAGCAATACTAAGGCTATTGTTGTTGCCGCCATCAAAGCAAAATGAGAGAACATATAGGTACAAGCAACACCAATAAAGGCAGAGATTAAATGTCCACCAATAAATGACCAGGGCTTTGCCAAAGGGCTACTAGGCAAGCCAAAAAGCAAGACTGCGGATGCTCCCATCGACGCTAGCAACACCACCTGACTAGAATAACCAGCAAAATACTGACTAGTTATTGACACAACAAAAAGAGAAATAAATGCAGCAGTCGCCACTTTTATTCTCTCATTTAACGCAATATTAGAGAGCGTTTGGCTATCTTTATTTCTAATCCCCAAACGTTCGAGTAAAATATTAAAAAAATGACTAATAAATGTTCGCATAAGCTATTCGATAAAATTGTTGAACAAGTTCAACCAATGAACAAACAGCTATTTTAACAAACAAGAGAATTACTCAAAAAGATTGATTTTTTATCACTTAGAATAAAATTTAACTGCATAGTAAAAGCTATCTCACAAGCTAAGAAAGACATTACCTCCTGTGGCCTCATTAGCATTTACTATTAGGTGATTACTCATAGTTATTGAACTAATCATATAGAGCACCTTCATAGA
>CAZUHQ010000178.1:0-4444 GCA_964620605.1 uncultured Thalassotalea sp.
AATAGCTGTTGGAGTTGGTATTGGAACAGCTGCTGCTGCTATTGGAGGAACGGCGTTATGTGGGCCTGGTTGTGGTGTAGCTGCTGCAACAGGATCTATAGTTGTAGGCGTCTATTCTTTTTCTGTGATGTCAAGGGTTGTTAGAAATAACTGGGGTTTAATTTAGGATAAATGAAAAAATGGGGATTAACATATTTGATGATTTTACCGGCTATCTTATTAATGGGGCAGTCTGATTCATCGAATTCAACAATAAAAGTCTTTCTTAAAATAGAAACAGGATTAAGTTCATTCGATAATGATTTATCTAAAGCATTAGCTAATAACAATATGTATTCCGTTGGAACGGAATTAGATAACTTCTTATTAGGTATTGATATTGTTGAATCTCATGGCTCAACTGCAGGAATATCAGCGCTAATATTAAGTACAACTTATGATTATCCTGTAGACACATCTACCTTAAAAGGTGTAGGGATAGAAGTTGATTATCAATATGATTTATTAAAAAACAATAAGACATGGGCATTAAGTCCTGGTATATTGTTTCAAATGAATAACTACCATTTGAATGCTCGACCATTAATGTCTGAATCATCAGTATTTTTTTCATCAACAAATCAAATAGTTATAGCGCCTCTTTTAGGTCTGTCTTATTTGTTTGAATCTAATTATGGTGATTTGAGATTAGGTATATCAGGTAATTATTTATTTTCAATAACGAAAGATGAATTGGTTGAATATTACAATCAACTCGATTCTCCAATTGATTATGTTAATCAAAAGGGTATTGGAATTCGATTCGATGCAGCATTAAGATTTGATTGGGATTCTATGCTAAATTGATAGGGTATAGGCATACAAAAAAGCCCCCAAAAAAGGGGGCTAAAACGTATGTTTTCGTGCATCAGATTTGGCGCTTCTCACGGTCGTCCTCACGTTGCCGCTTTGTCCTTCCTCACTGATGCTTCAAATGTAGTAAAAACACCGCATATATCCGCTGAAAAACACATATTTGTCAAAACAATATGTGTAACCCACTACACAAAGCTATATTCGTACCTCATATTTAGCTTTGTTTCTTGGGTTCTGCGAAGCTTTTCAAAAACTGATGTCATACGCTATCCTTAGAACACGAAAATTGACCACAAACGGACAGCTTGCAGGTATGCAAAATCACAACGATAGAAAGAACAATGTGATGAATGCAGATCCAGAGCTAACCAAGTACAATAAAACATGGTCAATTGACAGTCAAAATCAACTTCGTGGAGCAGTTGAAAAACGCATTGAGGAAGCTGGTGCAAAAGTCAAAGGAAACAGTGTTCGCGTCATTGAGCATTTAATCACAGCAAGTCCAGACTTTTTTGCTTTTGAAAAGAAAGCAGATCAAAATGGTAAAGTTGGCTTGTCAGGTAATGTTAAAGCCTGGAACGATTTTGAAAAATCATCCTTCTCCTGGTTGGCTAAACGATACGGAAAAGAGAATGTCGTTCACATCTCTGTTCATTTCGATGAGAAAACTCCACACATTCATGCTTACGTAGTTCCAGTAAAGGAGAAACAGGTGAAATGGAAGAACAAGAATGGTCAAGGAATTAAGACTGTGCGAAGCTTGTCCGCTCGTGATTGGTTAGGTGGTAAAGACAAAATGCAACAAATGCAGGATTCATTCCATGAAGCTGTTAAGCATTTAGGGCTTCAAAGAGGCCAACGTAACTCACCAGCTAAGCATGAACACATCCAGAAATACTACCAGCGAGTAAATAAAGCAATGTCAGCTGAGGTGTTTATCAATGATTTCAAGCCTAACAAAGTCAAGGAGGTGTCAATACCAACACCGCCAATGATGGGCCGTGAAGATTGGAAAAATGAGTTAGAAGCTAAGTTCAACAGGCTTTTGAATGATCAGCAGATGATCGCTATCGATCAATTCAAAGAGGCCTTTCAAGGTCAAATTGAAAAGGCTCTTGAATTCGAACGAATAGAACGCGATTTAAAGCACCAAAGAGACGTTTTAAGGCAAGAAGTGGGTTTAACTAAGGGCGTCCTATCAAAAAGAGATAAACAGCTTTCTGATGCGCTTAAATCAATTGCCGAGGAAAAGGAAAAAGTACA
Source organism: uncultured Thalassotalea sp. (assembly GCA_964620605.1). GTDB lineage: Bacteria > Pseudomonadota > Gammaproteobacteria > Enterobacterales > Alteromonadaceae > Thalassotalea_E. Next base: position 2,119 of record CAZUHQ010000178.1, read on the forward strand.
AAGCTGGAAGTATGCTGCTAAGCGTGCTTTGATAGACAAAGACCCAGAAGCTATTCAGCAAATTATGAATGTCATTAACCCTAGAGATCGGGGTATGTCTCGGTAACTTAAACACACCCCTGATTCCCACCCTAAGGGGTGAAAAACAGGGGTATATAAGAACTTAAGAAGTAAAAGGGGTTAATTACTTGATTATCAGTACCTATTATTCTAAACCCTTTAGAGTGAGACTCTAAACCCTTTAGAATGTGACTCTAATAAATTATTCATTTTTTTAGAGTTTAAGTTTATTTTTAGTAGACTTGTGGTCTAATATTATTGCCGAATAATTAGACCATGACTCAAAAAAAAGAATCTCATTACGGAATATCTAAGTACGAAAAGTTCACTAACAATCCATTTATTGAGAAAGCTATTGAAACCGTTAAAGGGAATATTGTAAAACGGTATAGAACATCTAGTGGGACTGACCAGAAGGCAATTTTACAAGCAGTTGACCCTGAAACTGGTGAAATGCTTGGCCATACTTCATTTATTAGACAAATTGAAGTCGATGAAGATAAATTCACTAAGGTATATCTAGCTCAATTTTCAGCATTTTGGGACCTTGGAAAGCAGGCTATACGTGTGTTTGGCTATATCATGACTAAGCTTATTCCGAAACAAGATTTATTCATCTTCTTAATGGAAGAATGTAAAGATCACACCGGTTACAAATCAGATAGTTCAGTATTCATTGGATTAAACCAGTTACTTAAAGCTGAAATCATTGCTAGGGGTCCTGCTGATAGTTTGTACTTCATAAACCCTCTTGTAGCATTCAATGGAGATAGGGTTACTTATGCTAAAACTTACGTAAAGAAAAAGAAAGTACAGGTTGACCCTAATCAAATTAGCTTACTTGACGAACCTGGTATGAGAAATGAATAAATCCATTTTTGATATAGATTTTCGGTGGTCTACAGTAGGGTTAGCTATCAAACATGCTCAATCCAACGCACCTTTGATTGTAACTGATCCATTCACTGAAAACTCTGAAATACAGCGATTAGACCCACATGTAGAATTGCAAAAGCATAAAGATTCTGGAGAATATGACGCTTATCTAGATCATGTAACTCAGAGGCTAACAGATGATACTCTTCCTTTTATCAATATGAGATTGCGTGACCTCTTAAGTAAGGATTTAATTCCTGTCACGAAAGTGCCTAAACCAGTGAGACAGATGATGCTTGATTACCTATATGGGCAAACGTTAATCGAAATGGACGGTCAGTTGTGTGTAAACTCTTATGACTACCAAAGTTGGTTTCAAGTTGGATATCCAGCTGAATTGAAAGGTAAAACCAAGGTTCCCTACCATCTGGTTTCTTGAATATCCACTGGATAGGTTTAAAAAGCATTTCCAGCACAAAAACCTACATGTTTGAGTGCGAGAACGCTAAGAAAAACCTAATAAAATATTTGTGAGCGGAGCAAGTCTCATTTCTATAATTTTGCCGCTCATTATTCAAATCCTAACAGATATAAAATGACTTATAACAAAACTCTATTATCAATACTATCGTTGACGTTCATTCTTATTTCTTGTTCAAAAGATAATGTTGAAGAAGAATTAAAGTCTTCGCTTATAAATCAAGATAAAATTGAGTCTGATTATAGTAAAGCATTTTCATTAGCCTTAAATAAAATTGAGTCATATAAAACAACAGGAGATATTCAAGTTTCTGCTCTGGGTGTGGGAGAGGCTATTATTGATTATTACAAAATAGAAACAGGGTTAGATGTTAGTGTGGAGTATCAAGATCAATCAGAATTCATTGATAGTCAAATGGATTTAGTTTTATCACATATAGAAGGGGTAGAGTTTAATGATTCATTAGAAAATACAGAGACATTCAAACAATTATTAAGTGACGTTATAATTAGTAATAGTGTATCATATAAATCCTCTGAATATGGTATAAGTAAGTTGTTTGCGGAGTTGAAACTAAAAATTCAAAACACAATATTGGAGTATGGTGAATACGCAGTAGATAATAACAATTTTGACCCCGATGTTTTGAAAAACAAAGTATATACAGCTGCTAATGAGTTTCAGAGTTCAGTTGATTTAACAACTTATTCTGAAATAGAAAAAGAGCAGTTTATTTATGCTTTTGCCTGTATAAAAGCTAGTATTAATGAACTTATTAACCTTGGAACTAGCAATGATAGTTTTAAGACTAGTGGTTTTTTAAAAAGAACTCTTGGTAATGTAATTATGGCTACAATAGCTGTTGGAGTTGGTATTGGAACAGCTGCTGCTGCTATTGGAGGAACGGCG
>CAZUHQ010000179.1:0-309 GCA_964620605.1 uncultured Thalassotalea sp.
GTTCGGCAATTTAAATGCGTTAACCTTATCCTCCTTGTCTAATTTATTTTTGATTTTACTGGCGCTCTATATGTCATTACTTTTGGTAAAGGGGTTCCAGTGCTATAGGCCGAAAAGTGGGTCTCCATAAAGATTTGGGCCAAAATTCCCACTTCGGTACAAAACGCAGTCAATTGGTTGTTTAAGCAACATCTGCGTCCAGTATTTCCTGAGCCGTCATTTTAGGTTCATTGCTGGCAATGAGCTTACTAAAATCATAGATACCATGCATGTTTACATGCCGCCAGGTTAAGATAGAACTCTCTTTGA
>CAZUHQ010000179.1:319-4235 GCA_964620605.1 uncultured Thalassotalea sp.
TTATCTTCATCCTTCTCATTCATTATCATCACTGTTAGTTCAATATAATTCCATAAGATGATGGCATTTTGAATGATCATTTTGCAAATGGCAGTTTTTTCTTGGTCTTCTCTTTCAGCTTCATTAATCTCCTGATTTGGCGCAAACGATACCGCTTTGGAGAATTTATTGGATAACTCACCTTTGTTTAACTGCTTTTCAATTGATTGTCGTAACTCAACGCTGTCAATATAATTGAGTATGAAGATAGATTTGATAATTTTACCAAATTCTTGAATTGCCTCTTGTAAAGCATGCTTTTTATCATAAGAAGATAATCTTTTAAGGATGGTCGATGCTCTAAAATCTCTACTTTTTATTGAAGCAATCAGTCTTAAAATCACATCCCAATGATCTTTGATTAGCTTGACATCAATTTTATTGCTGGGCAATACCTTGTAACCTTTTTCAACCAATCCTTCTTTGATGCTGCCAAAAGATGATAATTTTTGCTTTGACAGTTTGGCAATTCTTGGCGCAAAAGTAATGCCTAATAGATGACTAATGGCAAAAATAGCTTCGGTGTAACCATGGGTATCTGTTGAATGCATATCGCTCTTAACACTCTCATTATGTAGCAAGCCATCAATCACATAAGGTGCATCTCGGTCAGAGCTGCTGAAGACTGTGCTATGGAAAAGTATGCCTCGCTCATCAACAAAGGTATAAATATTTATGCCTTTGCCATGACCAAAATATTTATACGAATAGTTTGATACCAATGATTCAATCGAAACAGAGCGTTTTCTGCCATCTGACGAGGTATGCAAAAAGTCCTTCTCTTTTTTAAACTGCTCAGGCAGAGACATTTTATTCATAAAGTCAGTTAGCAGGTTATTGATAGCGTGTAAGTTTTCAATGGCAAAATACCACTTTACCACATTATTCAACTTGTTGGCGTTGATGCCAATAGATGATTTTGACAGTCTTTGGATACCAATGTCACTACCTAAGGCAAATATACCTGCGATAAATAATTCATCGTCTGGGATTTTAACTTTTGATTTCACCTTAAAGTGCGTTAACGGTGTGGTAAAGCGCAAAAACTTATTCAATGACGTTAACATCTCAAGGATAGGGATATTGCGATCTTCACCAATCATTTCTGCAACACTTTCATAATTAGGCTTGTCTACAGCAGGTGTTCTAATAATTAAACTATCATTTTTCTTAGCGTTAAATCGAATAAAAGGATTCTTACCTGAATGAATTTTGGCATTAACGTCATAATATTGTTGATCTAGTATACTTTGCAGTTTCACTAACACTTCATCTATATTTTCAAACTCCTCTAATCCTAAGCGTTTCAGGATTAGCTTTTTATTTTTCTTCCAACTATTTTCATCCATCATATAAGCGCTAATAGGTAAATATTTGTAGGAAATAGCTAAACTTGCAGCGCCACAACTAAAGGCATCAAATAGATTGACGTACAGCATACTCTTGTAGAGGGAGATGTTAAACTGACCATCTTGATATATCTGAGCATGCTGCTCATCGCTTAAAAATGCATCTGGTGCTAAGGTTTTAGTAATACTTGCACCTGATTGGTAGTATTCAATGGCGCTTTTCAAATCATCCGCTACCGGTTCAAATGTAAAATGCAACCGCTTAATAATTTCTGCTACTTTATTTTGAAGCTTTCGTGAGAGCTGATCATGTTGGTCAAAATAACCTTGGTGTGACTTCTCTTTATCCATAATGTCCTGCAATGTTTGCAGATCTTGATCTGATTGATTCAAATGATCACTGTTCTTATTATTCAAGATATCTTGAACATCGCATCGGAACTGATCATTATTAAGACTTTGATCAAAGGCTTTTTTCTCTATTTGAGTTACCAGATTACGGTAATCATAATAACCATCTGCAACACTACCTGTTAAGTCATTCTTAGTGGGTGCATTATGCGCATAAGTAGCATCAATTGATTTTGATGCTTTATTGTCAGTGGCGCGTACTGACTTCTTAACAATCTGCAAGAAGACATCCTGCCAACATTTATATTGATGGACAACGAATGCTAATAAGTAGAGGTGTCTTTGGTTATCATCTACCAAATTATTGATTTGAGCCAACTGATATTTGATTGTTAACTTCCCATAGTAACTAATCGCTTCGGATGACATTTTGATACTGGACAATAACCCAGAAACTTTTTGATAGATCGCATCTAACTCATCAAATCTAGCAATACTATTTTTAATCTGCCCTGGCTTAACTGAGTGATTGATATGCTTTAGTCGAGAAATCAAGGCTTTGCCTTTTGAATCTTTTTCCAAGAGGGACTCCAGTGCCTGTTTATGCTCGTCGTCAATCACTTTTTCAAGTTGTGCCGTCAGATCATTTTCAAACGCATGGTAAAGTTTAGTAATTGATCGAGCAAAGGCATCATAACTCGGTGTTTCAATCTTTTTTTGGTTAAACAAATCAATGACCGAAAATACGATTTTTCTTGGCATGATGTGATTTTCAATCATCTGTTTGATCGTTTCATCAAAGAGTTCTTTGTTTTTGTTAAATGGCTCAAAGCCTGAAGCATCAAGAATCAGCCGCTTATGATTGCTTTTCGATGTGGATGGATAGTTTTTGCTGAGATTAATCGATTTGTAAGAAATCTTGAGTAATGAGCAAACATAGCGAATATCATTTTTGCGGAAACTCTCAGTGGCATAAAATTTGCCACTAGCTCGGAAATAGCCCAGTTGAATGATCGCGCCAACTTTGCTTTCATCGTTAACCCCACGTGTCATGACGTGCTCAAGCATTCGATCGACAGTAAAATATTCCTCTCGTTCCGTGCGATTAAATTTGGGTGGTTCATCAAACTGCTTTGCTTCATAAGGCGGCAATACTTGGAAACGACTCATTGTTATTCATGCTCTCCAATTCGTTCAACAGATTCAGTCAGGTCATCCATTGATGGATGACAATAAATTTTAGTGGTTTCAAGGGTTTCATGCCCTGCTAATACGGCAACTTTTTCAAGGCTTACGCCCGCATTGACTAAATTTTTACAAAAAGTGTGACGCAACATATGCGGTGATAAGTAATCAAGGTCAGTATAGGCCACTCGGCGTTTTATCATCATCTGGATGCCACGTGTTGTTATATTCCCTCTTTGCCCTTGAAGGACATATTCATCACTGCCTGCGTGTGCTTTAAACCCCAGTTTCATAAAAGCATAACGGGCATCCTTATTTAAGGGGATTTCTCGATATTTATTGGCTTTACTGTGTCTAATCATGATGATCCCTTTCTTATCGCTCAACGTAACATCGATCCACTTTAAGTTGACAAACTCTTGCACACGCATGCCCGTATTCATGAAAATACTAATAATGCTGGCATCGCGCTCATTGCCATAGCGTTCTAAATGACGCATCAGTGCATGTTGCTGATTTTTATCCAGCCACATAGGGGTTGGTTGGTTCTCTTTGACCAGTTTGGGTAAAGGAAATTTATTGTTGATTTCACCAATATCCCACAGCCAGTTAATGAAGCTACGTAAGGAGCCAATGCGACGGTTAATTGTTTTAGGCTTGAAAGGATGATCTATTAGCATTGACTTGTATTGGCGTAGATCAGTTGTCGTTATTTTGTCAGGTAAGAAGTCAGTATCATTGCTATCCTCAAACCATTGGGTAAATGCATTCAAGTCACGTCGGTAATTGATCAGTGTTGCAGGTGATTTTTCAGTGCTTTCCAAGTATTTGATAAAGCGGTCAATAACGTCATTTTTCATCTAAAAACTATGCGAATAGATATTTTAGCAATACTATATCACAAACTTTTTACTTATGCGAACATATAATGCATTACTGTGCAGATAAGATTACTTATCAATATGCGCGTTTTGTCTGATCAGCAGCTGTAA
>CAZUHQ010000180.1:0-4091 GCA_964620605.1 uncultured Thalassotalea sp.
GTTTGGCGTATCCACCAGGTGGCATAAGTAGAAAACCTAAAGCCGCGCTCCGGGTCAAATTTTTCTACAGCCCGGATCAAGCCTAAATTACCCTCTTCAATCAGGTCTAATAGAGGCAAACCTCGGTTATTATATCGGCGTGCAATTTTAACGACTAGACGCAGATTACTTTCAATCATACGTTTACGTGAAGGTTCATCGCCCTTAAGGGCAAGACGCGAAAAGTAGACTTCCTCTTCCGCGGTTAATAGTGGGGAAAATCCAATTTCACCAAGATACAACTGAGTTGCGTCTAAATTACTGGGTGCTTCATCCTGAATTTTGGATAGTACTTCCTGTTCATTGCGATTAGATTCAATATCTTTTAATTGTTTTTCTATGCCCATGCCATTTCTCCCGTCACTAGCAAAGCTCAATTTACTGACTAAATATTCACATTAACTCCAATATCATCTTATCTATTATTATCTTCTCGGTAGGTATTTAAGTGGATTTACCGATTTTCCGCGAAAGCGAACCTCAAAATGAAGCATGACTCTTTCCGCGTCGGTGTCACCCATTTTTGCGATAACGTCTCCGGCTTTAACAACTTGCTGTTCCTTGACCAAAATGTGATCGTTATGAGCATAGGCACTTAAGTAATCATCATTGTGTTTAACAATGATAAGTTGGCCGTATCCTCGTAACACATCACCAGCATAAACTACCCTGCCATCAGCAGCTGCTCTTACCGAATCATTACGGCTACCCGCGATGTCAATTCCTTTATTACCTTGTTTTCTATTGGAAAACTTTGCTATAAGCTTTCCTTTTGCCGGCCAGACCCAATGTCTGATTTTTTGTGAGAATGACCTATTGGTGCTTGAAGACTTTTTGCTTATTTTTTGCCCTCTTGCATTTTCACCATACTCCTGCTTTTTCTTTGATGCAATAGCTTTTTTTACAACTTTTTGTTGCCCAACTGGTAAGCTTTCACTAGAGGGTTTATTTTTACTAGCCTTGATAGATTTTTTCGCTAAAAAAATTTTTTGTCCGGGAAATATTTGATATGGCGCAGAAATATTATTCAAACTGGCAAGGGTATTAACATCTAATCCGGCACGCCACGAGATGGAATATAAAGTTTCACCTTTTTTGACTATATATTCACTCCCTCTGATGCTGCTTTTGACTCTTTTACTCAGTGGTACTTGCGCCTGAACATCCACAACAGGCGCTGGAGTCTGCCTGGATGAACAGCCAACTAATAATAAAAAAACAACAATAACACTATATCTAAATAACACCATCTACCCTGATTTGTTTGTTCTTATTAACTGCTATTTATCTCTTCAAGCTCAAATAGACAAGGATGATTATCCCAACAACAACCCAGCCTATCACATCAATCCATTTGCGTAAGCCCTGTTCCATTTTTTCACCGCCCCAGTAGATGATACCCGCCACCAAAAAGAAGCGCATGCCACGACCAATTGCCGATGCCAACAAATAAGGCAAAAATGCCATCTGCAAAAAACCGGCACTAACAGTAAAAATTTTATAGGGAATAGGTGAAAAGCCGGCGAGAAATACCACCCAAACGCCCCACTGATTGAACCAGGAAACCGCCTGATCAAAGGTTTGCTGTTTGTCCCATTCAGTGATCAAGGGCTGGATCCAGGGCTCAAACATATAAAATCCCATGGCGTAGCCGGCAATACCACCGATTACCGATGCAGTTGTCGTTAGGGTTGCGTAATGCCAGGCACGTTTAGGTTTAGCGAGCACCATGGGCGCTAATAACACATCTGGTGGAACCGGAAAAAATACCGATTCAGCAAACGTCAGCAAAGCAAGAATTTTAGGTGCTAGCTTATGCTCAGCCCATTTGAGTGTCCATTGATAGAGCGCACTAAATAGCTTCACTGCACGGCTCCTGGTACTAAAGGCACAAAGCGCACCGCTTCCACTTGTCGTTCACTAAACTCCTCACCGTGACGAGTAATAACTTTTAATATTTGTGTTTGCTCACCAACCGGGATCACCAGTCGACCACCATCCGCTAATTGTTCTAACAACGCCTGCGGCACTTCCGATGGCGCAGCAGTAACAATTATCGCCTGAAATGGTGCCTTTGATTGCCAGCCTTTCCAACCATCACCATGTTTCATCGACACATTGTGTAAATCCATCGATTGTAATTTACGTTTGGCTTGAAACTGCAATGATTTAATGCGTTCGACCGAATATACCTTAGGCGTTAACTGCGCAAGAATTGAGGTTTGATAACCAGAGCCGGTACCGATTTCCAAAATACTTTCTGGCATGCCATCAACCAATAAAAGCTCCGACATTTTCGCTACTATATAGGGTTGAGAAATCGTTTGCCCCTGTCCTATCGGTAGTGCGGTATTATCATAAGCTTTATGGGCTAAAATTTCCGGGACAAAAATATGGCGCGGGCTTCTGGCAATCGCCTGTAATACTAACGGATGAGTGATCCCTTCCTGTTGAAGTTTTTGTGCCAGTAATTCTCCACTTCGACTCGACTTGCCACCGATACGACTTCCTACTCTGACATTCATTTCTTTTTTCTCATAACTTAAAATCACATATCCATTCTTGCATATTCGTCATGCTCTTATAGGCGGTCATATCGACCGTTAATGGAGTGATCGACGCATATCCTTCACTAATAGCATGAAAATCCGTGCCTTCACCGGCATCCAGTTCAGCGCCTAATGAACCATACCAATAGATGTCTCGGTGCCAGGGGTCTTTTGAAGATTTCATGGTTTCCGCCTTATGGCGATGACCAAGCCGGGTTACCTTAACACCTTTTAATTCACTTAATGGCACATTCGGCACATTGATATTAATAATTTGATCCGCTGGCAAAGGGTGTTGCTGTAAACGCTTAATAAACTTCGCTGCTACTTTGGCCGCCGTCGTATAGTGAGTTTCATCTTTACCTACCAGTGATATCGCGACCGCTGGCATCCCCATATGACGCCCTTCAGTTGCCGCCGCAACAGTGCCTGAATATAAAGTATCATCGCCTAGATTAGCGCCGTGATTAATGCCGGCTACCACCAAATCAGGTAAAGGTTTCATTAACTGACTGATGCCAAGGTGTACCGAATCGGTTGGCGTACCATTAACCGAAATAAAGCCATTATCCAAAGTTTGTGCTCTAAGTGGATTTAACAAAGTTAATGAATTGCTGGCACCACTACAATTTCTATCCGGCGCCACCACAGTTACCTCGGCAAACTTTGCCAGCTCCTGATACAGCACTTTTATCCCTAAGGCATGCACGCCATCATCATTACTTAACAAGATTCTCATAGTAAATCCTTAATCAAAGCGGGTAAGACTGAGATCGCGATAATCAATCAGCTCTCGTAACACCGAGGTAGCAAAACAGCCTGCCGGCAGGGAAAAACTTAAAGTCACATATTGCTGCTGATTATCACATTCGAGACTGGCATCCGAAATATTTAAACGAATACGCCGCCGTTCCTGCTTTAAGCCAAGTTTCACCAATCCCCGACAGACATCCGGATATTGCTCAGCAACCTTTTGCTCTAATGCTAACGGCTGAGCTTGTGTCATTAACTGGCCTGAGCCCCACATGGGCGCAGTTAAATCGACATCTTTTTCGGCAAATCGTTGTTCAATCGTTTGCTCAACTTCATCCAGCACAAATACCGACTGGGTGCCCGCCAGCATCATGACATCGCCCACTTGCAGCTGCTCAAATAACTGGCGCTCAATGCGGCTGGAGATCATCTGATTAAATACTAATGAACGCGCCGCCGATAAATACATGCTGCGCTTTTTCTTATCTTTAACTTTCTGACCGGCAAATAAAGCGTTTGCCCGTTCAATATTACTGCCATCACGGCCAAAGCGCTGCTCACCAAAATAGTTTGGCACGCCATGCTCTACTACCGCATGCCAGCGGCGTTGCAGGGCGTTGATATCTGAGACATTTCTTAAACAAATAGTAAAACGATTGCCGGATAAGCTGCCAATGCGCAATTTTTTATCATGACGCTGATGCGTTATTACTTCTACGCCCGGCAGTGAAAAGCCGCTCAAATCATCTA
>CAZUHQ010000181.1:0-4089 GCA_964620605.1 uncultured Thalassotalea sp.
AATGCTTGATCGTGTTAAACCGAAACCAGTGGCCGGTTTCCTCCGAAATATGCACTAGAGTAGGTATCGAAGATCTTAGATTTCATGACCTTCGGCATGAAGCGACAAGTCGCCTGTTTGAGAAAGGGCTTCAAATGATGGAAGTAGCTGCTATCACTGGACATAGAGATCTTGCCAGCCTCAAACGCTACACGCACTTATGTCCGAAAAACTTAGCTGAAAAGTTGGCAAAATCTGCATAAGAAAACGTAAATTGAATCGGCTCCTGTAGGAGCCGATTTCAGTTTACTTCTATAGCAAGTAAACTGAAAGTATTGAGGGAATTTATTGCCAGTATGTAACATGAGAGTTACCACCTTTTGGTTGTTTTGATTAAAAGATTCGACACCTTTATCAAAACGGGTAACTCTCAATTTTTCAAATCGAAATGTCAGATCAAGTCGAGACTAATTCATCTTATTAATTTTTAAATTATTCGATCATTAGAATTCATTTTTAAAAACATCAATTGTTTCTCGCCTTGGTATTTCGGGTTCCACTCTATGTCTTGATTATCACCCTCATAATGATACTCGGTAGTAGAGAAAACAACTTGAACAGAATGCTGAGCACATAATACTTTAAGTGCTTTGATGTATTGGTTTAGATCGTCATTGTGAATTTCGTGTTGCTTAGGCGTATCTAAAATTAGAAATTTAAAACAGAATGAATTATGCTGTGCCATTAACTCAATTAAGGCTGCGTGGTAAGCCAAGACAGCTCTAGTTCTAGTACTCCCTTTAAGTTGAGATATAGTCTCTGTTCCTAGATACGGAGTAAAATCGTCTTTAAAGGTAATGTTACGGCTAATGTTGTTTGTGTTTAGCACTTCTAGCCAGTTTAAGAAGAACTCTCGAAGATCAGCCTTTAGCTTTACCAATGCTGGAATAGAGTTCTTATCCGTACCAAAAGACTGATACTTTTCTAGAGCTTTATTGCGCTCAGCGATAGTTTGAAAATGTTTATTTTCCAGTAACTCAACTTTTTCGATATCACTCTTTTGGCTTTGCAGTTCAAATATTTGATTCTTTAGTTCGGATATCGCATCTACCAGAGCTGATACCTCACTTTTTTCCAAAGATTGATTTCTCTCATCGATAATCGTTTGGATTAGTCCCTCCAAACTTTCACGTTGCTGCATGATTTGCTCGATTTTAATCTTATCGATATCCGCATTTCTTTCTAGGTCTTTAATTTGATCTTTTAAATACAGTAAATTTTTACTGTATGCATCTGAGCTTGAAGAAAACAGTTGGCAATTACTAGAGCCACAAATCTCATTAAATGATAGAAATACTCGTCTAGCTTCTTCATTTAAGTTAAGTGTTTCAATTTCCGTGTTAATTTCATGTACTATCTGTGCAATCCCGCTTGTTCTCTTATTAATTTCAGCGATTTCAAGCGTTAATTCTCTTATCGAAGCTTTATGCTTTGAAATTAAACGATCTAGAACATTTATCGAGTCATCATGATTTGCGCCAGAACTCTTAAGTTGCTCTATTTCACTTTCCAACGTACCGATTTCTTCTTCTAACTCTTCTGAGCTTTTAGATACTAATGCAGCTTCCTGCTTAGCAATTTCAGCTTGACGTGAATGAAGCTCTACTTGCTTATCTAAATAATCTAAGCGTTCTTTTGCCTTGAACTTTTCTTTCTTTTGGTCGAATGAATGTTTCACAGGCAAATCAAAAATCATTCTCATCATTTCTGAGAACTGGTCTTTGATAAAGTTGCTCGGTGGACTATAAAACTTGTTATAACCGTCATCTTGATCTAAGTAGTAGATTGGCAGCATTGACGCTAAATAGGGACTAGTACTTTTATTATTGTTGGTGACAAGGCTATCTACTGTCAGACCCAGTTTTTCAAACAGATATGACGAATATTCCTTTTCATCAAAAAACCTCTGCTTCTCGCCATTAGGTTCTGTAACCTGTATATCTACACCTTTGCTGTACACCCTCTTTAATTGTAAGTTTCCGACAGGCGATGAAACTTCTAAGATAGCGTGATTGCACCTTTCGTAAATATCATTTCTGAATACGCTCGGGTAGCCTAAGCAAAAAGCAATCGACTGTACAATCGGAGTTTTACCGCAACCGTTCTTACCGAATAGTTGTGTAATATTGTCGCCAAACTTAAGTAAATCTGATTGCCAGCCAGAAAGACCATTTGGAAAAATTTGTATACTGATTAGCTTCATTCCAACTCCATGTCTAGTTGCTTAGAAACACATAAGTTTCTGTATGCCTTTGCTATCTCAGCTAGGTTATATGTAAGGATATCTTCTTGGTTTAAGGCTTTATCAATCACCTTCTTACCTAAAGGTGTGATTTTAATTCGCCCTTTATTATTCGGGATTTCTATCAAGTTTGAATATTCCAAAAAGCTAACTGCCTTCACAGTTCTAACTCGTAAATTTGCTGACCAACCAACGTGTTGAGCCGAGCCTTTAAAGCCAGGCATGCTTGTTTCTAAACTTTCACCAACAAGTTGGCCGATTTCTGATACTTTGGGTTTTCGTTTATCTTTCGCCATAAGTAGCACTATCAAACTAATCAGTGGTAGCTGGAATAGTGCTTCGTTGTTTAACAAATTTGGCTTGTTATAACTGGAGCTATCGACGTGAATTTCAGTACCGGATTGTGCAATATTTTCAAAAAATGTATCGAAATTCATGATTTCCCCTTAACTAATTCCGCAAATATGCCTCCGAGAATGAGCTCAGGATTTAGGTCATACATTAAGCCCTCAGTCTCAAGCTTACTGACTAAGTCTTTTATTGGAGATCTCAAGCTGGCTAAATGAAGTGAGCCATCACTACGAATGGAGTTATTTAAAAGTTCTCTCACCATGCTATTTATGGACTGTAAATCGAACTCTAAAAGCACATGGCGATTTTTTCTGTGCCACAGATCCCAATTAGTTTTACATCTTGATATATACTCAATTTCCTCAATAGTAGCCCCAGCCGAGGACAGCGTGCGTTGAATAATTGATGCGCTTTTTATAGCTTTACTGTCTCCGCCTTCTAGCAAGTTATCGTATGCATCCTTTGATATACTTAGTATCGATAGTAAATCTTCAATAGCTATTCCTGCATATTGCTCAATACTTTCTTGAGTTAGTTCAGCTATTACTCCACTTGATTTATTTTCTACCAGCTCAAGCAGTTTCATCAGTATTTCACGAGTCTCAGTGTGGCCTAAATCTACTTCGCTAAACTTGTATATCGCATTTTTTGCAATAGGTTCGAAATTATCATCGCCGCTTTTTAAATGCTGTACATCAGTTTCAAACTGAAGCTTTGATAACCTTAATTTGATTTCATCTTCGGATAGTTCAATAGAGATTTCTTCTGGGAAACATTTGTTGAATCGATCAATCAATACTTCTGTGAATTTATTTTGAAAATTACCTTTTTCAATGTCTTCCATTACCTTTTCAACATCATCGCTATTGTTGATGTTGGTCTGAAAGACAACAGAATTGCAGTAGTTATCAAAAACTACTGTGTGCAAAAGTAGCTTACCAATGAAGCTATCTTTTATTTTCTCAGTACACTGCTTTTTCTGGTCTTTGGTTCGAGCTTTAAGGCCAAATAATTCATTCAAAGTCCAATTGTGGTTTTGCTTGCCATTTGTTTTAACTTGGTAAAACACATAGCTATATCCATCATCATCTTTCTTGCGAATAACAAAATCATCGTGCAGGTCACAGTAAACTCTATCGATACCATCGTTTTCTAGAATAGATAAAGACGCCATTGCAGCTGATTTAACCTGCGCACGGTATGCGCTAAATGAATGTCGTCCGCTTTGTTCCCTTGGTTTCTTTTTTTCTAACATCCTGTAACCCTGTTTGAATAGCGTGGTTAGTTATTTTTTCCGTATATATTTATACACTTTTAAAGGTTTCTTTACTACAAACATGGTTTTAGCTTCTTTAAAGATGAAGCTGCACTATGTAAATATACCAGAAAACTGAGTTAGTTAAGTGTAAGCGTCTTGGCAAATACACACTAGCCTTGTTTCAAATCCCATGGCAGCA
>CAZUHQ010000182.1:0-4003 GCA_964620605.1 uncultured Thalassotalea sp.
AGCTTGATTTCTTAATTCATTTAAGATAGTAACGTAGGTATTATTTTTTGCATTAACATTTTCGTTTACATTGTTTGGATTATAAAGAAAAAGATTTGTTGGATCATAATTCGGTCTGGAGTGGGTATAATCTGGAATCATTAACTTACTATGACTACTATCATAGCCAAATGCAAATGGGTTTAAATTCAAATCAAGCATGAGCGTCCAAGCTGTAGATGCTGTACTTGGAATGGGATTTGCAAACCAACCAAAAGGTATATCATATCTTTTATTGGCATAATCGATTGCTTCTTCACCTGTTGGTAGTGAAATTGTATTACCATCTAAACTGCCTGTTGAGGCCATCAATAATAACCCACTTTCCATTGTCTGTTCGTCATTTTTCAAAGACTGTAATTCGGCAGGAGTAATACCTGGATTTGTACTATAATATTGAATTAGAACTTTAACTGCATTAATAGCACCAGCTGTCCACTCACCAGACATGACTTGTTTAGCACCATTGGAATTTTGGTCTGTGTAGCCTACACCCTGTAATACATTATTTACAAAATATCCCCCTCTGGAACGGGTTGTTTCCCATATTCGATATGCAGTTTTAGGGTCATTAAACCAAGTATTTATAGTTTTAGGACCTAAGGCAGCAATTCCCCACGTGTTTGTATCAACTGCAAATGTATTATCCAGTGTGAAACTGCCTGTTTTATCATCATAAGTTCCTCCAGAATAGAAGCTATATTTGCCAACGCTAGTACGAACTGTATGTTTTTGAAGAAAATTAAGGATACCAAGAGTTTTTTTGCCTCCAGGGAGATCTCCACCATAGATTATTATATCTATAACATTACTGGCATCTTTAAGTTGTGCATCATTAATACCACTTTGTTGAATTTGTTGAATTGCTTTTTGTAAAAGATTTAATCCAGCTAATGTTGAAATATTATTTTCAATAGAAATTAATCCAGGCTTTACTTGGCCTTGGTTACCAGGTGTGCCAACTGTAGAGTAATAAACAGCACCCATAGGTGTCTGCATGCGCTGAATTGCCCACAAGAAATGTAGTGCATTTTGCATGGCAATGCTATTTGGACTAAGTGGTTTATATTTATTTAGTAATAATGCCGATTGAATTGGACCAATAAGAAAAGCCCAAGCGTTGTCCCCAGTAACTGGTTTATAATCATCCCAAGTTATTGTTCCAACAGGATAATTTTTTGGGAAAGTATTATATTGACTAACATAAGCATGTGCCCATTTTGGATCTACACCTGGCATATAAAAAGGATCTAGTAAATTCCAACTAGGACCTAATAAACGAAAAGCGTAGCCATATTCTGGGTTTGATATTTTGTAAGCACTGTCCGGAGCACCATAAGCATAATTAGAGTTTCTTGATGGTATTTTATCTAATCTTAAATTCTCATTATTAATCAAAGTACTCGGGCTTTGATTTAATTTTAATGGAATATTATTATAGCTGGATAACCCTAATGCTATTTGCCAAGTTGCACCATCGTATATATCAGTTCCATAAGTAGTTAACATTCTTTCAATTTGAAGTGCAGCACCATCAGAGTTTTCCAGAGGTTCTACAGTATAAGTGGTCGGGATATATGCATCTTTAACAGAACAATTAACACCAGTTTGGCCACAAACTTCTGAACCAAAGTACTGAGCAGTAGCAAGATAGCTTTTTGGTAGTGCACCATTAACCGTTTGAAAATAGCCACTCCCTTTGAACAAAGCACTACCGGTTAAAAAATTCACTTCATTTTGTATTTCAACTGGTGTTTGAAATGATGCCGATGTTGAAATTTCAGCGAAAGATGTGCCTGAAATTAAAGCCATTGTTATCAGAAATGATGTTTTAATTCTATTTTTCATCTATTAGTTCTCCCCTTTAAAAAATCATTTAGTAACTTGATTTATTCTACTCAAAAAATATGATTTTCTATTCTATTTGGAATAAAAAATGATCATTCTAATGCTAAAATTACTTTTGTCAAATATATTTTAAAAATATTAAAACATGAAATTAGATGTGAGGCAGTGGTCGTTTCAAAAAGTACACATTTTGAAGCTTAATTTTTATGACGCAAGAATACGGTCTTAAAAGTGGTCTATAATTCGGTTCTCTTAATGCTTAAGAGTTTTAGGCGCTAATTATTGAGTGCTGTTGCAAGGTATTCTTTGATAATTGATTTAAGTCAATTTTTCCAATGCGATTTTACTATAAATAAAACTAAAGCAAATAATGAGCAGACTTCTAGAAATATGTTTTGATACAACCAACTAAGTTGACAAATCTCCTTAACGTGGCTACAATGTAACCATATAAGATTATTGAGAGGCAATAACTATGAATACAAAAAATGAGGTTGTAAGAGCTAGAGTAAATGGAAATTTAAAGCATGATGTGGAGCATATACTCTCAGACTTAGGTTTAACTATGTCAGATGCTATTAATGCTTTATTTAGTCAAATTAAATTACATCATGGGTTACCGTTTGATATTAAAATACCCAACAAAGAAACAATTAAAACATTAGATGATAGCGCTAAAGGAAAGAATACTAAGCAATTTAATTCTATAGATGATCTGTTCAATGATTTGGACAATTGATAATGCTAAGTATTGAGCGTAGTAATCGCTTTAAAAAAGATTACAAGCTTATGCAGAAGCGTAACAAGGATGTAAGTAAACTAAAATCAATAATTAGCCACTTAGCACACCAAAAACGATTGGAACCAATATATAGAGATCATCAATTAGTAGGAAATTATAGTTATGCACGAGAGTGTCATATTGAGTCAGATTGGTTATTAATATATGTTGTTTTAGATGGTGCGCTGAGGTTGGAGAGAACTGGCTCACATTCAGATTTATTCGGTTAAGTAGTATAAATCATGGTATTTTTGAGTATTAAATTGGAAATAAACAAATTCTGTTAGATATTCATAAGTAAGTGTCATTTATAATATATAGAATATATAACGGGATAAGATACGCATTTTGATATAAATATGGTATTTTTATAAAGTGTTAAATAAACGGTCGTTTGTGAAACAGATATGTTAGTAGGATATGTAAGAGTTTCTAAAACCGATGGAACTCAAAACTTGGATTTACAAAATGATGCTCTTTTAGAAGCCGGCGTTGATCCCGAGAAAATTTATTCTGACCAGTGTTCAGGTAAAAAAGCTGACCGACCCGGTTTGGAGGCCTGCATCAAAGCATTAAGAAAACATGATACTTTGGTTGTCTGGAAATTAGATAGGTTAGGTCGAAGTTTGCATGACCTGGTTACTTTGGTTCAGAAACTTTCTAATAAAGAAATCGGTCTTAAAGTCTTAACGGGTAAAGGGGCGAATATTGATACCTCTACACCAACAGGCAAAATGTTTTTTGGTTTCTTTGCTGTACTAGCTGAGTTTGAACGTGACCTTATTGTTGAGAGAACCAAAGCAGGTTTAGAGTCAGCACGAGCAAGAGGTAAAAAGGGAGGTCGTAAATTTCAATTAACCAAAGCACAAATACGTTTGGCACAAGCTGCTATGGGTAATCGCGAGACTAATGTAACTCAATTATGTAAAGAGCTAGGTATAAGTAGACCAACTTTATATCGTTATGTTGATGCCGATGGAAGATTACGGAAGTCGGCAAAACAAGTTTTAGATGAATAAATTTTTTGAAAAATACTTATAATAAAAAGGATTATAGCCCCATTATTAAAAATAATGTTATTTATAGAAGGATTATTTTAAATGAATGAAATTATTTGCCCGCATTGTCAAAAAGCCTTTAAAGTTGATGAATCTGGATATGCAGATATTTTGAAGCAAGTTCATGATAGTGAGTTTGAAAAACAGTTACATGACCGACTTGAACTGGTTGAACAAAATAAGCTTAAAGAAGTTGAGTTGGCAACAAGCAATATTAAAAATGACATGCAGAAAATTGCATCCGAAAAAGATGCAGAAATCAAAAAGTTGGAAGCAA
>CAZUHQ010000183.1:0-3915 GCA_964620605.1 uncultured Thalassotalea sp.
ATGCAGAAAAAGTGTTGGTGACTGTTTTTTAGCCGCTTATGCGTTTGCCCTGCTACATTGGCTTAATGCTATTTCAGCGACGCTTTGCTATGATAAGCGGGTTGAAATAGGGGAGTTAAATGCCAAGTATTAGTCGTAACGCCTTAGTGATGTTCAGTGTTGAACAAATGTATCAGTTAATCAATGATGTGCGCACCTATCCTGAGTTTATTCCAGATTGTGGTGGCAGTAAAATTATTACCGAGGACGATACTGAAGTAACCGCGTCATTGTTAGTGTCAAAAGGCGGATTGAAAAAATGGTTTACTACCAAAAATACACTGATTGCTAATCAGGAAGTAAAGATGTCGTTGGTGGATGGCCCGTTTAAGCAATTGGTTGGCAGCTGGAAATTAACTAAGCTTTCGGAAGAAGCCTGTAAGATAAGTTTACACCTTGAATATGAATTTTCGAGCAAGGTGTTTGATTTGGCGTTTGGCCGAGTATTTAATGGTATAGCGAATAATATGGTACAGGCTTTTACCCAAAGAGCCAAAGAGGTTTATGGAGCGCAAGTTGGATAATCTGGCAGAGCAAACAAAGCAAATACAAATTGAAGTGGTGTATGGCACGCCGACTAAGCAGGAGCTGTTATTAATTTCTGTTGATGATGGCATTACCATTGAAGCGGCGATTAATGCATCGGGCATTCTTGATACCTTCCCTGAAATTGATTTAATCAAGAATAAAGTGGGTATTTGGAATCGTACCGCTAAGTTAACCGATACCGTAAAAGATTTAGATCGCATTGAAATTTATCGCCCGCTAATTGCCGATCCAAAGGAAGTACGTAAGCGCCGGGCAGAAAAAGCGAAAGAAGAAGGACGGGCGGATAAAGTCACCGGTGGCAGAGTTAATCCACTACGGGCTAAATCTGAGTAGTTTCTAAAAACTATTTAAATTTAGACATAAAAAAAGCAGCTGGGTGAGCTGCTTTTTTTATGTACAGGAACGGCGATATCTCTGAAATAAAACGATTACTGATCGTTATTCATCGGGGTACTGAAGTTTTCAGATAATTTAAAATCACCTTCGGCTGACACTAGTTTATTGTCAGCAAACTTAATCACAAAGTGCTTTTCGGCATTATATTCTGAGCTACGGCCAGATTTAAAACGATAAACATAGTGCCAGGTGTCGTTATTAAAGCTGTCCATTACTACCGGGCTGCCTAGTACATATTTAACTTGCTCTTTAGTCATACCTATTTGTAATTTGTCGACGTCTCTTTGTTCCAAATAGTTGCCTTGCGGGATATCAATACGATAAACCCAGCTGGAACAGGCTGAAATGCTGATCAGGAAAACGGCGATTAAAACTCTATACAACATGGTATTTTTCTTATCCTCTAACTTGTGAACGTGGATGATAACTAAGCGCGCCGAGAGTTACAAAGTTTTTTTATTGCTTTAATCTGTTTGGCGCATACGGCGCTCAAGGTTAATGTGAGCGCTGATTGCTTGTTATTAACTGGCGAGCAGTTCCTGCGCATTCGCCAAACTGTGTTCGGTGATGCTGTCTCCTGCCAGTAATCGGGCGATCTCTTGGACTCGTCTCTGTTCACTTAGTTCCGTCACTTTAGTTTCTGTATGCTCGCCGTCGGTTAATTTAGTGACAAACAGTTGCTGATGACCTTTAGAGGCGACTTGTGGCAAGTGAGTGACACAAATCACCTGAGTATTGGCGGCAAGCTGACGTAACTTGGCACCAACCATAGCGGCAGTAGGGCCAGAGATACCAACATCCACTTCATCAAAAATCAGCGTTGGGGTGACTACTTTATCGGCTAAAATTACCTGCATTGCCAGACTGATACGCGACAACTCACCACCTGAGGCGACTTTATTCATTGCTTCCAGTGCTTGACCCGGGTTTAAGCTGATTAAAAAGCTGACATCATCTTGTCCATGTAGGGTAAGGTTGTCGCCGGTAGTTTCTGTTATGCGAACCTCAAACTGGCCATGTGCCATGTTGAGCTCTTTCATGCTTTCGGTGATGCGCTGGCTGAGTTTTGATGCTGATTGGTTTCTTGATTGACTGAGTGTTTGTGCAGCATCACGATATTTAGCTTCGGTTTGCGTTATCTCTTCTAACACAGCATTTAACCTATGTTCATCACTTGAAATTGCACTCAGCTCATTTTTCAGTTGAAGATGATAACTATGTAATTGCTCTGGCGTTACCTGGTGCTTTTTTGCCAGTTGAATAGCTAGTGAGTAGCGTTCTTCGATTATTTGATAAGCTTCAGGGTCTAGTTCCAGTTGTTGATAATAGCTTTGTAGTTCGTTGCTGGTATCTTCCAGTTGGATCATTGATTCTTCGAGCTGGCTTGCTAATTCGGCTAATTTGCTATCCACATTGGCAAGTTTATTAATTTGATCAAAGGCATGGCGCAAGCTGTCGAGGGCATTAATCTCTTCATTTTCAGACAAATTTTGCAATGCAGATAAAGTCGTGTCTAATAAATACTGGCTATTGCTATGGCGTTTATAATCTAGCTCCAGTTGTTCAAATTCACCTTCAGCAAGCGCAAACTCATCTAACTCATTGACCTGATATTGCAATAATTGCTGCTGGGCTGCTCTTTGGCTTTGGTTATCCTGTAATTGTTGATATTCAAGGTTGAGCTTTTTCCATTGTTGATAATAAAGCTTAACATCGGCCAGTAGCTGAGGATGGTCGGCATAGGCATCGAGGATCTGTCGTTGCTCGGATGCTTTAATAATGCGTTGGTGATCGTGTTGGCCGTGGATATTGATTAATAGCTGGCCAATATCTTTAAGTTGCGCTAATGGTACCTGAGAGCCATTTATATAGGCTTTTGAACGCCCTTCGCTGGAAATAACTCGGCGTAAAATACAATCGCTATCAACGGAAATATCGTTATTTGCCAACCAGTTTTGGGCTTCCTGATTTTTGCGAATATCAAAAGTGGCGGCAAGTTCGGCTTTTTTACAATTTGGCCTAACTACATTGGTTAGTGCTCTGTCACCTAAACATAAGCCTAGCGCATCAATGGCGATGGATTTACCTGCGCCGGTTTCTCCGGTAATGGTGGTCATGCCGTGGCGCCAGTCAATATCTAATGTGCGCACTATGGCAAAGTTCTGAATATTGAGATGTAATAACATAGGTAAAGCTACTGTATATAAATATAGGTGTTAATTTATACAGTAAATGTTAATTATGCAATACTTTCGTAAAGCTAAATTGGCATAACTTTATTAGCATATTGATTTAATAGAGTTTATTACCCCAACTAAGCTTGGTTCTCAGCACATTAAAATAGCTATGATCTAACGGGTGAATTAATCTTAGGGTATTTTCACTTTTACGAATGATCACTTCATCACCTGGCATTACCGCTAAAATGACATGACCGTCACAGCTGACCTGGAGGTTTTCGTAGTTTTCATTGGCTAAAATCAGTTTAATTTCACTGTTACCATCAACCACTATAGGTCTGCTGGTTAAGGTATGAGGAAACATTGGAACCAATGATAAGGCATTCAGGTTTGGCGTTAAAATAGGCCCGCCTGCCGACATTGAATAGGCGGTTGAACCGGTAGGAGTTGAAACAATTAAACCATCAGAGCGTTGACTGAACATAAAGCTGTCGTCGATATAGACTTCAAATTCGATCATACTCGCCACTTTTCCGGCATGTAACACTGCTTCATTGACCGCACTGTTAGAGCTTTTTAATTTACCGTGACGATAGACTTCCGCTTCAATGATAAAACGCTGCTCAGAGCGAGACTTGCCGGCTAATATTTCAGTTAATGGCTCGGCAAATTCCGTTGGTGATAAGTCGGTTAAAAAGCCTAAGTTACCACGGTTAACCCCTAATACGCCTATGTTATAGCAGGAGAGTAC
>CAZUHQ010000184.1:0-3890 GCA_964620605.1 uncultured Thalassotalea sp.
AATCATTATGATAAATTAAATCGTCTGCCTCAAAAAAACGCCATAAAGGGAAGGGAGCAGGAAGCTGTATAGTTTGAGTAATTTGTAGTGCTTTGGTAATACCTTCCTTAACTTCATACCCGACTATCTGAAAAGCGCCTGAATCTGATTCTTTTTTCTGTTCGTCCACAATATCAAACTGTGCTGGCTGACTGGATTCTGCAATTGAAGCTAATAAAGCCTCTTGCGCATCAAAATCAATTACATGGCTCTCACCACCGATAGACTTGAGTTTTGAGGCATCGTAAGCAATGCTTGACACTAGCGTCGAGTGTTGCTCCCCATGCTCTTTGACTCTTAACTCTAAAGTGAATTGACCCTCTTCATGCATTCCCGTCTCTTTATTTGGCGTCATAATATTTAAATGGTGAATATCAATGATATTTTCACCATTTTTCAGCCATTGGTTAATCGGGTATTCCATATTCAGTGGTTCACCAATACGGTCTTCTTCCACTAAACAGCCATTAACCGCCAAAATATAACCACAATGTTTGGTATTTATTTTTAAGGTATAAAAAGGTTTTGTATAGTTCATTACACTCTCACTTGTTCCTGCTATTTCTCTATCTGGCCACTGAAAATTGATTTTATCGGTACAAATGGCGACTCTATGGCTGGAATAATATTAAAATCCATTAGCGTCTTTTTCTTTTCGGAGCGGACTGCATCGGCAGTATTATCGTCAACTAATTCATCGTCATCTTCACCACGACCTCCATGTGCCTTGGGGGCTTCTGTTAATCCCGTTTCTTCTGCACCTGTTTCCGATTTCGTAAACCAGACAAAGGCTTCAATATAAACCGACAGGCCACTATAAAAACGCTGGTAACATAATCCCTCGCCTTGGGCGATGACCTTTCCCTCTGATTTTACCTCAGGGTTGTAGCCAATGGTATAGCCTAAACGAGATTCCCCACTTCTATCCGCGGATAAAATCTCGCCTCGTATACCCCCGCCATCATATAAGGAGCTTCCAAATCCCAACGCTTTGATGATTTTCAGGTCGCTCGACATTTCGCCTTCCAGCTTCGCATTAATGCCCGCATAAATGGTGGATTTTTCTTTGTCACAGGTAAACTTATCTTCACCGGATTTTTTACTCAATACCAGTCCAGCTTCCGGATCGTCCGTTTCGGCAGCAACCGAAAACTTTAGCTTGCACGCCAACGTCCGTTGACTTTTTTTCGCACAATATTCGGTGGCTTCTTCATCAGTGACTTTATCAATCTCCTCGGCCATCTTTTCATAGGTTCGTTCACTCCCCATCATTTTTTGATAAACCGCTGACTCTTTGGCGGCACTGACCACCGCTGATTTCATAAAGATAACAAAGTGTTTAAAGGTATTCTGGATATTCTGATCCACATCAATTTTATTGAGTGCATAGAGCGCGGCCTCCGATGTACCCGCAGAGATTATCGCAATACTCCCGCGAATGCTTTTTCGCCATAACAGGTTAAACAGACAGATTTCTTTTTCCAACTTCATCAGCGGAGAGGCTGACAGAAAAATGGATTGATCATAACCAATCTGACTGTAATTTAAATCGGGACGATTCACTTTTTTAATCAGATAAGACAGATTAAGCTTGGGGCTTAAAAATTTGGCGTCAGTGCTGGCGCTACTGCTTTCTTGCACTACTTCACAGCTGGCTGCATCGTTCGGCTCGGTGGGTGTCTCATCTCCCGCTTCCTCATCGGTTTTCCCCAAGTCAAACAGTTTATGATAGACCTTACCGGCTTTCAATAATCCTTCTACCACCACATTCTGATCGAATAAATCCGAAATGGCGGAGCGTGCATCCTTAACCAGCGACTGGGGATCTAGTGACACCTTGTAATCCGTATTATCAAATCGTCCCGCAAACTCAATACCCGGTATCATTTTGGATTTTGTTAAATTATATTCCAGCGTGACCGACATTTTAGCCGACATCGCCTGATGAATATAAATTTCCGGATTAAAGCCGCTGTACATTTCTACGCCGCTATCGCTACAACTGGTTAAAGACAGGCTATAGCCAGCAGGAGCTTGATTAACCATTTTGGGTTGCAATAAGCGAATGATTTTTTTGACCGAATCTTCATCGCTGTCCATCGTAAATTCCGGCGGGTTTAAACGCAGGTTTTTTAATCCGCTATCGGTATTTCTAAACTGGTGACTATGTTTTTTCAGCTTATCAATATGTGATTCACTGCACTCGATATCCACCGTCGGACAATGCGCATCATCGCCAAAACCACATTCGCCTTTAACCGCCACTTCAAAATTACGTTGAAAGAAATTTAAATAGCCGCCCGTAAAATGAAAACTATCCACAGCTTCTGTGGATTCGAGTATATTTGCAATCAGTCCACTGCTCGATTCATCCTGACTGACCGCAGCATCAAGCTTTTCATTCATATCGCTGCGTGCTCGCTCATCGGGTTTGACCCATAAATCAGCCAGACTACTTGAGCCAGCCCCATCTCTTGGTGGCGCAAGTTTAAGCTGAAATTCCGTTAACCGACAGGTTTTGGTTTTACACTTAACCACGGTTTCCACCAGATTGACTTTACCACTGGCTTTGGACTTTTTATTAATCCGTTGCTCTTCTTTCTTCTTATCAATTTCATCCACACAAGAAAGCGCCAGAAATTTCTCTGGCGCACCGTTGATATCAACCAACCCCTCATCAATATCTTTGAGCGCTTCTTCATAGTGCGCTTTAAAGTTATCGTTAATTAACTGGCTATCTAACTGGTCAATATTATCAGCATTAATCTGGTTGTTTTTGGCTAAGCGTTGGGTGGCAATGGCCATTGCTGCAATGACTTTCTTATCATCCGATGCAAATTGCTTTCGCAGTTCAACATCATCCATCTGCTGATAGGTCTGATTATAAATCGCGTCTGCATCGGGATTTTTCTTGCGAAATGCTTTTCGTCTTTGAGGTTTCAGTCCGGCTTTTTTTAACAGTGGGTTATTCTGTGTTTTATGCGCCTTGTTCATCTGCTCCATTTCGCGGTTATGAGCAGCGGTATTCTCTGCCATTGCTTCCAGATAATCTCCCGAACTACTCATGGCTCACCTCTTTTCCTTGTATTAACCCGCATTGCATTATCATTCTTCCGCTTCCATTAACCGCTCAAAATTGTCATTAAGCCACGTATAACTTAGCCCGACTTTTTTAAACTCGTCCAGTTCATTATTCTCAAAATAGGCTTTCATTGGCGCGCAGAGCGGTGCTTCAATAAAGTTTTCACCACTGATTAAAATCATTTCCGCACAGAGGTAGGTGCTGCCCAGATCGGTAATGCCATAGTCTTTGGCTATTTTGAGCGCCATCTGACTGGCGGCATGGATATCACTGTTTTCATAATCTGTCGTCGAAACACGCCGTTTAAAGCGTAAGATGCAGTAAGCCGAAAAATCGATAGCCTCAGCGCCAGCTTCTTGAAAGGCTTTGGTGCGAAACAGCTCGGTTATTTTTTCATCTTCATCAAATTCATCATTAGTGAGAATGACATAAACCCAGCGCTCTCTAGCAAATTCCCGATCCCATAATTCAACCGCCAGTGCGAGTTTTTTGAGGGTTTCTGCATTATTGAGGGAAAGTTTAAAGACCATGGCAATTAACGCTGCGTTTTTGACACAGTTTTCAACTTTGATATGATTGTTGGGATCGGTATGGGCTAGTGGTTCCAGTTTAAGCAAACCAACCGCCTGACGAAAAACATCGCTCCCCATTTCTTCAATTTTATCTTTTGACAGCTCATCCAGTTCGCGGTCAATATCTGGATGATCGTCATTGGGATCCGATGGCTTAGAGATTTCAGTCAGATGTAGGCTGCTGATAACATCATAAA
>CAZUHQ010000185.1:0-3844 GCA_964620605.1 uncultured Thalassotalea sp.
AAATTGCTTTGATGGAGAATAACTACACCTGCACCAATTTGCCTTGTTCTAACTTCTCTGACACAGCTCTGAATTGGTTAAATAATAATTTCAATTGGTATTATTACTTAGAATCGCGATATTACTGAAATGTACTTTCGGCTAAACGGTTCTTATATCAACATCATTAATCAAGAAGTTTTCTCAAAGTTAGCATACACTTATAAGTTAGCTGCTAAAGGATCATTAAGTAAAACTATGAAATTATTTCGTACCAGTATTGCTATCGTAACATTCGTTTTTAATATTAGTCATGCCATGGCACAGCAAGGGCCGGCCGCCAATGTTAATGTCGCGACTATTGAACAAACCACTCTATCCCCGGTTGCCTGGGTCTCAGGTTCAATCGTTAGCCGTAACAATTCCGAAATTGCCGCCGATGTTTCTGGCCGTTTAATTAACCTGGTCGACTTAGGCACGCAAGTAAAAAAAGATCAGGTTATCGCTGAACTGGATGAAAGACCACTAAAACTCAAGCGTGATGAAGAGCGCGCATTGGTGGCAAATGCCGAAGCAAAACTGGCATTTGAAACATCGGAAGTCAAACGTAAAGAATCACTGGTCAAACAAAAACTAATTTCCAATAAGGAACTGGAACAAACGATTGCTGATTTTAATATCGCCAAAGCCAATGTTGAAGCAGCGAAAGCCAAGCTCGCTCAGATCGAGCAAGACCTCACTTACACTCAGTTAAAAGCACCATTTGACGGCATAGTAGCGGCACGTTTAAGTAACCAGGGGGAATATGTTAACAACGGTACCGCGATTGTGCGCCTGGTTGAAACCGCCAATGTAGAAGCTGCACTTTATGCCCCTTTAACCGCTTATCGTTATTTAAAACAAAGTAAACAATTAGCCGTTAAATCCCCGTTAGGCGAAGGTTTAGCGAATATTAAAACCATCATTCCAGTATCAGATTCCCGCTCGCACCTGATGGAGGTACGCCTGGATATGGCCGATTTTGACTGGCCGATTGGCCTGGATATTAAAGCCGCAGTTGCCACAGGCGAAAGCAAACAAGTACTGGCGACGCCGCGTGACGCCCTGGTATTAAGGCGTAACGCCACCAGTATCTTTATTATCGATAGTAATAACCTGGCACAGCAGAAGGAAGTCACAATAGGTATCAGTGAAGGCGAACTGGTTGAAATTGTTGGCGATATCAAGGCGGGCGATAAAGTGGTGATCCGCGGCGCCGAGCGCCTACGCTCAGGCCAGGCAGTGAACATCAAGTCCAATAATGACGCCCTGGTATCAGGTAAATCATTAGTGAGTAACAGATAATGACATTAACTTCCGCATCTCTTAGAAACCCAACGGCTGTTATCGTCGCCGTATTGTTGATCTTGTTATTTGGCCTGATCAGCTTATTTAAACTGCCCGTTCAATTAACGCCAGATATCAGTAAACCGCAAATAGTAATTTCCACCGGCTGGCGCGGCGCGGCGCCGGAAGAAATAGAAGCTGAAATTATCGAACGTCAGGAAGATGTCTTAAAAGGGCTGCAAAACCTGGAATTACTCGAATCGAGCTCCAATCAAGGGGGCGGTAATATCACGCTAAGGTATAAAACCGGTGTCAACCTGCAACGGGCATTAATTGACGTAATGAACGCGCTTAATCAGGTGCCGAGCTACCCGCCGGATGCCACAGAGCCGGTGATCGCCGTTGGTGGTGCCAGTACTTTTGAAGCCATTGCCTGGTTAGCGTTAAAACCAACCGCAGGTAATAACAGAGATATTGTCAGTTATCAGGATTTTACCGAAGAAGTCATTCAAACCCGCTTGGAACGCGTTGAAGGGGTGTCGCAAACCAACGCATTCGGTGGCCTAAATACCGAGCTGCGCATTACCTTTGACCCGTACAAGGCAGCAACTCTGGGGTTAAATATTCCAGAAATCGCCAGCACCTTATCAAATAACAACGACACTTCCGGCGGCTTTAATGAAGTTGGCCGCCGTAAGTATACCTTACGTTTCTCCGGAAAATACGGCGTAGAGCAGCTGCAAGACATGGTGATTGACTGGCGCGATGGCCAGCCGATATTACTCAAAGACGTTGCCCATGTAGAACTGACGTTAGCAGATCGTGTTGGTATATTAACGCTAGATGGCGAACCGGCAATTGCCATGAATGTTCAAACCGAACAAGGGGTGAATGTCATGCAAGTCATGGAGGGACTTAAAGCGGCAATTGATGAACTTAATCAAGGCTCGCTAAAACGCGCTAATTTACAGTTAATTCAGATGTATGATGAAACCAAATACATCGACCGTTCAATGAGTTTGGTAAAAAACAACCTACTGCTTGGTATTATGTTGGCCATCACGGTGCTCTGGTGGTTTTTGAGAAAATTCCGCGCGACACTGATAGTGGCGCTATCGATCCCGATTTCACTAGTAATCACCTTAGTGGTGATGTACAGCGCAGGTAGAACTTTAAATATCATTTCAATGGCGGGCTTAGCTTTCGCCGTAGGTATGGTGCTAGATGCCGCTATCGTTGTACTGGAAAACATTGTTCGCCTGCGGGAAAAAGGCACACATTCTGACGAAGCCTCACTCAAAGGCACCACGCAAGTCTGGGGCGCTCTGTTATCATCAACAGCAACGACCGTCGCGATATTTTTACCTATTGCCTTTTTGGAAGAAATCTCCGGCCAGTTATTTGCCGACCTGGCGATCACTATTGCGGTTGCTATCGTCGCTTCCTTACTCATTGCCGTTACCGTATTACCAACCGCTGCCAGGCGGCTGTTAACCCAAGTATCAGAACAAGATCCACACCAGCACTGGTGGTCAAATATCACCAAAGGCATCATGCGCATCACCTCGACA
The DNA here is from genome assembly GCA_964620605.1 of uncultured Thalassotalea sp. Classification (GTDB taxonomy): domain Bacteria; phylum Pseudomonadota; class Gammaproteobacteria; order Enterobacterales; family Alteromonadaceae; genus Thalassotalea_E. Next base: position 2,877 of record CAZUHQ010000185.1, read on the forward strand.
CCGGCCAAACGAATGAGCTGGGTGTTTGGTTTAATGTTATTTTCATTTATTGGCAGCTATTTAATGTTTCCAAAAGTCGATTATTTGCCCAAAGGTAATCAAAACTCTTTTAATGCCTTTTTGCTACCGCCTCCAGGGCAAAGCTATCCGGCAGCTCGCTTTGAAATGAGCGATGAAATTAACCGCCGATTAATGCCTTACCTCAAGGGAGAAAAGTTACCGAAAATAGAACATACCTGGTTAGGTTTCTTCGGTAATTTCGGCTTTATGGGCGGAAGTGCTGAAGACGCGGATCATATTAAAGAAATCGTTAATGTCGTAAATGGCGAATTTTTAGCCGGCTTCCCCGACACAATTGCCTTTGCTTCTCAAGAGGAGCTGTTTGGTAATTTAGGCGGCGGTCGTCGTATCGATATCGATATTCAAGGTAATGAAGTTGATCAACTGTTAACCGCCGCACAGGTCGGCTTTGGTGCCGTTAGCCAGGCATTACCTGGCGCGCAGATCAGACCAACACCTGGCCTCAGTTTAGCGGAACCTGAAATTCGCATGGTTCCGAATGAACGCAGCATTGCCGAAGCTGGCTGGACTCGCCAGCAAGTCGCGTCAATTTCCAGAGCATTAGGTACAGGTTTATATGTTGGCGACTTTTTTAACGGTCAAAAACGTCTGGATGTTTTCCTGCGTTCAATGGATTGGGGTACCCCGGAAGAATTAGCTAGCATTCCGCTTTATACTCCGCAAGCAGGTGTTCAGCCGGTAGGAAAACTTGTTGACGTTGTTCGCACTGCAGGACCAAGCTCGATCAGACGAATAGACAGAAAAAGAACCATTACCTTACAAGTAACGCCCCCTGGTAATATGAGTTTGGAAGATGCTATCAATGCTATCAAAGAACAAGCAGAGCCGGCAATATTAGCGCAACTACCAGAAGATGGCGCCATCAGTTATCGCGGCTCCGCGGAAGC
>CAZUHQ010000186.1:0-3844 GCA_964620605.1 uncultured Thalassotalea sp.
GGTGATGCTTGTTTTTATCACCATAGCAAAATCCTTATTTATCAATTGATTAGCTTAACAACCACAATTAAAAGGAACATAGCCATTTTATCTTTTCCTTTTACTTATCCTTTAAATAATTTTAATTGATAAACCGTGGTTGTAAAAATTAATAACAGGCAATAAAAAAGCTCAGGAAATGCTGAGCTTTGTCGTTCGCTGGTTATTATTACCATTTCTTTTTCGGTTGAAACAGCAAATCCAAATCGTCTTCTTCCGCTTTCGCTTTTTTCGCTGCGTCTTTGGCGTTTGAGCTTTTCAGTGCTGTGGTAATTTCTTCCAGCTGGTTTTCAATTTCTTCACGTTTATGAATGATGTATTCCGTCTGGAGCGGGTGATCGACTAGGGTTTGTAAGGCTTTTTCAAAATATTGTCGCGCCGAGCCGAGCATCTCTTTACTGTATGCTTGCATGCCGCGTTTAAATAAGCTTTCAACACTGATGCGCAATTGCATAACATCTAGCTTTTGATCTTCATGCATAAAGTTTTGTGCATCTAATGCACCTTTGCTTTGCTCTGATTTCAGTGTCGCTCTTAATTTTTTTATGGTTTGTAAAATAACCACTAACTGCTGTTCATTATCCGGCAGGATAAACTTTTCATCGCTACCTGTCGCTGAAGCGGAGAGATCTTCTGCGGCTGATAATCGAGCTTCCATTTCCTGAATACGGCTTTTTAACCCTTTGACTTCAGGCATGATCTGGCTCATTGCTTTACATGCCATCAGGCTTCTTCGGTTAAGAATTTCGACAACTTTAGGGTTAGGGGGCAAGTGAGTCAGGTTTAAAATTAGCTCTTCGGTTTCATCGATAATCGCTTTTTGTTTGGCGGCTTTGGCACGTCTTTCTTGTTCTTGTTTTTCTTTATGTTGTTGAATGGCATTGACAATAACGACAACGACAACCAAAGCTACGACTAAGCCAATTATTATACCCATACTAATACTCATATCAGGAGTTAATTTAATTCTAACTATCAGTCTACAAAAAATGTGCTTATAAGCATAGAGTTAACTTTTGCTTTTCGACTAAATCTTTTATTTGTTGAAAATTTATTAGATATTTCTTCTATTGTTTGATATTTACCCTGAAATGTGATTTTATGTTGTAATATTCCTACATTCTATATTTTTCAAGCGTTTTCTTTAATATTCTCTTGCAAAAGCTATAAATTTCTATGGAATAAATTTTTATTTAAGTATATATTTTTTGCATAAGCCACACTGACTATAGATTATGAAGCTCCAACAACTACGTTATATTGTCGAAGTACAAAACAATAATTTGAATGTTTCTGCTACTGCAGAAAGTTTATTTACTTCTCAACCCGGTATTAGCAAACAGGTACGTATGCTAGAAGATGAGTTAGGGATTCAAATTTTTGGCCGTAGTGGTAAGCATCTCACTCATGTCACGTCTGCGGGTAAAGAAGTGATCAATATCGCGACTGAGATCTTATCTAAAGTTGAAGCGATTAAAGCGGTAGCGCGTGAGCATACTCAGCCGGATGAAGGTAAATTACGTATTGCTACAACTCATACCCAGGCGCGCTATGCCTTACCTGATGTTATTCAGGGCTTTATGAAAAAGTATTCGAAAGTGTCTTTGCATATGTACCAGGGCACCCCGGCACAAATTAGCGATGCCGCTACTAAAGGTGATGCAGATTTTGCCATCGCGACGGAATCTTTCCATTTATATAATGACTTGATCATGCTGCCTTGTTATCACTGGAATCGCAGCATTATTGTCCGTGGTGATCATCCGTTGGCAAAGAAAACCAATATTACCATTGAAGATATTGCCAAGTATTCATTAGTGACTTATGTCTTTGGTTTTACTGGTCGTTCAGAATTAGATGATGCCTTTAATAAAGCGGGGGTGGAACCTAAGATCGCCTTTACTGCTACCGATGCCGATGTTATTAAAACTTATGTCCGCATGGGGGTTGGCATCGGAGTGATTGCCACTATGGCGATGGATCCGAAACTAGATAATGATTTAGTCACTATTGATGCCAGCCATTTATTTAAAGCCAGCACCACGAAAATCGGCTTTAGACGCGGTACTTTCCTGCGTGGTTATATGTTTGATTTTATTGAGCGTTTTGCTCCACATTTAAATCGCGATTTGGTAACACGTGCGGTATTGCTTAAAAACAATGCCGAGGTTGAGGAAATGTTTGCCAACATTGAGTTGCCGATTCGATAATATTTACTTTATATCTAAAGAGCCGTTAACCGCAACGGCTCTTTGTTTTTATATCAGTAGATGGTTATCATCAAAAAGGGCTTTGTCTGAAAGAGTCAGTTGATAATATTATTTAGGTCTATCTGCTGACTGGTTTGTCGAGGTTGCTCGACGGCAACCAGAGAGGGATAACGCGATCCCTCTCTGGACTCTCGGTAACTGCTCCTTCGAAGGGACACATTCAAATTCATCTTCTTTAGAAAGTACATTTGTACTTAAATAAATTAGAATTAACACTCAATAATATTAACCGCCAGGCCGCCGCGTGACGTTTCTTTATACTTGGTCTTCATATCGTTACCGGTTTCCCACATGGTTTTAATGACTTTGTCCAGTGAGACCTTGTTGGTGCCTGTGCCTCTAAGTGCTAAACGAGACGCGTTAATCGCTTTAACCGCGCCCATGGCATTACGCTCGACGCAAGGTACCTGTACTAAGCCGCCAACCGGATCGCAGGTTAAGCCCAGGTTATGCTCCATGCCAATTTCAGCGGCATTTTCTACCTGTTTCGGCGAGCCGCCCATCACTTCAGTTAACGCACCGGCAGCCATTGAACAGGCAACACCAACTTCAGCCTGGCAGCCACCTTCGGCGCCTGAGATGGTGGCGTTAGTTTTATACAAAATGCCAATTGCTGCTGCAGTGAGTAAGTAACGAATACAATCTTCATCTTTAACCGGCTTGATAAATTTATCGTAATAACAAAGCACTGCGGGAATAATGCCTGCGGCGCCATTAGTCGGTGCAGTGACTACTCGTGAACCCGCGGCATTTTCTTCATTGACCGCCAGTGCGAACAAGTTAACCCAGTCCATCGCGGTTAATGGATCATTACTGTTTTCTACGGAAAGCGAGCGATATAGTCCAGGTGCACGACGGTTGACTTTCAAGCCGCCGGGCAAAATACCTTCGGTGCGCATACCACGTTCGACACTGTCGCGCATCGCTTGCCAGATGTTAACCAGGCCTTTTTCGATACTGACTCTGTCACTTAAACAGAGTTCGTTTTCCATCATGATGGTGCTGATGCTTAAGCCTTTTTCTACTGCCTGGCCGATTAATTCATCTGCGCTGGAAAATTTATGCGGGCGCTCAATATTACTATGTAAGGATAATGCCTTGTTTTTTTCTTTTTCAAAGTCACAGTCTTGCACGATAAAGCCGCCGCCGATCGAATAATAAGTTTCTTCGAAAATGAGGTTATCGCCTTGATAGGCATATAGGGTCATCGCATTGGCATGAGCGGGCAGCGTTTTCCTGCGGTGATAAATAATCGCATCTTTTTTCGGAAAGCCCACTACTTTGCCTGGCGCCAGTTCGATTTGCTCGCTGGCATTAACTTGATTGAGAATCTTATCGATAGATTCAACAGCAATTTCTTCCGGTGTTTCACCAGATAAACCTAAGATCACTGCTTTGCCGGTGCCATGACCGATCCCGGTTTGACCGAGTGAACCAAAGAGTTCGGTTTTAACTGTATCTACCTGAGTGAGCAACTGCTGCTCAATTAAATGGTCAACAAATAATTTAGCGGCTTTCATTGGGCCAACCGTATG
>CAZUHQ010000187.1:0-3800 GCA_964620605.1 uncultured Thalassotalea sp.
CTTGCTTTGAGCTTCTAATACACCAGCAATTCGCTCTAAATTATTATTAACATTTGCCAATTGAGCATTTGTTTTTAAGAATATAGTATTATTACGGCCCTTCATTGCATCGGCTAAATCATAGGCCGGACTATTTCCAGAATGCATTCTTGACATGTAATTGACATCTAGAATTGATAAATCAGAGCCTTTTTTGTTTCTGCGTAAAGGTGTGCGATATGAATAGGTAGCCGTTACAGGTAAGTTTTCATTAAGCTGAGATAATAAGCCACCATATTGTCCTGCTTGATACCTCAATGATTTACCAGAAACTAATACTGGAATTTTGATATTTAAAAATTTAGATGTATCTATTTTATTGGCCGTTTCAATCCCCCAACAACTTAAAGGAATCGCTTCGGAAAAAGTTATATCTCTTGCAGTTCCACCACCGTAATTACATATAACTAAATCTATTACACTGCCAACATTATCACTTGGTTCGTAATGTACGATCACATTTGGTTTAGCTTGCCTGTATATCGCTAAGTAAGCGACAGAAACAGCAAGCAGAGTAACTAGTGGGCTAATTATATAAAAAGCAATTTGAAAGTATATTGGCTCTTCAATAAGACTTCTAAAGAATGATGGATCTTCAACCATGATAGAGACTCCTTTCTATGGTAATGCCTAACGCCGTTTTAAGCGGCAAATTGCAGTTAGCTAAAATAAGTGAGGCACGAACAAAAAGCCAACTGTAATTTGTCCGGCTTGAAAACCCTTGTTATATTTTCTTTTCACCTGAGTTTTTTAATTCAGTTAATTGATTTTGAATATCAGATCTCTTTAACAGCTCCCCAAACTCAGTAATAGGAACCTTCATATCATCAGATTTTATGTTTTTAAAGTAAAACTCGAAAGCCTTCTTAAAATGCAAAGATGTAATGTCCATGACTTTGGAAATAAACTGAGTATCCTTTTGAAAGTCATTAATTTTAAAACATGCTTCTAGAGAGGTTTTTTCTTTTTCTTCCTCATTTTTAAAAATTTTATGCTCAGTTTTCCACAAAGGTGCCCAGTTTAGTTTCCTTGTTGGAAATTCTTCTGACAAATGGTTATACAATCGGTCAGTCACAATGTTTTTTAATATGAATTCAGAGTTTTTAGGCTTTATTTTCGAAACAGTGTATGTAAGGCAACTGAAAATGTCCTCTGCCTTAACTACCGACGAATAGAATAAAGATAAGACCACAACAAATAAAAAGTGCTTCATAGTTTCCTGAAAATATAACGCCCATTTAAGGGGCTGATAATTGTTTGCTAAAATGTGAAGCGAAGCGAAACTGAGAAAACTGTTAGCAGTCCCGCTTTAAATTCTTGTTAGTTGCTGCAATAAAATTACCTTGAATTATATTAACTCTATTTTTTTACCTGACAAATTCTCACCATTTATATTAAGTAATAAGCCCGTTACAGCACCAGTCTTATCTTTAATAAATGAAATAGTTGCATCTACAGCCGACAAATAAAACTCTGTTTTTGTCTTTGAGAAAATAGGTAGTCTTACATCACCCGTTGCAGTTATAAATAGTGCGTTAGACTCATGAGTAACTTCTATTGAAAAATTCACCAACTCATACGTACCTACATAATTATCTAATTCGTGTTTTTCTAACATTACACTAGAATGAATTCGATTATTAAGGCTAAAAATTTGACTAGCCTTTTTATAGTGTAAATGCTTCTCAAGTATATTCCCAAAGTGATGTAAACCATTAGCATCAAACTTAAGCTTCTGCTCTTGCTGCATTTTTTTTACAATGGAAAATGCGTTGCTATAACCTCGGTGCTCCAATTCTTGCTTTAATAATTTAACATCATCTGTTAGTCCAAAATCTTCAATATAAAATTCTGCGACTTCATCCATTAAGTTCTCTGGTTTTGCTCCAGCTAGGTTGCTTAAAATGACTATTGAAAGATTAAGTTCTGGGTAAACGGCAACAGCAGATTGACCACCTCCAGCAGTCACGATTTTTGAACCGTTCGAAGATTCTACTACATACCAGCCCAACGCATAAGGATGCATTGATGGATTTTCCTTAGCCCATTCATCGCTACTTAAAGCTGACTTCTTCCACAAAGTATCAAGAGATGAGTCTTTTTTAAAAAACATTCCATTTTGTAATTGTTGTGTCCAATGCGCTAGTTCAGTCGCATTTGAGCTCATGCCTGCTCCAGCACGAATTATAGGAGGAAAATAGGTTAATACATTGGTCAGTTCTTTTTGTTGATTAAGTCGATAATCTCTAGCTTGATGTAAATTAACCTCCTGAAAATGAGAGAAGCCGGCTTTGTTTGTTAATGATAACTTTTGGGGCTTAAGTTGGTATTCCCTGACCAATTCCGCATAACTCTTACCACTAACTTGTTTAATAATTTTATCAATAATTACGTAATTAGTTTGGTTATAATGAAATGCAGTGCCAGGCTCAAAATACAACGCTTTTTTTTGCACTTCTAACCATGACTTTTCTTCACTTTCACTATCAATTAGTTGAAAGTTTTTGTTCATAATATCCGGTAGCCCAGATGTATGAGACATGACTTGTTTCAAAGTCACTTTTTGCCAACTTTCAGGTAGGTCTGAAATGTAAGCTGAGATAGGAGCAGATAGATTTAAATGTCCTTTTTCAACAAGCTGCATAACAGTTACACACGTGAAAGCTTTAGTTATTGAAGCAAGATTGAACACCGTTGTGTCGTCTACCTTTACTCCATCTTGAACATTGGCTATGCCATAACTTGCAACTTTAAGTATTTTATCATTATTAACAACCGCTACCTGTAAACCTGGTATATGATTTTCTTTCATTTTATTGAGAAAAAAGTCATCAACAGAGTCGGCCGATACAAAATTATTGAGTAGCGAAAAAATTATATAAAAATTTAATGTATGAGCAACTAACTTTGATTTTTTATATGACGATTGGAGCAACTTATTACACCTTTTTAACTTAATGATAGCTTCAACTTCCAACGCTAGAGATATCGAAGAAGCAACTAACGCCCAAATAACAGGCTAAAAAATCGTTTGGCTACACTTTAGCGAGGCACGAGCGGAAAGCCAAACTTTTTTAGTCCTTATTGATTTGCTTGTTAGGTGCTATTTGTTATGATTGTATTACTATGTATAACAAAGGCGGTTATAATGAAAACAGAAATGTTAAGTACACGCATTGATCATGATACAAAGCTAGCTTTTACACACGTTTGTGATGAAGTAGGTTTAAGTCCTTCGCAGGCAATAAAGTTATTTGCTAAAGCTGTAATTAATTATGGTGGCATACCATTTGAATTACGCTCTAAAACTCCTAACCCTAAAACTCTTGAAGCTATTCAAGAGCTAGAAAGTGGCAATGGAAATACTGCCGACGATGTAAACCAACTATTTCAAGAGTTGGGAGTTAATAAATCGTAAATGTATAAGTTAGAATATTCGACTCAATTTAAGAAAGATTTTAAGAAAATAGTTAAATTAGCGATTCCTGATGTGGTTGAAGTCGGTCACGTTATTACGACTTTGCAGCAAGGACAAACAATAGCAGCAAAATATGTTGACCATGCGCTAACCGGGAATTGGTCAAATTATCGTGACTGCCACGTAAAGCCAGATTTGGTGCTAATTTATAAAATAGAAAGCGGTATACTTAAATTAGCTAGAATTGGCACCCATAGTGAATTATTTCGCTAGCACCTAACGCCCATTTAAGGGGCTGATAATAGCTTGCTAAAATGTGTAGCGAAGCGGAACCGAGCAAGCT
>CAZUHQ010000188.1:0-3690 GCA_964620605.1 uncultured Thalassotalea sp.
TGCGTCCGCAATTGGGCCTTGGCTGGGGCAGTGCGAAATCTCCCAACTGTGAAGGCTTGACTGCGAGTCAGTTAAACCTGGTAGATTGGAGCCAAGTCAATCTCGATGAATGGATAGGTATTTTATCGATAACAGGCAACCTACCCGAAGTACCGTCACTGGATCTGGAAAGACTGACTGGCTCAGGAAGTACGCTAAACGTGGATGGAAACCGTCAAAGTGCCGCAGACAGAGCCATTGAAAGGCTAAACGGAATGGATGCACAGAAACTGCGTCAGGAGGCGACGGAAGAAATTTCGGGAAATAATTGAGCACGTCCTTCTAAAATAGCTGCGCCAATAATGTTCCATATTGGTTACTTTAATGCGTTTTTCCGCTTTAAAGTAACCATTTTTGTACTTTGTGATCACAGATCGAACATATTTCAGCTAACGCGCTTTTGCCCCTTTATCATTTAGATCTTTCTCATGCTCGGCTTAAAATGCCTAATTTACCCTTATAAAAACTAATGTTTTAAGTGCTACTCTTCCATTGGAAAATATTGGTGCCTATCTGGCGATTAATCACAAGCCTTCTCATACAATCTAAATCACGTTTAGTTGTATCCACTTTGTGGTACCGTGAGGCTTTATTGGTCATGTTACGTGGTATTGAACGTGAAGCATTGCGTATTGATGAAAACGGCCATTTAGCACAAGATGGACACCCAGAAGCGCTCGGTTCTGCTCTGACCCATTCGCGCATTACCACTGATTACAGCGAAGCCTTATTAGAATTTATTACGCCAGTCTGTCACAGTATTGATGATTTGCTCGAGGGGTTAACGCAAACCCACGCTTACAGTGTGCGTAACCTTTACGGCCAAAAATTGTGGCCTGTCAGCATGCCATGTTACGTAGGTGAAGTCAGTGATATTCCTGTCGCACGATATGGCAGCTCCAATAACGGTAAAATGAAAACCTTATATCGTAAAGGGTTAACCCATCGTTATGGTGCATTAATGCAGATCATTTCTGGGGTTCATTTTAACTTTTCGGTGTCGCAAGATTTATGGCAACGTTTGTATGATGACAAGATGACCAATGGTGCCGCTTGTTGCAGTAAAAATATTAGCTTTGAAGACTTTATCTCAGAATCTTATTTTGGACTGATCCGTAACTATCGTCGTTTAGTGTGGGTGTTACCGTATTTATTTGGTTCAACGCCAGCATTATGCAGTTCATTTATAAAAGATCAAGACGTCGATTTCGAATTTAAAAAAACCGGTAAAGGGACCTTATACCTTCCTTATGCAACCTCATTGCGCATGAGTGATCTAGGCTATACCAACAAAGAACAAGACACGCTTAATATTAGCTATAACTCATTGCCTGATTATCTTGAAGGCGTTGGCGCGGCAATTAAAATGCCATCGAAAAAGTTTGAAGAAATTGGTATCAATGTGGACGGTGAATACCGCCAACTCAATAGTAATATTTTGCAAATTGAAAATGAATTTTACGCGCCAATCCGTGCAAAACGTGTCACCCAAAAAGGCGAGAAACCTTCACAAGCTTTAGCACGTGCAGGTGTTGAGTATATTGAAGTACGTGCCTTAGACGTTAATCCATTTAGCCCTGTTGGGATAGATGCAACTCAAGTACGTTTCCTAGACCTATTTTTATTGTACTGCTTATTATCGCCATCTGAAGATACCGATGCCGTCGGCGACGCAGAGATTGCCGCTAACTTGAAAGCCGTAGTATTAGAAGGCCGTAAACCTGGGCTTGAATTACAACGTAACGGTAAGACCATTAGCTTAACGCAATGGATGTACGAGTTATTTGGACAATTAAACACAATCGCGAAGCTACTCGACGGTGATGATAGCCATGCTTACCAAACAGCCTTAAGCACTTGGTCTGAAGCTATCGATGATCCAGATAAAACCTTATCAGGGCGAGTGATCAACGAAGTCGTGGTTAAAGGCACCGACCATAGCGTGTGGGTTAAACAACTGGCAAATGATTATCATGAATTTTTAAGCCATTACCCATTAAGTGATGAAGTCGAGCAAAGCTATGAAAACGAGGCTAAAAAATCTTTGCTTGAGCAGCACAGTTTAGAGGCTCAACCACAAGATAATTTTGCGACTTTCCTCGCTCACTATTTTAGTGATCTTGTTCCTGCAGGCACTTTCGAGGCGAAGTAATCATGCAAGCTTATTCATCTTGGCGAGCACTGCTTGTAGCGGTAGCGGCATTAGCTTTACATGGCTGTGCTTCATCGCCAGATGAAATAGTAGATGGTGTTTCCGGTATTTTAAGCCAAAATTAACTATTATCGTCAGGTAAGCATTAATTAACCGTTGCTATATTGATTAATTCAGCTTCATTGAAAGTGTCATTCTCGGTCCGAAAAGCCAAATGGTTTATCAGCAAATTTTTTATCTGTATCCACATGGATGCCATTAAAACTTCGATGTTGATCAGTGATTGTGCCGACCTTTCAATCACCTACAGCACTAGAAACAAGCACTGAGGGGCGAATAAAACACAGTTTCTTACAAAAATCTTGTTGTTTAACAGTTTTACTCGACTCATTTTGATCAAACAGCTGTCACAGCAGTTGGCATGAGTCGATAATAGCTATGGCATTTGGATCTGGAGTCTAAATAGGAGCATCCCTAGAACCTTCTCTATCTTTTTACGTCCACTGCCGAAATGGCAGCATAAACACGCCCCCTGTTTGTGTACAGTTTTACTTGACCATTACACAGCACGTTACTTGAGAGACAATAAAAATAGTATCCAGTGGCAAAAAGAAAATGCCGCTAACCTTAAGTAAACGGCGTTTATAGATTATTCTGGATTTTTAATGTCTAAATAAATAAAGTGAACTTTAGAAAGTGTAACTTACACCAAATTTGACTGTTTTTGGTTTACCTACATTCACTTCGCCGTTTTCACCGCCACCTAAGTAATCTGTATCAAATAGGTTTTCTATATTCACTCTGAGTTGCAGATCTTGCCCTGCCACTGGAATAGCGTAGCTTATACCCGTATCAATGCGAGTATAAGCATCTTTCTCGAATGTATTTGCAGCATCGCCAAAACGTTCGCCTTCATAAAATGCGCCTAAGTTAACTGCCATTCTGTCAGTTAGTGAATATTTAGCCCAAATTGACACTGTCCACTCAGGTACATCTTCAGGGCGGTTACCCTTGAACTCATCGTGTGAGCTGTATTCCGCATCTAGATACATTAAAGAGGTGATCAACGAAAGATCGTCGTTTATTTGCCCCACTCCGCCAAACTCAAAGCCTTTATGACGTTGAACACCACCTTGAGTCGTAATTGGATTGTCAGCGGTGCCCTCATTAGTTAGAATATTCTTTCGTTCAATATCAAACACGGCGGCATTTAAACGAATTCGTCCTGACAGAAACTCCCATTTAGTCCCTAGCTCTACCATTTTCCCTTTAATAGGATCTAGCTCTAAGCCATAACTGCCATCTTCACTGTCAAGTATGCTGCCTTGTGGCTCGAAACTCACGCTGTAATTTGCATAAAGAGATGCATTTTCTACAGGGTGATAAACGACACCAAACTTCGGTAATACTGAATAGCTGTCGGCATCTGTTTTGTCTTGTTGATCGTAGCGCGTGCCCAACAGCACTTGCCATTCATCATTAAGTGAAATTAGATCTTG
>CAZUHQ010000189.1:0-3689 GCA_964620605.1 uncultured Thalassotalea sp.
GGAACATGCGCCCTGGGCAATCCAGGAATTTGGCTTTAAAGCGATTATCGCGCCAAGTTTTGCCGATATTTTCTATGGCAACTGTATTAACATCGGCATAGTGCCGATCAAACTAAGCGACCAAGAAATCAATAGCTTATTTGAGCATAGTGCAGCTGGAGAATTAACGCTTACAGTCGATTTGGTGAATAATAAAGTGTTTAATGATAAGGTTGAATTTAGTTTTTCATTAGACAGCTTTCATCAATACTGTTTGGAACAAGGCATCGATAGCGTCGGATGGACATTGCAAAAGCTAGAACAGATCAAAGCATTTGAAGCTAAACTGCCATCCTGGCAATAAAAGCTTAAAACGCGCAACCTTGCTAAATGATACTTTTATAACCATTTAGCAAAGTTGCAGTTTGTCCCACCTGCTATTTCTTACTTTGCTTTCTATAAATATATAAGGAAAATACCTTTTCTATATGGTAATTTCTTCTTAAGAATAACTTTATTTTCATAAATATTACTATGTCCAACGGCTTTACCCTACTCACGGCTAATTTTCCAACCGTCTCTGGTATAAACTCATACAGCAAAATAACCATTGAGCAAAATAGCTACCTAGTACAAGCTCAAGAGTGTCAAATCGTCAATAAAGAACAAGCTTTGCTGATTTTAGATGGTTATATTTATAACTTTAATATTGATTGCCTGTATCAGGCGATTCAATCTGGAAACAAAGAAATATTCAGTGACTTAGATGGCTGTTTTTGTGGTATTTTTATCAATAGTGAGGGCATTTTTGCTTTTAATGATCGCTTAGGCTCTAAAACCATTTATTGGCAAAAACAACAAAATAGCCTGTGTTTTAGCTCCCGAATTAACCTAATGCCAATACTTGATACTAAGCTATCCGCCAAAGGCGCATATGAAAGTATTCATTTTCGCTGGTTAAGCGGTAGTCAAACATTATTAGAGTCCATAAATAAGCTTCCAGTTAAACACTTTGCTTATTTTTCAGAATCAACACTTTTATCGAGTGAAAAATACTGGCAACTTCCTAAGCCACAACAAGTATCAAGAGCACCTTTTGCAAAAAAACTCGAACAAACCAAAAACGCCCTAACCAGCTACTTACAAACAATAAACAAGAAGCATAAAACAGCAGCAATATTTTTAAGTGGTGGAGTTGATTCTTCCCTATTAGCAGCATTGAGTAAAGACGTGTTTGAAAAGTGCTATCTAATTACACCAGTTTTTCCTAACGATAATAATCCTGAGCTAGAGACAGCAAAACAATTTGCTCGCCATTTAGCGTTAGAACATATTCTGGTAGAGATAAAACAAGAGACTATTCGAGGTAATTTACAAAAACTGCTATCTCTTTCCCAAGAACCGCTAAGAAACTATAGCGCCCTTACCTTTATAGAATTAATGAAACATGTTCCAAAAGACGCCGATATAGTGCTATACGGTGAAGCTGCAGACATTCTTTTTGGTGCTAACAATGTTCATCAAACTAAAAAAGATCTCTTTAGAGCTAAAATTTGTCGATTAACCCCTCAATGGTTAATCAAGCTAGCGGCTAAGCTCAACAGCAAACAGGGTAAAATAGCGAATATTTATAGAAACTTATCTAACATTGATATCATCTTAAAGTCTTCGAAAATAAAATATGATAACAGCGCATCATCTCTTGTGGACTCGATAAATACAGAACTGACTTTACCAATAGAGAACTGGGACTGGTTCTCAGATGCACAAATAGCTAGCCCTAATATCACCTATCTAAAGCAAATACAATTGATTGATGCACCCCTTGCTAAGCATTTTTTAGAAACTCAGCTTATTGCTGAAATCTATAATAAAAAACTCGCAGTTCCCTTTATGACAAATGACATTTTTAACATTACTCAGTCATTGAAATATAAGGAATATTTTAGCAATGTAGCTAAGCCAATCTTAAGAGAACTGGCATGCCAATACTTTCCTCGAGAGCTCATTTATCAAAAAAAACATGGCTTTCCAGTCCCTTTTATTTCTTGGTTACAGGGACCACTTAAAGACTTAGTAGCAGAGGTTAGCAACGAGCAAGAGTTATTTGATGGCAAACAGTTAAATAATTGTTCTATTAAAAATCATTATGAACTCTATTGGCTGTTAATTAACTGGCAACTCATTAATAAAGGCATTCAGCAAAAACAAGCTAGCCAAGAAGCCACAGCATAAATAACTTATCCAGCATAGCAACATTTTATTTGCTGCCAGGCAATAAAAAATCGCCGAAATAGCAATTAAGTGGTAACTTTATAATAAGCTAATCATAAGGTTACCACTTTTTATTTTGCGCTTATGACTTCACCTAAAACACAGCTTACTTCCATTCCCCTTGAACAGCTAAAACTTGGTATGTTCGTGATCCTGTGACCGATGATAACGACTTAACCATTAGCTCAGAAGGCTATATCACCAGTGAAGAAAGCATCACTCAGCTACGTAGTGCCGATATAGTCACAGTCATTGTCGATGCCAGTAAAGAAAAACACATCGAGCAGGTTGATCGTGTGTTTAGCGAAATATCCACCATTAAAAAGCTCAGCGAAAAAAGACCGGCATCAGCATTGAACAGGAGTTACACAAAGCGAATAATTTGTATACTAATGCAAAAGTACTGCAACAACGTTTGCTCGACAGCGTAAAACTAGATAAACAAAAGCCACTTCGTCCCTACGTTAGAGTTTTTTTATAACACCCGGTTAAGCCAGGCGATCCCGATTGAAGAAATCAACCTTGCAGAGTCTAAATATAAAGATCAAATCGACTCTTGCATCAGGCTGGAAGATTTTAACATCGATCTGTTAAAATTTTTTAAAACTGCATTTATTGATTAGTATAAAGCTGCTGGTTCTTTAGCAACAAACTTTTTGCCTTGCCCTAGCTACCAATTAGAAAGCGCCGGCATGCTAAAACGTTGGTTATGAAATTCTAACACCACCTGCTGAGGCAAAATTTTTGCTAATAACACGCCTTGAGCTATATTCTCTCCTTCACGGCGATCTTCACCATTAACTCGAACCCAGCCCTGACCTTCAGTGGCATACATGTGCATTTCAAATTGCAAACTTGGCAAGCTGTTTTGAATATCCACCGGCATTTGATGAAGTGCTTTAATTGGCTGCTTAGCTGGCTGTGTTACTGATAAATTGGGTTCGTCTGCATCAGACTCACCGCCTGTTTGTTCACGGCTTTGGGTTTCTTTCACTGCCGCTTTAAAGCGTTCCAATAAATCGTCTGAAACACCATCGGTAGCCACCAGTTCAAAATTATCCTTGTTCTTTTGAGTTACTCGTTCAGGTTGATAACCCAATATCAATGGCTGCGGCTCAGTTTCTGGTTCTGCAACTTGTTTCGGCGTTTTTTTTCTGGCGACCAGCTTATCAGTATCGCGTGCCTGAAGCCTTGAGTTATCAATGAGTTGTTCAGTGATATCTTTTGGCTCGGCAGTTACTACTTGTGGTTCAATATCTGATTGACGGTTTTCAACCGCCGACTCTGTAGGGGCGGCGACTATGACTTGCTCAGCATCCGCTTGCGAATAAAGGTTAACATACCGGTAACCGGCAAATGCTAAAGCTACTACAAACATTGCAGCCGCAGCCCCCTGAAACCAGGGCGCTTGCCAAAAACGGCTAACTTTTGCGTCA
>CAZUHQ010000190.1:0-1855 GCA_964620605.1 uncultured Thalassotalea sp.
GGGTTAAACGCTCATAAAACCATAGATACCAAATGCTACTCAACAGCAAAAGCTGTATTACAGGGAATTGAGGTGTATAGCGATAAATATCGGCTGTGCGGCAAAATTGATATTTATGATCAAAATAAAAAGCAGTTGGTAGAACGTAAAAAGAAAATTAAAACTATTTACGATGGCTTTATATTCCAGTTGTTTGCTCAGTACTTTTGTTTAACTGAAATGGGGTATCAAGTGGACTCAATAAAGCTGTATAGCATGGATGACAATAAATCTTATCCTGTTGAATTGCCGAAAAATGCACCTGAGTTATTACGGGCGTTTGAACAGTTAATTTGCGAGATAAACAATTATCGGTTAACGGCGCAATTTAAGGCTAACCGCCAAAAGTGTAGCAATTGTATTTACAACAATTTATGTGATGTTTGTCTATGTTAAGTGCACCTGATTTTTCACAAAAACAAATTATTTTCGCCATGTTAAGCCATGGTGAAAAACTGAGTTTTAAAAACGATAATATTGTGGTTACTAATGACGATGGAATTCGATTTCAAACAACTTGCTATAAGTTATTTGCCGTATTTGTTGTCGGCCACATCACAATTACCAGTGGCTTGTTACAGCGAGCGAAAAAGTTTGGTTTTAGCATTGTGTTATTAACCCACGGTTTATCACCTTATGGCAGTTGGTTGGCAAAAGCCGAAGGCAATATTATTTTGCGTAAAAAGCAATACGGCTATAAGTCACTGGAAATTGCTCAGCATCTTATTGCCAATAAAATAGCATGTCAGATTGATATGCTAAAAAGACGGCGGCAAAAATCACCTGAGCTTAAACAAGCGATAAAAACCTTAAATGGTTATGCCCAACGATTACCTGATGAAGCGTTGGAGTTACAACAAATATTAGGAATTGAAGGCATTGCCTCTCGGGTATATTTTCAGCACATGTTCGATGAAATGAACTGGCGAGGCCGTAAGCCAAGAGTTAAGCATGATATTACTAATCTATTACTCGATATTGGTTACACACAATTGTTTAATGTAGTGGATGCGATACTAAACTTGTATGGTTTTGATGTTTATCAAGGTATTTACCACCAAACCTTCTATCAGCGAAAATCACTGGTATGTGATTTAGTTGAACCCTTTAGACCCATTGTTGATCAAGCGGTACGCAATGCATATAAACTTGGGCAGATAAATATTGATGATTTTAGTTTTGTTCAGAACCAATATCGTATTATTGGTAAACCTGCTCAACCATATATTGCTATTTTATTAAAAGCAATTTTGGCATTTAAGAATGAAATATTTGCATATATCCAGCAATATTATCGTGCTTTTATGCGCGACAAACCTACCGGCGAATATCCCTGGTTTTACCTGGAGAAAAGTTAATGTTGTTGGTAGCTTATGATATAAGTAACAATAAATTACGCACTCGATTTGCTAAGTTTTTAGCGAAATTTGGCGGCAGGTTGCAGTATTCTATTTTTGAAATAACCAATAGCCCAAGAATATTAAGCGTTGTAATGGCAGAAATAGAAGGCGAGTTTGCCCAGCTGTTTGAGGAAACTGATAGCATAATTATTTTCAATATGAGCAAGCAGTGTAAAATGACTAAGTATGGCTATGCCAAAAATAGTAATGATGATCTACTGTTTATCTGATATTATTTAACGGCTAAAGTTTAGAAATAACAGAAATTGCATACCTTAGTCTTAATGAAAAATCAGGCTAAAAATATAGTGAAAAGGCTAAAATTTAAACGATTAATCGATAAAAATGCTACTGTTGTAGTGATTTTTACTCAATTACCTGTCTAAGCCTTAGCATTAATTTCTACTGTCGTAGAT
>CAZUHQ010000190.1:1955-3614 GCA_964620605.1 uncultured Thalassotalea sp.
GTCTAAGCCTTAGCATTAATTTCTACTGTCGTAGATATGCGGTGTTGGCTAAGGTGTTGTGTTGTCTAAGCCTTAGCATTAATTTCTACTGTCGTAGATAGTCCAGCGTTTGCGCAGGACTCACCACGTCTAAGCCTTAGCATTAATTTCTACTGTCGTAGATCCTGACGAGTCAACCGCTTGTACTGGCGGTCTAAGCCTTAGCATTAATTTCTACTGTCGTAGATCACGTGGTACTATTGATAGGAAAAGACGTCTAAGCCTTAGCATTAATTTCTACTGTCGTAGATAAACTTGTCGCTTAGGGGCTTAGAGCGTCTAAGCCTTAGCATTAATTTCTACTGTCGTAGATGGTAGTGATACCAATTACACACTGTTAATGTCTAAGCCTTAGCATTAATTTCTACTGTCGTAGATACAGCTACCTCAATAAATCCTTCTTCATGTCTAAGCCTTAGCATTAATTTCTACTGTCGTAGATAGTAAAACTAGGATTAACACAGTCGTAGTCTAAGCCTTAGCATTAATTTCTACTGTCGTAGATATAACTCAGCTTGAGCAATAATCATATTTGTCTAAGCCTTAGCATTAATTTCTACTGTCGTAGATTTGAGGTCTTCTTGTGCAGCAGTTGCACGTCTAAGCCTTAGCATTAATTTCTACTGTCGTAGATACAAAAACACTTCAAACACTTTTCTGGTCTAAGCCTTAGCATTAATTTCTACTGTCGTAGATAAATGGATTTAGAGGGGTCTTGTTACCGTCTAAGCCTTAGCATTAATTTCTACTGTCGTAGATTTTACGATACTATTTCTCAACGTTGGCATGTCTAAGCCTTAGCATTAATTTCTACTGTCGTAGATCCGCCATTTTACCGTTTTCGACGGTTGCACGTCTAAGCCTTAGCATTAATTTCTACTGTCGTAGATAATTTACCCGTGATGACTTAGAGCAAAGTCTAAGCCTTAGCATTAATTTCTACTGTCGTAGATTTATACCACTCCTCTAGCAACCTGAAGTGTCTAAGCCTTAGCATTAATTTCTACTGTCGTAGATGAAAAAGCATTAGCTGGCGAAAGAGTTGTCTAAGCCTTAGCATTAATTTCTACTGTCGTAGATGTAGCAAGTGCATCAACATTAACGCTGTCGTCTAAGCCTTAGCATTAATTTCTACTGTCGTAGATATACTACTAGCTAAGTATCCGATAATAGTCTAAGCCTTAGCATTAATTTCTACTGTCGTAGATATGAATACCTAAAAGAAGCAAAAGAAGGTCTAAGCCTTAGCATTAATTTCTACTGTCGTAGATTTTATAGAGATGAAGCGGCAAAAAGGGTCTAAGCCTTAGCATTAATTTCTACTGTCGTAGATACTGGTAGATTGTTTGTCGATCCAACTGTCTAAGCCTTAGCATTAATTTCTACTGTCGTAGATTCTAGAATAAACGCTCTTTCAAAATAAGGTCTAAGCCTTAGCATTAATTTCTACTGTCGTAGATTGGTGTATGCCGCTGGTAACACCCATTTCGTCTAAGCCTTAGCATTAATTTCTACTGTCGTAGATATGACGGTATAGATATCAAGAATGTGTTGTCTAAGCCTTAGCATTAATTTCTACTGTCGTAGATGTAGGGCGACCGCTCACACTCGATCAAGTCT
>CAZUHQ010000191.1:0-3595 GCA_964620605.1 uncultured Thalassotalea sp.
GTTGTTTTTTGTGGTTGTTACTGTGTGTGGTTGAGTTTTTTCGTAAAATAAAATGAGAATTATTATCAAATATATGCTTATGGTGATAAAATCATCTAACTTTATGTAATTTAATTACATTTTTATTGGTGTGATGATAGATATAAATAATATTCATTATTTATTCAAAAAATGCAGGTTGTTGTCTATACAACAGATAATGATGGGTTGATGTTAAGACTGGTACCGCAGGAATGCCTTTAGCGGCAACAAAGTCGCAACCGAAGAATCTAACGACGAAGAAACTAAAATTAAGGCGCGTTATTATGACGTGTCCGCTGATGGTAAATTGTTAGCGAAACAAACCGGTACCCAAAATGTGACCCATGACGGAGCGGTTGCGACTAAACCGTCATATAGCGGTAAAATTGTTGATGAAAATGGTAATGTACTGAATGTAGATAATACCAAAGCAACGATAAAGCACACCATTGGTTGGTCAGAGCATAAAGAAACACCAAACAGTCATTACCTGTACTCGGGGGATGATTATCTTGGGAATATCACTGAGAAGAAAACCGTTAAAGGGCCACTTGATAACGAATACCAAGTGGGCGGTGATATTAATGTGAAATCCCAGCATTTTGCCGGTATCGATATTCAGCGGGCTAATAGCACTCAACGACACCAAGTTCGCACTGGTGAAACGTTAAAATCGATTTCGGTACTCTATTACGGCAGTGAAGATTTCTGGTACATCATTGCTGATGCCAATGGTATCGCTAATTCGCCTACGGAAGCCTTAAGTGGTGGTCAAACCCTCGACATACCACAAATGCTCAACGCCAGTAATAGCGCCTATGACTTAAAACCAATGAATCTGGCTGAGGCCTTGGGCGATACCACACCGGCGCTGCCGTATGTGCCACCTCCGGCAGAAGCGGGCTGTAATGCCGTGGCAACCCTTGTGGTGGTTGCGGTTGCCGTAGCGGTAACCGGTGGTGTTGCGGGAGCTACTGTATTTAATGGCTCTGCAATTCTAGGCGGTGCCGTTGGTGCGGCAGCCGGTAGTGTAGCGTCACAAGTGGTGGGCATAGGCCTAGGTGTGCAGGAAAAATTCAGCTGGTCGCAAGTAGCGGTAGCTGCGGTCACTGGTGGTGTTGCTGGCGGCATTAGCGATAAGATTGCTTCTGCTAATGGATTGAGCGGAGGGGCTAATGCGACGAGTAGTACAAATAATTTATGGGTTTCAGATGGTGCGTTATCCGGATTTAGCCGCGGGGTAGCTTCAGCAGGTGCATCCATCGCCGGAGCGGCAACAGCTAAAGTATTAAATGGACATTCAGGCTTTAGCTGGGCTAATATTGCCAGCTCTGCAGTGGTTGCCGGAATCGGTGGTCGCCTGCCGGGTGAAGGTGGTGCGAATGGACAAAACTTTGGAGCAGACGTGTTAGCACAAGTTGGCCGCAGCGCTGTCGGTTATGGGGTCAACCGTGCCTTTGGTGGTGACCAAAGCTGGAATAACCGGGATATTGCCGTGGATGCCTTTGGCAATGCGATTGGGAATTCTATTGTTCAAGGTCTGCAAAGTAAGCCTAAACCAAAAGTTCAAGACCCTGATACTGGAAAATCATCTCCTTCGTTAGTAGAAGAATTTGATGTGATGAAGGCTGCCGCGAAAGTAAAATCTCAACAGCAAAAAGAAAATCAACGATTGAATGATATGGTTGATTGGGGTGATGCTTTTGCGAGCAGTCAATCGCTAACCACAGAAAGCACAGATCAAGTTGTTGTTAACCCAATGAAACGTTATAAACCATTCGTTGAAATAAATACCAAAGAGCAAACGTCTATTGATGTAGGAGGTATTGCTAAAGGGATAGAACGAGTACATATTGATCCTGCCGGAAATAAAGGTTCGTTCTTTGATGACGTTATTGATGTAGTTGGTCGTTCATTTGATTTTTATGGTGATATGTTTGGAAGGATATATGATCGAACTAATCAATATATGAATGATTATTTTGATGAACGAAATTCTCTTTCCGATGGAGTTAGAACCTATACAGAATCATTAGGGGCTGGTTTAGATGGAGGTTACCTTGGCTTCAATGGTGACATACTTTGGGGTATCTCAAATAACGGGAAAATTGCCTTTAATGTATCAGTAGGAGCTGGTTTCCAAACGCCATCTTATGGATATGACTATGGTTATACAAACCAAGAGTGGGTATCAGGACTACAGGAAGCAACTCCTTCAGTAATACTAAATGGTTGGGGTTCTTCGACCGAAGTAAATTTATCAACACCATTGATTTTTGATATTGGAATTGTAAATTCTAGAGCATGGTCAGAGTCGCCTTATGTTTCTGGGACTAATGCCTATGGAAGTGGCTATCAAATCAAGAATGATATGTCGTACAGCCCACTTAAGATAATTGATGCTAGTAATAATGTAAATTATGCACCAAAGAACACTTACATGGAGTTTGATGCAGGCTGGCTTGGAAAGGCTTTATTTTGGGCAAGGGATTAATTAATGAATCAAAATGATATATCAGAAATAATATATAGGGTGTCGGAACAAGGTGTTGATATATTTTTTATATTACTTTCTATTGTTGTACTTTTTGTTTGGACTCTTTTTGTTAAATACAAAAAGAGTCTCAAATACGACTTAGTTGTTAAATGTAAATTTGGTCTTTTTTTTCTGACAGCTTTTTATGCATTAATGATAAGTACACAAATTATAAATCATAAAGATGACAAAGAGCTTTCACTGTTGCTTAACAATGATGACACCGTGGAGCTGACAGGCGTGTTAAATATACTGGAAGTAATTGGTAGCTCTGAATATGTTAAAATAGGTGAAGATAAATTAGATAGATATGAAGTAAATAAAAGAAACTATAAAAGAGGGTGTTGGAGTGGTTTTTTTAAAAATACCAGCTTAGTTGATGGGAAAAGTATAATTAAAGTGAATTATATTAATTATCCTGATTTATCTTATAAGCCAATAAAGTATGGTGGTGGAAAAGCTGATTATATTTGTATTCTCAATGTTGAGCGCTTAAATTGAGTTTTGGTAGAAAGAATTCCTAACCAAAATAAAAGGGGTCGGTGACACTTGAGTGTTGTTTACTAAATTAACGTCATAACTTTTGCCAAATTGTTTATCATAGGATTTGGTCAGGTTATGACGATTTTGCCACGCTCCCGTCATACCTTTTTTCGCCCTTGCCGAGTTTTCGTCATACGATTTCCCAAACAGAATCATCACTTTTTCCAAGTTGTATCATACAATTAGCCAAAATTGCGTCATATCCGACGGGTTTGGCCTAGCCATTTTAACCCTTTACTCGATACGACAATATGAAAACGCCCGAGCATATAACTCAGGCGTTGGAGTACGATGTACGCGTGTCGCTAATTAGTCATCACTCGGCCGCTCCTCTTGTCCTTCCATGCACTGACAACGATGGGTGTGACGGATCTCCTCACCGTAGTTGGTAAGCAGCATGTCTCGTATATCCACCAAGAAGCCTATGATTAATAATTGGGGTGCATATTTCGGAGGAAACCGGCCACTGGTTTCGGTTTAACACGATCAAGCATT
>CAZUHQ010000192.1:0-3556 GCA_964620605.1 uncultured Thalassotalea sp.
TAAAAAATTTCATTTCTTTGTGGTATATTAGTAATGCTGAACAATATTATAATCTTCTTATTTTAATTGTTTTTTATGAATCTGTCGATATAATTTCAAATCAAATATAGTTTCTAAAACCTAAAATTGATGTTCAGTACAAAGAAATAAAACAAGCAGAAGATTTAAGTAAAGCGAACAAACATTCAGAGGCATTCAGCCTGATGAAACAACTGATAGCATCAGGTAAATTAAAACCCATGCATCATGAATCTTATGGATGGATAATTTACCGTTATATAAAATCTGAAATTAATACGCTTGATTCTGTCAGTGTACGAACGTATTTGAGGGACTATATGAATCTTAAAAATGATAGACCTTCAATGCTCCATTCAATGATTTTAAACTTTGGGCTTAACTATTCTAAAGAGCACTCAGATTTTAATTTATTGAACTTCTTTAACCTATGGGGACCAGAAAATCTGAGATATGAGGATAAGACAAACTCTGAACATGAAGGAAATAATATCCCCTCACTTATATCTAGGATTTGTAGAGAATTAATTGATAAAGACTATTCATTTGATGTTGCTGAATTTATTGATAAGGTAAAACTTGAAAGTTCAGACTGGGGTTTCAGCTCTTACGAGACGATAGACTTATTAAGAGAACCGTTTTTTTGGAAGACCTACAATTATCAAAAGAATAAACAATGGGATGAACTATGGAAATCTTTTGATTTTTATGTTGAGAATTATTCCATAGCTCCAGCTTCAGTATGGAATTCAAAAATTTTAAGTCTTGCAGAAAGAAATATGACAGAAGCAAATGCTTGGAGATTTTTTAATTTTTTCAAGGGGTGGAATCCTAGCCTGCTTACTTCGCATGACTGGAAAGATGTTGAAAAGGATGATAAAACCTATAAGTCCATAGGTGTAAAAGCATTGAAAAAGGCTTTTGAGCATTTAAAAACAAATCAAGAAACTGATTTAAACTGGTTGATTCAGGCGTATGAAGAAGGTATAAATAAGTGTCCAGAAAATGAATGGCTAAAAAGAGAATTAGCGATCCTATATCAAAAGAACGGAGATATAGACAAATCAATCACTATATATAAAGAATTAGCGCTTGAATTATATGATAAACCATATTATTGGAACGAATTTTCAAGCTTAGTAAAGAATAATGAAGACCTGCATTTGTCAATGCTATGTAAGGCAGCTTTAATTGAACAAAATGATGATTTCCTTGGGGATGTGCGTTTAGCGTTAGCTGTTGTTTTCGAAAGGAAAAATTTGATTCAGGAGGCAGGAATCGAGCTAAATCTATATAAAGAAAATAGACAAAAAAATCAGTGGAAAATCGGTGCTGATTTTGATGAGTTGACATCAAAAATAAATCTTGTAGAAGGTAGTAATACTGAAAAGTATAAAGAACTCAAAGGAATGGCTGAGGAGTTCGCCTTCAATGATCTTCCTTGGATTTCACTTGTATATATTGATAGCTTCAAAGATAAAAAAGGAAGAACAAGATGGGTGTTTTCAAACGGAAAGGAAATAGAAATATCTCCCTTGAAGAAGTTCTTTAACATCAAAAACCTGAATTTAGGTGAGGTGCTCAATTTTAAACTTAAAGAAACGATTAAAGAAATTGAGGATTCAAAAAGCTACTGGCTACCATCAAAAAAGATTAAAGAATATAATCCACTTATATTCAGAATCACGGAATTAGAAAAATGGTCAACATTTGAAAATGAATATGCGATCGTTGATTACATCAATCAGGATAAGAATGTAATTCATGCAATAACTTTCTCAAATCAAGAAATCTTCTTTAAATCGAACCCAAAAGACTTCAAGAAAAACGACCTTATATCCGGCAAAAGAATTCAGAAAAAAGATGGTGATGCTTTCAGAGCCGAGTTGGTGAATATCCAAAAGGAGCCAAACAATCAGCCAATATTTGAAATCGAGCCAAAGATAGCTATTGTAGATGGTGTTAATCATTCCAAATCACTATTCCATTTTGTAGTCAATTCCAAAATTGATGGAATTGTAAGGTTCAATGAAACAGAATTAAGACCCAAAGAAGGTGATTTTATTGAGGTGCGACTTTTATCGAAAAAGGATAAGAAGAAAGGAATAGTTCGCTATAAGGTTATTACCATAGATAAAACGGAAAAAGTAAATGATAGCTTACTAAAAGCTACTACTGGAGAAATAGAGCTAAAATACAAATCAAATTACGGCACAAGAGAATATTATGAGCTAGATGAGGAAGAACAAAACAGTTTAAATGCAGATTTTGCCTTCATGGGTGATTTTTATATTCCTCAATTCTTGCTTGAAAAATACAACATAAAGAGTAATTGCTTTGGCAAGATAAAAGCTATTAATGATGGTAGTAAATGGAAGGTGATTGATTTAGAAATTCTTGATCGATAACTTTTAAAGAGAAGTAAAACTCATCTGCTTACCAATTTTGAGCCAATTGGTAAACCATGCAGTAGCGAACCATGAACCGTCTCCGGAGCCATCTGGAGTTTCAAAGTTGATACGCTTGTCTAGGAATATCACTTCCAGTCCACAATGCTTAAAATATTGTTGGCGTTTGGCGGTTTCAAAGGTGGTGAGAGGTAGTAGAAAGGCAAAGGGCTTGCCTAAACAGTAAGCTCGTTCTAAAAATTCTTGTTTAAGAGCATAAGGTGGATTAGTAATGATGCAGTCGTATTGCTTTGGCTCGTAGTTCAGAAAGTCTTTTCCGGTAAGTATATCGGTGCTAATCACCTTAAAACCTTGCTGTTTGAGATAGGTTGATAGGTTTCCTTTGCCACTTGCACATTCCCATATTGTCCAATCCATTTTCAAGAACGGTAATAGTGGAACTAATGCTTCCGGTGGCGTTTGAAAATCGTCCGGACTTCCTTTTTTAAGCGGTGGTTTCATTTACTTGGATGCAAAAGGAGAATTTGGTCCGGTTTCGTGGTGGCGTAAGTACTCGGTAATGAGTTTGACGGTAGCTGCCGAACGGTTTTTGTACAAGGGTTTGTCTTGATGATCTCTTTCTTGAAGCATCATACGGATTTTTCGTTGGTCTTCGGTATCAATAAACTTCTTGCAGGCACGGATGAAGGCATCACGACTGCATCCACGAATTTTGAGCCTTCGCATATCTACATACACAAAGAAGCTTCTGCGTTTTTTGTATTCGTCTTTGCTGATGCTACCATCGGCAAAAGCATTGTTGGCAAGGTTGTATTGTTCATCTACAATGTAGGTCGCAATTCGTACTAGAAAGTAATTTGGGATTCGGCTTTCATAGCGAGAAACATCATCTACCTGATGATGCAAACGGAGCCATGTACAGTTTTGCCATTCGGTGGTGGTGATTTTAGCTATGGACTGGTGACTAATCATAATATCCAGTCCGTTATGGCGGTTAGTGGTAAGTAAACCAACTACGGTTTGCCCTTTTGCACCAACCATGTATTTATCCAAATCTTCCAATACCAATAAGCCATTTTTGAATTGGTTTACCATACGCTGTACTACTTCACGTTTTTCCTCAATGCTCA
>CAZUHQ010000193.1:0-3535 GCA_964620605.1 uncultured Thalassotalea sp.
AAACAAAAGGTAATTAGATCACAAATTTAATCAAATTGGTATTATTCAGTAGAAAAGCCCGATTCGAAAGTGTCGGGCTTTTTGCTTTTCTTATTTAAGTTCTTGTCTAGCGATAATAAGCCGATTATGATCGTTTTTCTATGGCTCACCTAAAACACATGAGTAATTAAAAGATTAATAGAAGTTAAGCCGTTATGCCGCAATTTATCGAAGCCGAAATAGTCATTCCTGCACTGAAAGCAGCTCTTGTGCATTTGTCACACTTAAGCCTTTCAAAGCTGGGCATCGATATAACAAAGCTACCCTTTTGGCTCGCGATAATAGGCTTTCCGTTGGCTGTATTTGAAACATGTACTAAACACATAGCAACAGCGCTTAATCTATTACTGCATAAGTTTCATCTTAACTTGCGAGAAGTCGCAGGTTTATTTTTTCCGATACTGCTTATTGTTGTATTTATTACTTTTTTTATGTTTGTTGGTTTTGAAAATGGCAAGATTCAACGTCAAGTTACTCAAGCAGAGCTAACAACATTTTTTTATTATTCGATTTTAATCGTAAGCTTTGTAGCTTGTTTCCTATTCATCACTTCGCTATCTCGATTAACAGGGCAAGGTAATTATGTAACGGGCATTGGTTTTTTGGTGGGAGCGGCTTCTATTTATATCGAAGTAGTTCAAGAGTATGGAGTGGTAGGTCAAATTAGCAGCTTTGTTGCATTTATCACGACGATTGGACTTTGGATTTATGGTCGAAATTATAACTTAAAGCTTGAAAAGCAAAGACTAGCGAATAAACAGCCTATTTATCAAACATTAAGGGAACGCTCTACTAGACAGAAACGTTTACAAAATCAGCGTATTGAAAAATAATTATACTACTTTCTGTACAGATGGATAGATCACTTTTATAGTTAATATTTTATGGTTTTCTCTTTACTAATTTATGATTTTGGTGGTTTTAATGAATAAATTTGTTATATCTCTTGTTTTCTCGTTTTTTCTTATTTCATGTGGTGGAGGTTCGGAATCGAAATCGCAATCAACACCTGTTTCAGCAAATATTCAATTATTAACCAGTGATGCTATTGCTGGAGATATCATTCAAATATCGGCTTCAAACAGTAAAGGTGAAGGGGTACTCACTTATCAGTGGCAACTAGCAGCTAAACCAAATGACAGTCAAGCATCGTTATTAAACAATAATGGTAAAGAGTTAGAATTTACTGCTGATGTATCAGGTAACTACCAAATCAATCTAACTGTTTCCGATAACAATGGTTCATCAAGCACTACGCAAGAAGTTAACGTGGCGGTAAATAGCGAACCTGTTATTAGTGCAGAGCTTTCTTCAAATCTTGAATCTGTAGTGATTGGAGATACCTTGAGATTAGATGCTTACTTATCGAGTGACCCCGAGCAAAGAGCTTTAAGCTACATATGGGAATATTTATCTCAACCTGAATCAAGCGATTTAGCTAGTTCAACTGAAGACTATTTTGACTTTTTACCCGTTGTACGCGGTAGCTACTCGATTCAACTCTCAGTTTCAGACGGGTACAACACTGCAAGCCAGTTATTTGAGTTTAAAGCGATTGAATCACGAATATCACTGAGACCTGATCTAAATAGTGGTTTATCAGCACTAGAACAAGTAGAAGCTGTTTTTGGTACTGGTAGCACAGATTTACCTGAAACTCATGAGGCTGCTCATTTAATAATAGAAAGTGACAAACAAATTGGAGATCATTTTACTTTTACTCTTCACTTAGAAGAGGACGGCGACCGAGATATACCATTAGAGCAAACAGATCGGCAGCGCAGCGAAATAAAGACCTATTCAAATAGTGCTGATTTACTAACTTGTGAGCAGGGAGAATCAATGTCGCTGTTTTGGCAATTTAAAGCTGAGGATATAGGTTTAAGTTACTCTTTCAGCCATTTATTTCAGATTAAAGGCGCTAATGATCATCCATTGCTCACTTTTACTGCAAGACGCATTTCAAATGAAGATAACGCAATGCGGATCTTACATGGTGAACAAGATACCATTCTAGCCGAAGTTGACTGGGAGCAAATTAAAGAGCGCTGGCTTAACGCAACCCTGCATTTCTCATGTAAGAACAATGGTTACTTAACTGTGAAAATTTCAGATTTGGAAACACAAAATCAGCTTATCTCTATAGATATCTCTGAAATTGATATGTGGCAGAATGTTGAATCGGATCAGCTTGGTTTTAAATTTGGTCTGTATCGAAGAGTAAAATTAACTGCTGATGATGAAAGCTTTAGAGAAGGCCTAGACTCATTAGAAGACAAAGTACGTTTAGGCTCAATTCGTATCGAAACACATTAACTTTATATAAAGGAAGGAGTCTAGTTTGAATACCAGAGATCAGAATAAACAAGATAATAGCCTAATAAAACTTAATGTTGCGATTGAATACAAAGGAAATTCACTGCTTTTATTAATAAAAATAAAAGATCCTAATGATGATGATGAGTTTTTGCAGGCTCTTTACCCTGAAATTACCAAAAGACTGAGTAAAGAGTTTCCTAACGAACAAGTTTTCCCAGAAAATGTTGCCTACAGAGTATGTAGTAACGCTCATAATATTAAACGTCATAAAATATCAACGGATAATAATATCTACTATGATATAGAACGTCAGGAAGCGGAAATTCATTATCTACTTCATAAAAAGCTAAATTACTTTATTGAATACAAAGGACAACGTTATTTTTTACGTTTCCCGTTAGCCCCAGAATCAGCGCGAGAAACAATCATTCATGAGTTTCTTATTGAAAAATACCCTAATGATAACTTTGACCATGCTGAAATTGATTATAAGTCATGCTTGCCAATAGCCAGGTTCGATGACCATGTTATTATGAATAACAAAGGTGATGGCTTTGATTTTGAATTAACTCAATTTAAAAATTTGATTGAGATAATGATTTACTGTAGTCAGGTTGAAAAAGGTAAGTTACATCATGGCTTGATTGAAACAATAAAGTCAGCAGATGATGAGGTTAGGATCATTGATGAATTCAAAGACTCAGCTTTTCATTTAATTGCGTTTACTACTAAATATATAGGTCATACAGCATATGCTTTTATTGAACATCACTTAGCTAAAAGTGATGAAGCTATTTTTGGCTGTATGACTAAAAAAGACGTAAAAAAAGTGGCAGAGCAATATATGGATGAAAGTACATATCGACACTGGTTTGGCGCGCGATTAAGGGTTGTATAAAGGACAATACTGATGGATAAATCTGCAAAAATAATTAATTCGCAGCTGGATAGAGCTGTTGATTTTAAATATTTTGCTTTGCTAGGGGCATTCTTCTTCTTTCTTGATTATTTCTTAATATTAAGAATTAATACTCCTTTATTACAGATGAAATATTCTGTGTTAACAGAAGAAATCAAGTGAGGCGACAACTATCCTGACACAGGGGGATAACCTAAGTCGATCGCTCAATAACATTTTTAGTCAAAAGTGATCGGCATCGATGTTATTGCATGATCG
>CAZUHQ010000194.1:0-3379 GCA_964620605.1 uncultured Thalassotalea sp.
TACCTTCAGGACAGTATCACAATTGATGAGTGGACTATTAATGCCGGTATTCGCGCAGAAGAGTGGGAACATATTGCCTCAACTGGTGAAAGTATTTTCACTTTTGACTGGGAAATCGCGCCACGTTTAGGTGTTATCTATGATGTTAATGGTGACGGCGAGTCAAAAGTAACAGCCTTTTTTGGGCGTTACTATGATCCGATTCGTACTGATATGACATCATTTGCCGGTAATTTAACCGGTTCTGTGCGTGAAGAGCAGCTTTTTGTTGAAGATCGCTGGTTAACTTTTAGAACTCGTGGTGGTGTTAGTACGCAAGACGCGTTTTTCTCGCCTACGACTAAAACGCCATATACCGATGAGTTCTTATTAGGTTATGCGACTAACTTAACGGAAGATACCACTATCTCTGTAACTTATACTAATCGTAAGACCCGTGACATCATGGAAGATTACGATTTAAGTATTTACAGTGAAGACGGTTACATGGCAGGTACTAAGTTTGAATTACCTTATTCTTACTTTGGTTACGATAAGAACCCTGGGTCTAACTATGTTATCGGCACCTTAGCCGGTGGTAAACGTGATTATGAAGGGATTGAAGTGACCTTTAGAAAATTACGTACTGATAACTGGAACTTATTAGCATCTTATACTTATAACGATGCCAAAGGTAACTCTAACTCGGATGGTAATGCTGACTTCCAAGGTGACTGGGAAGTATTAGATCCTCGTGCACCTAATATGTATGGTAAGCAACCGGGTAATATTGAGCATCAAGCGAAAGTGATGGGTACTTATTACTTTGAAAACGGTATCGAAATTGGTGCGGTATATAACTGGAACTCAGGTACTCGTTATAGCAAAACCTTCGCCCTATATGGCCGCCACTTACCATTGTTAAGTGAAGAATCCTATGAGTACGGTGGTTGGGATACTACCTGGATCCAAGACGGTGTGGTTGGTGCTGATGTGACGCCATCATACGGTACTTTAGATCTACGGGTTAAATATGTTCATGAATTCGGCGACTATAAAGCTGAAGTATTCTTAGACGTATTTAATGCTTTAGATGATCAAGCGCCAATCCGCGTACAAGATCTTGCCGATGGTGACGGTACCTTTAACTACGGTGATGAAATGAACTGGGTTGAACCTCGTCGTTTCTACTTAGGTGCCCGTTTATCATTCTAATCTTTGATAAAAAAAATAATTAGTAAGTAATTAATGCCTGTCAGTGATAGCTGACAGGCATTTATATTTCTACCTATTGAATTTTTCGTTCACTCTTAAATTAATCTTACTCTATTAAAGTGAAAAGCTTAGGACAATATAATCAGGCCTTGCTTATTTATTCAAAAAGATTGCAAGTTCATTGGTAAATAGCTATTACCTATCCTAAGAAAATACTGATTAGAACTGATACATATTCTTTACATTTTTTAAACATTTTAGATATAAGTATCTCTGTTTTCCTTATAGGTGGCTGGGTAATTATTTGTTATTCATTGTACGTTTTTTATTACATTTAACATGGTGATAAATTGAGCTATACATAAAACTCATTGTTTTTTAAGTAATTATATGGGGCTTTTGGTGTGATAGCTGTCGTTGATGAATAAGCTTTTAATTATGCAGAAAGCGCTTGAAAAATAATTTTAATCAGGCAGAATTGTATGCGATGTTACTTCTTGTAACAATTGCACATATGTTAATGTCAAAATATAAAAATAAATAATTATATTAGTCCAGAGAGAAACATACTATGAGAAATAGATACGCAAAAACCTTCAAAAGGTCGATTGCTGCTGCGGCAGTATCAGCCGTATTAGGTATGTCTTCAGCTTATGCGGAAGATATTAAAGGTAATGTTGTCGTAACTGACGGCACTATCGCAGGCGTAACAGTAAAAGCTGTTAACACTGCAACAAACACTACTCGTACAGTTGAAGTAAGCGCTGATGGTTCATATCGTCTTGCTAAACTGCCTACCGGTTCATATGAAGTAACCGTTTCTAAAGGTAATACGGTATTAGCTAAAGAAACTATCCGTGTTTCATTAGGTAATAACACAAACGCTGACTTTAGCGTTGAATCTTCAGTAGAAGTTATCAGCGTGACTGGTTCACGTGTTTCTATGGTTGATGTATCTTCTATGGATTCAGGTTTAACTATCGGTGAAGGTGATATCGATAGAATGCCAGTTGCCCGTAACTTAACGTCTGTTGCGTTACTAGCACCAGGTGTTGTATTAGGTGACAGCAAATTCGCAGGTGCTGGTGTTGGTTTTGCCTCATTCGGTGGTTCATCTGTATCAGAAAACTCATGCTACATTAACGGTTTAGAAGTAACTAACACTCGTCAAGGTTTAGGTTGTGGTTCTGTACCGTTTGAATTCTATAACGAATTCCAAGTTAAAACGGGTGGTTATTCTGCTAAGTTTGGTCGTGCAACGGGTGGTGTTATCAACTCAAACACTAAAAGTGGTACTAACGATTGGGAATTTGCAGCAACAGCGACATTCCAACCTGACAGCTTAAGAGAAGAAGGTTCTGTATCTCGTCAAAACGGTGGTACCGGTCGTATTTTCCGTGATACACGTTCAGACGTAAATGGCTCAACAGAGTTCACACTTTCTGCTGCCGGTCCTATCATCGAAGATACCTTATTTATCTACGCGTTAGTTAACCCAAGAGACACTGAAAGAAGCTACACTGACTTCAATGGTGCAGATCAATCTAGTGGTGTTACAGAATTCCGTGAACGTAATTCAGACGGTTCAGATAACTTATTCTGGGGCGGTAAAATTGACTGGGATATCAACGAAGATCATCGTTTAAGTTATTTCACTTATTCAAATGAAAACACAGCGGTTGAAGATATCTACCGTTTTGATGGTGAAACTGGTAAGCGTGGCCATGAGTTAATTGACCAATCAATTCGTGACCGTGGTGGTAAAGCGTGGAGCTTAAGCTACACTGGCTATATCACTGATGACTTAGTTGTTACAGCAATGACAGGTAACATCCGCACTGAATATACCACTAACATCGCTAACCAAGATTGTGCATCAATAGCTGATGAGCGTAACACTTCTAACCCGGCACAAGGTTGTGGTTCAGGTGGTCGTATCGGTCAAAACTATGATGATAACGATCAAACGCGTATCGATATCGAATATCAGTTAGGTGACCACACAATTTCTGCCGGTTACGATTACCAAAAACGTTCATCAACTAACCGTATCGACCGTATGGCCGGTGATCACGCCTGGACTTATTCAACCATTGCTGCAAATGGTGACTTAACCACTGATGGTATTAACTACACTAACACTACAGGTGCGGCGCATGACTATGTTTCTGACCGTATCTTTCTC
>CAZUHQ010000195.1:0-3366 GCA_964620605.1 uncultured Thalassotalea sp.
CAACCATTACAGCCAAAAGAAGATCCAAAACCTCGCCGTGAAGCGCGTGAGCGTAATGACAGAGACGGTCGAGGTCGTAACGATAATCGTCGTGATGCCCGAGGTGAGCGCGGTAATCGTAGTGAAAGAGCGCCACGTAAAGCAAAACCGGTACGTACAGATATTGACTGGCAAACGTATCGCCTGGAAGTGGGTAAAGAGCATGGTGCCAAGCCTGGTGATATTGTAGGTGCAATCGCCAATGAAATCTCATTGGACAGTAGTTATATTGGCCAAATTAATTTATTTGAGCGTCATGCTTTTGTGCAATTACCAAAAGGTATGCCGGACAAATCGTTTAAACAATTAAAACGGGTGAGAGTGCGCCGTCAGGCGCTGGAAATATCGGTATCTGAAGCGCCGATAGTCACAGAGCGTCGTCCTCGCCGCAGTGAGCGTCCACGTAAAGCAAACTAAGTTTACTCTCGGCTCAGAAAAGATGTTGAAAAAGCGCTAATCAGCGCTTTTTTCTTGCCTGAATTTTACTCGTTATTTTGTGTTTAATTGGCAGTACTTAGAGTTAATTATTTATATGTAACGATAACTATACATCGCTAACGCAGGCATTGCAGGCGTTGACATCAAGTCGAAAAATAATTACTTAAAATCGTCGTACATTTTCATTTACATTATCAGAAATTCCTTGATGTTGTCAGCTCTTTCGCTTGATAACTTAGCCAGTGATAATGAGGCTATTGACGTTAGAGAGAGATAACTATGACTGAAGTAAATAACCCTTTAAAACTTTGTGGTATCGAATTTACTGAATATGCGACGCCGGATTCAGATTTTATGGAAAAGGCCTTTTATGGTTTTGGCTTTTCAAAAGTGAAAAAGTTTAAAGGTCGTGATATCGATTACTTTAATCAAAACGATATTCATTTTTTATTAAATAATGAGCAAAAAGGTTTTTCACGCGAGTTTGCTAAAAGCCATGGGCCGGCAATCTGTTCAATGGGCTGGCGCGTAGAAGACGCTCAATTTGCTTTTGAACAAGCTATAGAGCGCGGTGCTAAATCAGCAGAGCATGAAGAAAACAAATTACATTATCCTGCCATTTACGGTATCGGTGACAGCTTAATTTATTTTATCGATAAATTTGGTGCTAAAGGCTCTATTTATCAGGATGACTTTGAAGACCTGGCGGAGCCAGTAATAGTTAAAGATAAAGGCTTTAAAGCGGTTGATCACTTAACCAATAATGTGTACCAAGGCACTATGGAGCATTGGGCAAACTTTTATAAGAACGTTTTTGGGTTCACTGAAGTACGTTACTTTGATATTAAAGGTGAAAAATCTGCCCTGGTTTCTTATGCATTACAATCACCTTGTGGTAAGTTCAGTATTCCAATTAACGAAGGTAAAGGCACTAATAACAACCAGATTGATGAATACTTGGAAGAGTATAATGGGCCTGGTGTTCAACATTTAGCCTTTATTACCGATGACTTGGTTGGCTCATTAGATCAATTGGATAAAAATATTATTGATACTTTAGACATAGTGCCTGAATATTACGATGATGTTTTCAAGCGTATTCCTTGGGTTAAAGAAGATCACAAACGTATTCAAGAGCATCAAATTTTAGTGGATAGTCAAAAAGAAAATTCTTACTTGTTACAAATTTTCACTAAAAATATCTTTGGTCCTATCTTTATCGAGATGATCCAACGTGTTGATGACAAGGGGTTTGGTGAAGGTAACTTTACAGCCTTGTTTAAATCAATCGAATTAAATCAGATTGAGCGCGGCGTGTTATAAGTTAATCGCTAATAGATAAATGAAAAAAACCGGCAATAATACCGGTTTTTTTATGTACAGGATGTACGGTATGCCGTGGGTGCATGGACGCACAGGAACGGCGATGTCAGGATGTATGCCGTGGCTGCGCGGGTATTGTCGAGTTTTTCTGCGCTCAAGTTGACCTACATCTCAAATATATAGGGCGAAACAGGATGCTTTTTATCTATTTAAAGCATCCTTGTAAGCAATGTCGCGGATATATGAAAATATGGAGCGATGATGGCAAATATCTTTACTAGGCCAGTGCTTCTTTGCCAGCAGATACCTTTAAGTCTTTTAAAATACCGTCACTTAAGTTATAGACAAAGCCATGAACGGTTAACTCTTGGTTTGCCTGCCAGGCGTTTCTAACGATAGTAGTATTACAGACATTGGCGACCTGTTCGATAACATTAAGCTCACAGAGGGTGTTAAACTTCTCGCTATGGTTGCTGATGACATCGAGTTTTTCTTTATGAAAACGATGAACATCTTTAATATGGCGTAGCCAGTTATCAATTAGGCCATAACTGTCATTATCCATAGAAGCTAATACCCCTCCACAGCCGTAGTGACCACAAACAATGATGTGCTTGACCTTTAAATAATCAACGGCGAATTGAATCACCGACAGGCAATTAAGGTCGGTATGAATCACCTGGTTGGCAATATTGCGATGAACAAAAACTTCACCCGGTAGCATGCCGAGCAGTTCATTGGCAGGTACCCGAGAGTCAGAACAGCCGATCCATAAATATTCGGGCTTTTGTTGTTGAGCCAGGGTATCAAAAAAGCCAGGATCTTCCTGATTGATTTGTTCAGCCCAGGCACGGTTTTTTTTAAATAAATGCTCAATCGTTGACATGTCAATCTCTCTATTAAAAATTATTTTTGACATTTTATGTCTATTTACGCATTAAAGTAAATCCGACCTCTTAGTTTATAGATAGTTTATTGATAATTTTTAATTCATTTCTATTACAATAAAGCCAGAATAAAGATATTGAGGTAAATACATGGCAACGGCATGTGCGCGGCATATTCTGGTGAAACAGGAAAAACTGGCGAAAGAATTGTTAGAAAAATTAAATAAAGGCGCTGACTTCGGTCAGCTGGCGAAAAAGTTTTCTATTTGTCCATCGGGTAAAAAAGGTGGCGACCTAGGCGAATTTAAAAGCGGGCAAATGGTCAAAGCGTTTGATGATGTCGTGTTTAAGAAAGCAGTGCTAAAAGTACATGGGCCGGTAAAAACTAAATTTGGCTATCATTTGATTCAGACGATTTATCGTAATTAGTAGTCGATAGGACAATTGCATTATTGCGATTTAAATATATCGCTCAAAATAAAAAGGCCAGCAACTTAAGTTGCTGGCCTTTGCTTTGTCCAGAGTTTAATTCATTAGGTGCTTATTAGAAGCGAGCTTCTAAACCAAGACGAATGTAACGAGGTGTTTGCCATGAGTAAGCAGCACCGTACCAAGTATTTAAACTACCTTCAGAACCCGCTTCATAGTGTTCGTTCTGTGAAGTGATTTGTTGGCTGTT
>CAZUHQ010000196.1:0-3349 GCA_964620605.1 uncultured Thalassotalea sp.
CCGACTTCCCAGGTGATTTCCGGCCATTCTTCTAGTTTAGGCGGCGTTAAATCTACCGGCCCTGAACCATCAAGGTGGAAATGGACATGACGAGTCGCCGCGCAATTTGGGATCATCACTACAGGTTTTGATGCCGCATGAGTTGGCGCTGAGTTAATTTTAACATCTACTACCGTTGTTAAACCGCCTAAGCCCTGGGCACCAATACCTAATTTATTGACTCGCTCATAAATTTCCAAACGTAGCTCTTCTTCGGCGTTTTGTGGGCCACGGTCAAGTAACTCCTGAATATCTACAGGATCCATTAAGCTTTCTTTTGCCAATACCGCTGCTTTTTCCGCAGTACCACCAACCCCTATGCCGAGCATACCCGGCGGACACCAGCCAGCTCCCATAGTTGGTAAGGTTTTCACTACCCAGTCGGCAATCGAATCACTTGGGTTTAACATTACCATCTTGGTTTTATTTTCACTACCGCCGCCTTTGGCCGCGATCATCACTTCAATCTCATCACCCGCTACTATTTCGATATGCACAACCGCCGGGGTATTGTCTTTGGTATTTTTCCTGGCACCGGTAGGATCGGCAACAATCGAGGCGCGCAGCGGATTATCCGGGTTCATATAGGCGCGACGTGTGCCTTCATCTACCATTTGCTGCACTGTCATATCGGTTTTATCCCATTGTACCGCCATGCCGACTTTAACAAAGCAAGTGACAATACCGGTATCCTGACAGATAGGACGCTTACCATGCGCCGACATCCGGGAATTGATCAGGATCTGGGCAATCGCATCTTTTGCCGCCTGGCTTTCTTCCTTGTGATACGCTTTTTCCAGCGCCTGGATAAAATCTAATGGGTGATAATAAGAAATGTAATGCAATGCATCTGCAATACTGTCGATTAAGTCTTGCTGTTTAATAATAGCCATGATTGCCCTTTCATTTTAGTTGCCGCTTTCAAACAATTTCACGCTGGCTATGGCGAAAATGTTGAAAGTTATATTTTTGCCGATATGATACCCTGCTTAACAACGGCTCGCCACTATAAAGCTCTACCCGTAAGACGATTAGGTAACAAATTTGCTGCAACATACTAACGCAATTATTCAGGCTAAACCTTTACACTTTAGTCATAACATCAAGGCCAGTGAATTGTTTGCTCACTTTGCCAATGTGCCCTGGGCAATGTGGCTGGATTCCTGCCACAGTCAACATATCGACAGCCGTTATGACATTATAGTGTGGCAGCCTAAAGTCACCCTAGTGACCACAGGTGAACAAACAGAAGTTTGCTATTTTGATGAAAATAGTAACTGCATCAAAAACGATACCTGTGATGCCGATCCACTGGCGTTATTGGAGCAAGTCCAGGCAAAAAACTTTGCCGATATCACTATTGAACCAAGCGAATTGCCTTTTATTAGTGGCGCTGTCGGTTATTGCAGTTATGATCTGGGCAGACGTTTTGAACAACTGCCAAATCAGGCCAGCCGCGACATCGAGATGC
Source organism: uncultured Thalassotalea sp. (assembly GCA_964620605.1). GTDB lineage: Bacteria > Pseudomonadota > Gammaproteobacteria > Enterobacterales > Alteromonadaceae > Thalassotalea_E. The sequence continues at coordinate 1,511 of CAZUHQ010000196.1, forward strand.
CGGAAATGGCGATGGGTATTTATCACCAGGCGATAGTTTTTGATAATCACACTCGGCAATACTCTCTGATATGCCATAAGCAGCAGCGCCAACAAATCGAGCAATGCTTATTCGAGACAGTAAATCGATCATTAGAAGCTGGCACGGCATTTAGGCTAACCCACCCCTGGCAAGCAAACCTCACCAAGCAGAGTTACCAGCAGAAATTTCAGCAGATTCAGGCATATTTATTATCCGGTGATTGCTATCAAATCAATCTGACCCAGCGTTTTAGCAGCCATTATCAGGGGGATGAATTTCAAGCCTACCTGGCACTTAGGGAAAAAAACCAGGCACCATTTTCTGCTTTTATTCGTTTGCCAACGCTTTCAATTTTAAGTATTTCACCAGAGCGCTTTTTATTGCTTGCCAAGCACAAGGTACAAAGTAAACCAATCAAAGGCACTATGGTCAGAAGTACAGACCCAGTTGAAGATCAGCAAAATGCAAAATTGTTAAGCCAGTCCACCAAGGATAAAGCGGAAAACCTGATGATTGTCGATCTCTTGCGTAACGATATCAGCAAGGTCTGTTTACCGGGCTCGGTCAAAGTGCCGAAGCTATTCGACATTGAAAGCTTTCCTGCGGTGCACCACTTAGTCAGTACTGTGGAAGGCGAGCTTGAGCAGGAATTCAGTGCTTATGATCTGCTACGCGGGGCATTTCCCGGTGGCTCAATTACCGGCGCGCCGAAAATTCGGGCAATGGAAATTATTGATGAGCTTGAACCACAGCGCAGAAGCATTTATTGTGGTTCTATCGGTTATTTTTCTGCCTGCGGCAATATGGATACCAGCATCACCATACGTACTTTAGTGTGTGAAAATCACAATATCCACTGCTGGGCTGGCGGCGGCATAGTGGCTGATTCAAATGTCGATGCGGAATATCAGGAAAGTCTGGATAAAGTAAATAAAATTTTGCCGGTACTGACTAAGCTAAATCAATCATAACTTTTACTTGCGACAACGGCTGTAAATAGATGACTAAAGATGAATTTTTACATAAATTTCAATTGAGTCCACTACTGGCGAGTGAGCAACAAAAGCATTTACTTCGCCAACCAGCGCATTTAACACAATCAGCAGTACTGATCACTTTAGTGGAACAAAATAGCAAACTAGAAGTACTATTAACCCGAAGAGCCAGCCATTTAAAACACCACGGCGGACAAATCAGCTTTCCCGGTGGCAAAGTCGAACCCAGAGATAACAGTTTTATTGACACCGCATTAAGAGAGGCGCAGGAAGAAATTGGCCTGACAGCAGATAAGATCTCAGTGATAGGTCAACTCCACCCCTACCAAACGATTAGTGGTTTTAGTATTACACCAGTGGTGGCGATATTAAATCAGCCAGTGAATTATCAACTCGACAGCAATGAAGTCGCAGAAATATTTCAGGTGCCATTACGGCATTTTCTCAATAGCGACACCCACATTGCTATTAATGTTAACCATACAACTGGCAATCATCAGGTACATTTTATGCCCTACCAAGATTACAACATCTGGGGCGCGACCGCCGCCATTTTAAAGGATTTAGCTCAGTTAATTAGCGATTAACTGCCAGCTCAACAATTAACATCTATAATATACAATAAAATTGTTTATCCGCATGATAACTTTCAGGTATCATTACCGAAGATAATTTTACATATTGCATTTAATGCAATTATTAATTCAGGTTTTATCCATGATTAGTGTATTTGATATGTTTTCTATCGGTATTGGCCCTTCCAGCTCACATACGGTTGGCCCAATGAAAGCCGCTAAATTATTTGTTGACCATTTAATTGAGC
>CAZUHQ010000197.1:0-3331 GCA_964620605.1 uncultured Thalassotalea sp.
ATGAAGCGATAGAAGAGCTAGCTGGAGCGATAACCGATTTACAGTCTATTTTAGTAGAGCTAGATGCTGCTGAAGAATCGGATGAGGTTGTGGCATGAGTCAGTTGCCTCAAGGTTGGAGTGAAGTCAGACTTGATTCAATATCAAAGATCGTAACGGGTAAAACTCCTAGTAAAAAAGACAAAGATAATTTTGGCGGCAATATTCCTTTTATCAAACCTGGGGATATTCTTAACCAAGGTTATATAAATTCAACTGTTGAGACCATAACCGAAAAAGGTGCTGAGTTAGTTCCTAGCATTCCGAAGGACTCCATTACAGTAACTTGTATTGGTAACCTTGGAAGAGTTGCAATTACAAAAGAAAAGTCAGCGACTAATCAACAGATTAATACAGCTATTCCTAACGAGAAAGTTGAGCCGAAGTATTTATTTCATTATCTGCGAACAATTCGAGAGTGGATGGAAAATGAAGCTTCAGCTACTACTGTTGCAATAATTAATAAAACAAAGTATTCAGCGGCTCCTATTCGCTTACCTTCTTCAAAAGATGACCAAAAGCGCATTGCAGATAAACTGGATTCGGTATTCGCCAAAGTTGAAGCAGCACAAGCACGCCTCGAAAAAACCCCAACCATCCTAAAGCGCTTCCGCCAATCCGTCCTTGCCGCCGCTACTTCCGGCGAACTCACCAAAGACTGGCGTGAGGAAAATGAAACTAACGATATTTCACCTTTTGTTGATAGCATTCAGAATTCTAAAGAAGGCAAGTTAAAAGTTCGTACAAAAAAAGGTTGGGACAAAGACTTAAATTTATATAAGCTTCCAACGAATTGGGCTTGGATATCTAATCATAAGCTAGCAGAAGACAACTCCAACGCAATTTGTGCAGGCCCTTTTGGAACAATTTTTAAAGCTAAAGATTTTAGAGATGTAGGTGTTCCGATCATTTTCCTTAGACATGTTAAGGAAAATGGCTTTAACCAAAATAAGCCAAACTTTATGGATAAAAAGGTTTGGCAAGAGTTACATCAAGAGTACAGTGTTTTTGGTGGTGAGTTATTAGTGACGAAACTGGGCGATCCCCCTGGTGAAGCGTGTATTTATCCAAGAGATGCAGGTACAGCAATGGTAACGCCGGACGTTTTAAAAATGTCTGTTGATTCACGAGTTGCATTAACTGAATACTTACAAGCGTTTTTTAATTCGCCTAATTGTAAGGATATGGTTAGAGATCTTGCTTTTGGTGCAACTCGCTTGAGAATTGATATAGCTATGTTTAAGAACTTTCCCATACCATTACCACCTTTGGATGAACAAGTGGAGATAATAAGTAAAGTTGGAGAATTATTTGAACACGCAAACACGGTAGAAAAACAATATAACGCCGCCAAAGCTCGATTAGACAAACTCACGCAATCAATTTTAGCCAAGGCTTTTAGAGGAGAGCTATTGTGATGTTGGCAACAAAAGCCTTTGTCAAAAACGTCCTTGTTTTTGTCGCTTCGCGCCAGCCTTCGGCTGCCCTAAATTGTTCCAGACAATTTAGTCATGGGGAGTTAGTGAAATGACAAAAGATCGCCAAGCTGTGCAGCAAGAATTGCCATTATTTGAATTTGAGCTATCAAATATTGAAAAGGTACAACAACATCAACCAGAGCCATTAGAAGAGTCCGAACACTCTAAGTACATTGTCTATGTTGATGAATCTGGCGATCACAGCTTACAAAGCATAGATGAAAATTATCCAATATTTGTATTAGCTTTTTGTGTTTTTCATAAGCGCCATTACAGTGAGGTAGTCGTTCCAGCGTTAGAGAAATTTAAATTTAATCATTTTGGTCATGATCAAATTGTCCTCCATGAGAACGAAATTCGCCGCCGTAAAAATGCGTTTAGAATTCTCAATAATAGAAAATTGCAAACGCATTTTGTTGATCAATTAACTGAAATAATAGAATTCAGTAATTTTATTCTTATTAGCGCAACCATTGATAAGCGAGAAATTAAGCGGTTAAACCCTGATGAAAATGCTTATCACATTGCCCTTGGTATGTGCATGGAGTCGCTAACAGAGTTTTTATCAGAAAAAGAACAGCAAGATAAAAAAACACATATAGTAGTTGAGTGTAGAGGTAATAAAGAAGACAACGAATTAGAGCTTGAGTTTAGACGTATTTGCGACGGCAATAATCGATTAAAACAAGATTTACCGTTTGAAATCATATTCTCTGATAAAAAAGTGATGTCTTCAGGGCTTCAGTTAGCAGATTTGGTTGCTAGACCAATTGGCTTGCACACATTGAAACCAGAGCAACCTAATAGAGCATTTGACGTTTTAAAGGAGAAGTTTTTTTGTGATGGCGGTAGAGATAAGTTAGGAGAAAATTTTAAAGGGATTGGTATGAAAATTTATCCAACGCCAAAAAGCGAAAAGCCCCGATGATACCACCGAGGCTGTAGCGCCGACCGAGAATGCTCAATCCACTTGCTGCTTATTATTATTGAAAGTGGCGCTAGCGTCAATATGAAACGTTGAATTATCGAGGAAAATATGACAAGTCGCCCTAAAATAATCATTGATACGCTTGGTGATAACCCAGATGAGAAGTTCACCGCTAGAGAATTAGCCAAGATATTTACTGTACTTGAATAAATCGATTTCACCACTAGGTCTATTGTAAATACCCACCCACCAGGTCACCCACCAATAAGGGATGGATTTCGGTGGGTAACCATGGATAGGTGCGAACTATACGGCTTTACAAATTGATTATAAATCAATACATTGAAGGCACTTATCAACCATACCGAGCATCACTCGATATTTTATTTGCTCATTGAGTAGCGGTTTAGAACTTAATAAACTCAATAAATTATCGAAAAGAAACCGTTCAAAATGCCTGTTTGCCCACCATTTGCCTATGGGTTTTACTAAATCTTAGTGGCGCTTCTTGGCTATGACTCTGGAAAAGCAGTGTCGTTTTTACGCTGCTGTTAGAGATAAAAATAGCAGTTTTGAAAGGCTTTATCGAGTGATTTTTTCAACACCTTACACAATAATGGATACAATAATATCCACTTTTTGTTTTATTTCGCTATAATGGATATAACTGTATCCATTTGATCTTTGCGGATGAATTTTACCCTACTTGATGATACTGATGTAAGCCAAGCCTATGCGGCTTATTTACGTGAATTACGCCACCAAGCGAAGTTGTCACGAGCTGCGTTGGCTGAGCGAAGCTGCGTACCTGCGGCCACCATTAAGAAATTTGAGCTGACCGGGCAAATTTCATTTCGCCAATTGCTGTTGCTATGGCAGACCCTTGA
>CAZUHQ010000198.1:0-3252 GCA_964620605.1 uncultured Thalassotalea sp.
GACAGCGATGCGGCAAACCGCTAAACCCTGCTAACCCATCCACCATTTTAGCCAGCGGCCAGCCAGCACTATATCCAAGTGCTAATACCGCTAAGTAATTAAGTGCATTGTGAATACCCGCTAGCGGTAAGTGCGCCAGCGCAATCAATGGTTGCTCACCAAATGCTAAAAACAATTGATTGTCTTGAGACTCATTATGGATTTTAACTTGAGTTAACAGGCCAAAATTGCCGTTACTTGCCTGCTCGCTGCCGAATGAAATTTGTTGCTGGCTTTTATCCACTTTGCTGAAGCTGAACGGTTGATCCCTGTTGATCACCGCGGTTTCAGCAAAACCATAGATTTTCTGTTTGATTTGGCTGTAATTGGCTAGCGTTTTATGGCGATCTAGATGATCGTCACTGACATTTAATACCGTTGCCGCCACTGCCTTCATGCTTGTTATGGTTTCTAACTGAAAGCTCGACAGCTCCAGTACATAATAGTCAATGTCATCGGCAAGCTGTTCTAACACCGGCGTGCCGATATTGCCGCCGAGACCGATATTAAAACCCAGTTGACGACCAAGGTATGCCAATAGTGATACCACAGTCGATTTTCCATTAGAGCCGGTAACCGCTAATATCGGTTTATCTGTTAGCCGGCAGAACAGTTCTACATCGCCAATCAGCTCGGCATTTTCATTGATTAATGCTTTAATGCCTTCTGCGTCCAGATCTATACCTGGGCTGGCAATAATCAACTCGGCACTGCGGATCATGTTTTCATCCCACACCCCCAATGCCAGCTGACAATTTGGATAACTTGCCGTAAAAGCTTTAGCATCTACAGCATTAACGCGGTTGTCATTGACCTGACAATTTATTTGATGCCGAGCTAAAAACTTCACGCACGACATTCCTGTCAGGCCAGCGCCTAACACTAAAATGCGTTTGCTTTTCAACTCAGCGATCACTCGCGTTAACTTCATCTTTTACTGTCTCTTATCTCAGTTTTAAGGTCGCTAAACCTACCAGTACCAGCACTAAAGAAATAATCCAGAACCTGACGATCACCCGTGGCTCAGGCCAGCCCTTTAATTCATAATGATGGTGAATCGGCGCCATGCGAAAAATTCGCTGTCCGCGTAATTTGTAAGAACCAACTTGTAAAATCACCGATACGGTTTCCATGACGAAAACACCGCCCATAATAAACAGCACGAGCTCTTGTCTGACTAAAACCGCAATTACCCCTAATGCTGCGCCCAGCGCTAATGAGCCAACATCCCCCATAAATACTAACGCCGGATATGTGTTAAACCATAAAAAGCCGATGCCAGCACCAACAATGGCAGTACACACCACCACTAACTCACTGGTCATCGCAATATGGGGAATATTTAAATACGCGGAAAAATTCACATTACCTGTCACATAGGCAAACACTGCAAACGCACCAGCGACCATAATGGTTGGCACTATCGCCAGGCCATCCAGACCATCAGTTAAATTAACCGCGTTACTGGTACCGACGATGACAAAATAGGTCATCAGCACGTAAAATAGGCCAAGCTGAGGCAAGACACCTTTGACAAACGGAATAATTAATGAAGTTTCCTGTGGGCTTTGCGCAAGAGAATAAAGAAAAAATGCGGTCGAAATACCGATAATCGTCTGCCAGAAATATTTCCAGCGCGCGATCAAACCATTCGAGTCTTTACGGATCACTTTGCGATAATCATCGACAAAACCGATAATGCCGAAACTGACGATAACAAACAGCACCACCCAGACATACTGATTACTTAAATCGCCCCACAGCAGCACGCTAGAAACAATCGACGCTAAAATTAGAATGCCGCCCATGGTTGGCGTGCCGGATTTTGATAAATGGCTTTGTGGACCATCATCACGCACTGTTTGACCAATCTGCATTTTTTGCAAAGCACGAATTAGTTTCGGACCAAAATACAGCGATAAACCAAGCGCAGTTAACGTCGAAACAATGGCCCGAAACGTTAAGTAAGAAAACACATTAAAAGCACTAAAATATTGGGTCAGGTATTCACCAAGCCAAAGTAACATTACATTGCCCCCGCTTGCTTGGTTAGCATTTCCTGCCAACGAATAATGTCATTGACCACATATTCCATATGAGCACTGCGTGAGCCTTTCACTAAAATGGAAATTTGCTGTTGTTCGTCTGCCAATAATTCTTGTAATCGAGCCAGCAATTTATCACGTTCACTAAAGTGCTGCCCCCGACCATTAGCCGCCGAAAACGCATCGGCAGTATTTTGACTAAGCACTCCTAGAGTTAGCAAATCATCTATTTCTCTGGCTGCGGCATATTCACCAACTTCCTGATGATAACTACGCGCTTCGGAGCCGAGTTCGCCCATATCACCTAAAATCAGTACCTTACGTCCAGGATAACTTGCCAGTAGATCGGTTGCGGCTTTAATCGACTCAACATTCGCGTTATAAGTATCATCAACCAATTTAAAATCGTTTTGCAGATGATGCAGGTTTAAACGCCCTTTAACCGGCGTCATTTCTGCCAGCCCTAAGCGAATATCATCCAGTGATGCGCCAAATTCCAGCGCAATCGCCGCCGCTGCCACCGCATTACAAACGTTATGACGCCCTGGCACACTGAGTTCGATAAAACACTCACCCGCGTAAGTTTTTAGAGTAAAACTGGCGCAACCGTTATCATCTAAAATAACATCTTCGCTATAGCAATCGGTGGCATTAAAGCAGGAAAAACGACGGACAGTCTTATCCGCTAAACGCCATTGCCATTTATTCGCCAGCTTGCAATCCTGGTTATAAAGCGCAACGCCGTCAGGCTTTAAGCCTTCAAAAATTTCACCTTTGGCACGGGCAACACCGCATAAATCGCCAAAACCTTCCAGATGAGCCGCAGCAATATTGTTGATCACTGCGACATCCGGCTGCACTAACGCCGAGGTATAGGCAATTTCTCCCATATGATTAGCACCAAGTTCAACGACAGCAAAATCATGCTCAGGCTCAAGACGCAGCAAAGTTAACGGCACGCCAATATCGTTGTTAAAATTGCCCTGGGTCGCCAGTACCTTGCCAAGACGCGCTAAAATAGCGGCGGTCATTTCTTTCACTGTGGTTTTACCGCTGCTGCCGGTTATCGCGACAGTTTTTGGCGCAACTTGCGCTTTCACATAAGCGGCGATTTGCCCGAGCGCTTTATGCGTATCAGCAACGACAATCTGTGGCACATTTAGCTCAC
>CAZUHQ010000199.1:0-3162 GCA_964620605.1 uncultured Thalassotalea sp.
GTGTACCGAACTCTCGTTAATTGATTTTACGGAATAAAACCAATCGTATAAGCATTGTGATTTAATTGACTTTGAATTATGAGAAATCACTGTACCTGTTTCAAAATTATAGTAATTATAAAACTTACCTAAAAAGCCAACACCAGACTTTGAAAAGTTTACTTGCATGGCATATTGAGATTTTGAAACAGTAGAGATAACCGCCACAAGTTCTTTTTGTAGTAATTCTCCCTCTATCCGAGGGACACTTTGACCATTATTTATACAACTAAGTAATAAATTGAATTTAGCAGGATCTTTTATTGTTTTAAGCCCTGACTTTATTTGATTGTCATAACTATGATAATCAGGGTAAATATTTATGAAACTAATCGTTTCACCAGATTCGTTTGAAAGAAGTTCAAAATACTTTTTAGAGTCATAATTGAAAAGGAAATACATTGCGAAAAATTGTACTACGACAATAGCAATAATAATTTTATGCATCCTTGTCATCAACTTTGCTCCATGCTTATTTCGTATACCTAACGCCCAAATAACAGGCTTAAAATTGTTTGCTAAAATTTTGAGGAACGAAAAACAGTAAACTGTTTTAAGTCCTAGTTAATTTGCTTGTTATATGCTTGTTAGTGAAGATCTGCAAACACTTCTGGATGTTGTTCAGCTATACGTAGCAATGCTATAGCTGGCCCCTGCGGAGATCTTCTACCTTGCTCCCAGTCTTGAAGCGTCCGCATACTAACACCAAGTAATCCAGCAAAAGCTGACTGAGTTAATTTAAGCTGTAAGCGAATAACTTTTGGCTCTGACGGTTCAGATAACTCGCTTGTTTTTAAAGAAACTTCACCTTGCTTAAATTTTTTAATTTCATTTAAGCCATTTAGAATCTCTAGACCTATATCTCGATTATTCATGATCTATTGCCTCCGCGATTTGTTTTAGAACATGGGATGCAATCGTTGCACGCTCGGATTTACTGTACATAGTAAGCATCCAAATTTCATGTTCTGATTTTTTCCAGTAATATATCGCACGAACTCCACCACTTTTGCCTTTACCAGAAGGAGCCCACCGCACTTTTCTAACACCTCCAGAGCCCCTGACAATATCTCCAGCATCCGGTTTTTGTAGAAGATAAGATTGCAACCCACGATAGTCATCATCTGAAAGATAACTAGGGAGCACTTTTGTGAATATACTTGTTTCGATAAATATCATGCAGAAAGTATACGGCAATGCCGGAGTATGTCAACAAGCTATAAAAGGCATATAACGCCGCCTTAAGCGGACAAAAATTGTTGGCTACACTTGTTGAGGCACGAAACAAAGCCAACTGTTTTTGTTCCGCTTAAAGGCCTTGTTATATTTGCTTAAACTCAAGGCTGTAGTAATCATTATTTTTTATAGCTTCCCAAACATCTAAATATCCAACTGACGTAGCATACGCGCCTTGTACAGAGGCTTTGTCAAAAGGAGACTTTAATCCAAGTAAACAATTGTTTATACAACTGGGATTTAGTTTCATTAAATATATCGTGTTTGGGTTGTGGCTTAGCTTTGCTAATTCCATGGCAATCGCAACTCGTATTGATTCGTCATCAATCTTGAACAAATCAATCGTAAAATAGTTATTCGCTGAATCAATTTGACAATAATCTGCCGACTTAACTTTATTTTTTATAGCTTCATTTTGTATTAGATCGATATTTTCAATAATAACTCGATCGGATTGTTCCAACCGTAATACAACTCTATGCTCTTGTTCGTAAATCCACTCGTCACTTTTTTGCATAAATACTTCATACAATATGCGATCTGCACCTTCCACACTTATATTTGAATAATCATAATCAAATTTGTCATTTCTATAGCGCAGTCCCTTTCTGTATGAAACTGGTTTAGGAATACCATCAAAAGGCGAATATTCTTCGCACCACGAAGAGTTTATTAAAGTGTCTGCTCTGAAAAGGTTTTGGAAAATAGAACCAAACATTGGCAAATGAGATATTCCAGCAACAACACCTTTATGCTCATTTGCGTAGTGTGCCCACATTAACAGATGTTCTTTATTTTCAGTTAGGCTTATTACACCTATATTATGCATTCTCATTTCTATGTACTGAGAAAAACTGATATTCCCATATTCAGAGTCTTGTGCCATTGGTTCATCAAAATGAGATGCCAGCTCATTCAAACTTTGAGCACAAAATGACGCCTCAAATGGATCATTGAGAACAACAGGTTGAGATAATCTGATAAAGCCTTCCGAAAAGAGGTTTCTTGGCTCGGGCAAATATTTAAAAAGTTGCTTCAATGTTGATTCCTACTCCCGCAAATATAACGCCCGCATAAGGGGCTGATAATAGTTTGCTAAAATGTGAAGCGAAGCGGAACCGAGCAAACTGTTAGCAGTCCCGTGCTTAATGCGCTTGTTAGGTGAGTTAGTCACTAAACATATAAACTAACCATTAGCGCAACCCATGTTAATACGAAAATAATTATACTCGTATCCTTAATTTCGTTGTTTATGTGGATAAATAAAACCGTAAAGAAAAATGCTATTGGCGTATTTATCATTGCGGAATATTCAGCAGAAATTTCACGCCCCATAAATTCCGAGAATATTCGGGATGCAAGTCCAATAATAGATACTAGAAAAGCACTACGAATAATCCACAGTCGCATATTGTGATCCGATTCCATAGGACGCACTCGTTTCAATTGAAATACATTTCTTAAAATTTTCAGTATTTCTCGATCTGCCTTATTCATAGATTTGCTGAATACTCCATTACTCACCTAACGCCACAATAAGCGGCTTTAAATTGTTGGCTAAAATGTTGAACGAAGTGAAAACAGCCAACTGTTTAAAGTCCGTTTGATTGCCTTGTTAGCAGTTTATGCCCTACTTTCGCGGTTTACCGCTTTAGCTACTTTTAAACTGCTGAATTTTTTAAGACTTTACCTTACTTAAAAAGAAGCGATAAGAAAATAATAAATTAAGTTGAATTCATGAAATGGATTTAACGATAAATTGCTAGAATTGAAAATTCATTTTATTTATTAAACACCAATCCCTGTTTTTACCACTAAAAGATAAAGACTGCTAACGCCCCATTCAGGGGCTTTTAATTGTTGGCTAAAATAACGAACGCAGTGAGG
>CAZUHQ010000200.1:0-3150 GCA_964620605.1 uncultured Thalassotalea sp.
ACGGACAATACAAGTAATGAACATATAGCACCAAGCAATGCCAACCCCATATCAGATTGAGTATCCCAAACATAACCCTGTGTTCCCAAAAATGCTTCTGCGTCCTCTCCTGTTGCTAGAGCAACCCACCATTCAATAAGCTCGTAGAATGCACTAAACGCTAAGCAAATTGAAATAATAATAATACTGCGCCAAAAGTTGCCATTCACAACGGATTTACGTATTAGTATTTCTCTAGCCAACAAAGCGGGAACAAACCCCTGAAAAAAGTGCCCCACTTTGTCGTAGTTTTTTCTTTCAGCACCGAATAACCCGTCAAACAACGGTACTTCTGCGTAGGTGTAGTGACCCCCCACCATAAGAACAATACAATGAGAAAGAATAAAGAAATATAGCAACGGGGTAAGGCGAAAAGAATTGTAAGTGAGAGCCAATAAGATTCCACCAATCACGGCTGGCGCTACTTCAAGAAACCAGGTAAATTGATCTTTCGGATTTATTCCTGACCAAACTAAAACAACTGCAAATATTAGTATCCAAAGGTACTTAATTTTCCGATACTCCTGAAATATAACGCCGCGTTAAACGGCGAAGTAATGCTTGCTAAACTTTGGCGACGAAGGAGCTCGAGCAAGCCGTGACGAGTCTTTCTGTAATGACTTGTATACAACTGACAACTCAAAATATGATCTTTATGTAATTCAGTTTCCATAAGGAAATCACATTCCATATGGAATGTAAAACCTTGTTTTTTTTATAAAATGATTTTGCTTTTTCATTGCCAGAGTAAACAGATAAATTTAATTTTTTGAAGCTATTGTTTTTACATAATTTAGCACAATTTGGTATAAATCTAATGCGACGCCTTTTCCTTAAGAACTAGGTAAAACATATAGTTTGGAAAGCATAGCTAAGTTATCTGTAACAATTTCAAGAACGGCCATACCAATACGCTTGTATATGCTGCTTACTCTTCTATTAGACCTTGTTTTTTGAGTTCAGAGGTAATTGCACCATTTGTACGTCCAAACTCATTAGCGAGAACAGAGACTAATTTACCACTTTTAAACTGCTCTGCCACATCATTTTTTTGCTCTTCGCTCCAAGGTAAACCAGCATTTTTCGGCAAACCACCTTCTAGATTTTCAGCCTGTTTTTGCTCAAGAGTCTTTTTAACTTTAGGGTGCTTTTTAGGTGGATTTTTTATAAAGTCCAATACGGCAAATAAAGCTCTGATAGTATCAGGGCAATTGTAAGGGGATTCATTAGGTAAAACTTCACCTGTTTGTGGATTTATACCGTTAGCTAAAGCTTCAATGATTTTTAAGTTGGCTTCCATACTATTTTAAAACTCCATGATTCGATAAAAAATATAGACATAATGACTCCCCATGAGGCGCTAGCCTCCATGTTCGTGGGTTAGCAAAGCCAGAGCCATAATTAGTTTGTTCATCGCAAGTTGCGATATGTCATTAACTCAATTAGAAGGCTAGCATCAACAAAGATAGCATACTTTTCTTTACCCATAAGACATTCATTCAAAATGCGTTGTTAAAGGACCATCGCGGCCTGTAGTTGAAAACCTGGGCCTTATTATTCCCCGGGCTACGCCCGGCACGTACAACGCTTTGCTAAGCGGAAAATAATGGTTGGCTATAATGTTTAAGGAACGAAAAACAGCCAACTGTAAATTTTCCGTTTGAGCAACTTGTTAAGCCGCATTACGCCACTTGAAAATTATATGGAGAAACATGCAGTGAACTTTGTTCTTGCCTTGTTTGCCATAAGTCATAAGCATTTTGTAAACGAAGCCAATGATCTGCAGATGGCTTTCCAAATGCTAACTCAAGGCGAACAGCCATTTCAGGAGTTACAGAGCCTTTAGCATTTAAAACTTTAGATAAAGTTTTACGACTAACATCAAGGTGCTTTGCAACATCTGTGATCGTTAACTCTAAAGAGTCGATCACTAACTCTTTTAATATTTCTCCCGGATGTGCGGGATTAAACATAGCCATTAGTGGTAATCCTCATAATTTACTATTTCGACATCTCGTCCAGTAAACCTATATGTTATACGCCAATTTCCGCTTACCCGAACAGACCAAATATCTTTCCTGTCACCTTTGAGTTGGTGCATGAATAAACCGGGAAGATCCATATCATCAGCCTCTTCCGCTTGATCTAAGTTAGCTAGAATAAGGCGTAGTTTCTTTTCGTGCTTTTTTTGTATCCCCGCGGTGCTGCCTGAAGCATAAAACTTACGAAGACCTTTATGTATGAAGTTTTTAATCATGATTTAATTGTAACCTCAGGGGTGTCAGATTACAACCAAACATTGACATGCGGTTTAGACACAATGACTCCCCACGAGGTGCTAGCCTCCAGTTTCGTGGGTTAGCAAAGCCAGAGCCATAATTAGTTTGCTCATCGCGAGTTGCGATATGTATTTAACTAAATAGCGGAGGCTAGCATGAACAAAGATAGCATATTATTCATTGGGTTAGATACCCATAAGAGTTTTATTCAAAATGCGTTGTTACAGGACCACCGTGGCGCGAAAGTTGAAGACTTAGGGCGGATCAATTGCACCAAGGCGGCACTGGTAAAATTCGCTCGCCAGTGTCAATCCAAATACCCCAAAGCCACGCTTCACTTTATTTATGAAGCCGGCCCCTGTGGTTACTGGATTTACCGACTACTCACTTCCCTGGGGCATTGCTGTTATGTAGTAGCACCTTCACTTATTCCGAAAAAAGCCGGAGACAGAGTGAAAACCGATAAGCGTGATGCCGCTAAACTGGCCAGACTGTTCAAAGCCGAAGAGCTGACCACGATTTACGTGCCAGAAGCCGAAGATGAAGCAATACGAGATTTATCCCGCGCCAGAGAAACGGCGATGAAGGATTTAAAAGACGCCAAGTTTCAGCTCAAAGGATTCTTCCTGCGCAACAACATCACCAGTAAAGTCAAAGACAATTGGTCAAATCAACACCTACGCTGGCTTACCGAATTGGTGTTGCCGCATCATAGCCAGCAAATTGTATTGCAGGAGATGATTCAAACCATCAGTGAACGCATTAGTCGGGTCAGGCTGCGTATTTCGCTGAAACCGTACAGTCATTTCGGTTGAATCCGATCACCTAAATA
>CAZUHQ010000201.1:0-3130 GCA_964620605.1 uncultured Thalassotalea sp.
CTTTGGGCAGAGCTTGACCGAGGGTGATCTCGTAAGGCAGTGGTTTTGTTTTCTGGGCGAAACGCACTTTCAGCACGGCGGCGTTTTTGTCCTCCGATGAGAGTTCACAGATCCATTCGCTGCCTTTTCCATCAAAAGCGACGATGGTATCACCAAGACGAGCACGATTGACTGCCACCAGATGATGGGACTCTTCGGGAGAGAGGCTGATGACTTCAGGTTCGGCTGATGCCGGGGAACAAAAAACGCGAAAATCGGGCATGTTGCCGATCAGCAAAACAAGCACCCATACTCACTGTCGAGCGAGTAGCAGGTGTGTGTGGGCAGATTTCTGCTACTTGGCTACGCCTGTTTCTTGGCTGGCGCTCTTTTTGCTGCGTAGTCGTTTGAAGAGGAAGAGGGCGGAGCAGGCGGCGGCGAAGATGGCGCCGTAGGTGGAGGGTTCGGGGATGACGGGGTAGATTTCGTCGTCGAAGGAGGTCCAGATGGTGTTGTCCCCGGTGAAGCCGGAGAAGACGACTTGGTTCATGGGGAGGATGCCGGTGGTGTCCTGGGTGCCGCCGGTCCAGGCCGTGGAGTAGAAGAAGTCGACGTTGCGCTCCCAGTTGATGATGTTGAGGGTGTAGCTGGTGGACAGGAAGCTGAAGGTGCCGACGTTGAGGGTGGAGGAGACGCCGGAGAAGTCGATGGTGGTGTCGGCGGTGATGACGAGGTTGCCGACGGTCAGGTCGATGTCGGAGAGTTTGAGGGTGCCGCCACCGAGTTCGAGGGTGCCGTTGTAGCTGATATCACTGGTCAGTTCGAGGGTGCCGGAGCCGTTTTTCTCCAGAGTGCCGTCTCCGGTGATGGAACCATCAAAGGTGGAGTCGCTGTTGTCGTCGCCGATAATGAGTCGACCGGTGGAGCCCACGTCGATTTGACCGGTGCCGGAGATTTGGCTGACGGCGTCTTCCGCCGTGCCCATTTGGATGCGTCCGTCGGAGTTGAGCACGAGGTCGGTGGTGTCGGGCATTTGGTTGTTAGCCTGGATGACGAGGTTGGCGGAGTTGGCCGCCCCAAGGTTGTCCCCGATGGTGATGGTGCTGTTGGCCGCAAGGGCGTTGACGCCGGCGGTCTTGTTGAAGTTGAGGGTGCCTTCGTTGATGTTGAGTCCACCGGTGTAGGTGTTGGCGGTGGTGCCCCCGAGGGTCACGGTGCCCGCATCGGTCTTGGTGATCGTGGTGCCGGTGCCGGAGATGGCACCGTTGTAGGTGGTGTCGCCCACGCCGCCGGCGTCCAGGTCGAAGCCCGCGCCGGAGAGGTTGCCGTTCATTTCCAGGGAGCTGCCGGAATCGGCGGTGATGCGGGAGTTGGAGCCGAGGGTGATGTTGCCGAGGTAGGTGTTGTCGCCGGTGAGGTTTTGGATCGCTCCGCCGTTGGAGAGTCCGGTGCCGTTGATGGTGGCACCGACGCCGACGACGTCGATGTCGGCATTGGTCGCGTCCTGCGCAAACTGCAGGGCCGCTCCGGAGGTGACGGTCGCCCCGGTGCCGGAGAGGCCTTGGTCGTGGGTCACTTTGACCGCTCCGGAGGTGATGTCGGTCGCCCCGGCGTAGCCGTTGAGTCCGGCGAGGGTCAGGGTGCCCGATCCGTCTTTGGTGAGGTTGTTGACGAAGCTGCCGATGCCGCCGTTGATGATGGTGTCGCCGGAGCCGCCGACGGTGAGGTTCTTGCCCGCGGAGGTGCCGTTGAGGATGCTGGCGTCGACGCCGGCGGTGTTGGCGATGTCCAGGGTGGTCCCGGCGTTGGCGTTGATCCGGGCGTCGGCGTCGAGGTAGATGTAGCCGTTGTAGGTGTTGTCGCCGGCTTCGTTAAGCAGGGCGCCGTCATTGGAGATGCCGGTGCCGGCGAGGGTCAGGGTTTCCTTGCCGACGGTGATCCCGCCTTCGAGTTGGAGTTGGGCTCCGGAGGAGACGACGGTGCCGTTGCCGGTGTTGCCAAGGGGGGCGCTTTCCTGGCCGAGGGCGTCGTTGTTCTGGATGTTGAGGATGCCTTGCTGGACTTGGGTGATGCCAACGTAGTCGTTGGTGCCGGTCAGGGTGAGTTTACCCGCGCCGGTTTTGATGATGGTGCTGGTGGGGCTGGCGGTGTAGCCGATGCCGTTGTGCAGGATGGAGTCGATTTGCAGGTCGGTCGCAGCCGCTCCGTCGGCGATGTCGAGGGTGAAGCCGTTCTTGGACATGCCGACTTCACCTTCTTCGATCAGGGCGGTCTGGGCGCTGGCAAGGGTGGTGATGTCTCCGGCGATGGTTAAGAGGGGGCTGTCGAGGGGGCGGCTGCCGGTCACGCGGCCTCCTTGCAGGGTGAGGCCGGAGAGGGAGTTGCTGCCGCCGTTCATGTCGAAGAGGCCGTCTTCGTAGATGGTCATGGCGGTGCTGGCCGTGAGGGTGCCGGAGTCGTAGGTGCCGATGAAGCCGTTGCCCGAGGAGGTGGCGCTTTGGCCCATTTGGAGGATGACGGTATTGGCGGCTCCGGGGCTGCTGGAGTTGCCGATGGTGACGTTGGTGCTGGAGATGACGGGGCTGTTGAACAGTCCGGAGCCGTCGACGATGAGTTTGCCGCCGGTGATGTTGGTATCGCCGGTGTAGGTGTTTTTGTTGGTGGAGATGAGGGTGGCGGTGCCTTGGCCGGTTTTGTTGATGCCGCCGGTGCCGGAGATGATGGAGTTGACCACGATGTTGCTGTCATCGAGGACGTAGCTGGGGAAGGGTTCGTAGATGGGGGTGGTGGTGGCCGCTTCGGGGGTGTGCAGGGTGAGGGTGTGGCTGCCGAGGTTGAGGGCGTCGTTGAAGCCGCTGCCGGTGCTGCCGTCGCCGATTGTCAGGAGGTTGTCCGCGGCGGTGATGGTGGTGTTGCCGGTGAGGGTGATGTCGCCGATCCACTGGCTGCTGGTGCCGGTGCCGCCTCCGGCGTGTAACGCTCCGGTCGTGCCGCTGGCCCCGCTGCTGTTGAGGGTTAACGTCCCGGTGGTCTTGGTGATGGTCACCCCGCCGTCCAGGCTGATCGTCCCGCCGGTGTTCACCACCGCGTCGGCGGTATTGGCTCCGAGTGCCGAGTCGTTCGCGGCCACCAGCGTGCCCCCCGAGACCGT
>CAZUHQ010000202.1:0-3002 GCA_964620605.1 uncultured Thalassotalea sp.
ATCCTTAGTTGTAAGGTTATATTTAGCAACTTTGAGCACGCCCTGGCTTCTAACTTTGATCAGTAAACTATCATCATTTAACCATTGGTAAATTTCGCTAACTGGGTTAGGCAGGTCAATGAAATGTTGCGTTTTGTCTATGTCTATTTCAATGAGTTGGCCGTTTACCGCAGCAATCAGGCTGTTTCCCTGTGGATTCCAGGCTATGCTGCCGATAATTGTATCGATTGGAAATTCTGTTAGCTGGCTAGTGTGTGCCTCATTTTTTAACCAAATTTGTTCTTGTCCGCTACGGTCACTGATAAACGCAATTAACTCACCGTTTGGCTGAAAACGGCCGTCAAATTCAGCATGAGCAGAGCGCGTCAAACTTTTGTATGGTTGGTGAACGGCGTTAAAGTGCGCTAACTGATTAAAATCTGGTTGATGTTGTGAAGCAAGTGCATTAAATGAAGTCTTGGAAATATCAAGATCAACCTTTCCCTGGGTGGCAATAATGCTTCGACCATTAGGATGGAAAGCGTGATTGCTTAAGTCGTTGTAGGGGAGCTGAGTGAGCTTATTTGTCTCGCCGTTTAATAAAAGTGAGAATAAGTTTTTGCCGGTGGAAAATGCGAGTTGATGGTTAAAGGGATCTTCAAAGGGGTAGATCATTCGGTCAGCAAGTAATCCATCGTTGCGCTCAATCGGATGGCTTGCAATGACATTGCCTTGTATATCTAAACGCTGAAGTAAATGTTCTCCTGTATCGTTAATGCCGATAACAAACAGCTCATTATTTTCAGACAAATGACCGAGATGATAAATATTAAGCGTATCAGGCGCGTACAATGTTTTTTCAACGTGAGAACCTGGCATATATTTGACGATTTGCCAGCGTTCATTTTTTTTCTTTAATACCGCGATATTGCCATTGTCTAGCCATATCGGGTTTGATAATTCGCCATCATGACAACTGACTGCAACCTCCGGCTCCATCGGAGCAGATAGTGCTTGTTCAAGGTTTAAGGTCATCAGGTTCCAGCAATGGCGGGTTATTAAATCCTGGTTGGTATTATGCTCATTTTCATTTAGTGCGTTTTCGCCAGGTGCATTGTTGTTTGTACAGGTTTCTTTTGCCATAAAGGCGAGTGTTTTTCCATCCGGCGTAAATTGGTGGCTGCCATAAAAACCCGTACTTAAGGTTAGCTGATATTCGCTGGCATCCTTTAAGTCATAAAGCCAAAGATTATTGGCACAAAAACCATCAAAACGATGAAAAATAATGGCGCTACCGTCAGGGGTATAGCTTGCGTTAGTTTCTTTTGCATCACTGACTAAAATTGGCGTCAATGAATTGAATTCAAGGCTTCTGGTGGCAGAGAACGTGGAAGATGGTAATAAACGAAAGCTGCTAATGACCAGTGATATCAGTATCACTACTATGATAAGTACTTTTAGATTTAGCAGCCGCTGATGCCAATGATTTTCGTCGCTTTCCTGGTTTGATACCTGATTAACGTTTACGGTTGATGCTTGTTGGCTAATTTCTGCCTTGTCATTATTTTGATAGCTTTGTGAGTCGCTACTTTTCTCGGTCGGTATATTGAAGGTTTTGGGGGCTGTTTGGCGTGATTCTGTGCAAGCTACTGGCGGTTTTATTTCTTCGGCAAGGGTATCTGATGTAGATGCAATACCAGAGCTTTCTTTTTGCTCATTAGGGGAGGTGATATTCGCTTCCAGGCTATAGCCTTTTTTGGCATGGGTTTTAATGATGTTTTGTAACTTGCTGTTATCACCCATGGCTTTGCGCAGCTGGGCAATACAACGTTGCACTGAATTGGGAGAGACAACGGTGTTTCCCCACACTTTATCCATAATGCTTTCGACACTGACAACATTTGGTGCGTTTGCAATTAATACTTGTAATACATCGAGTGATTTTGGCGGAAGGTTAACCGCGGCATCTTGCACGTCTTTTGCAGTGTTGATGATCTGGTTTTTGTCTATGTCGATAAAGTAACTGTTGATATGAAACTGTCGCTTCATTGTTGTTATTCTCAATTGTGCTTAAATCCTCCCGCTTACCCTATCATAAAACTATCTTGATGTGTCAGCATGAATATGCTTTGTGCTCAATGTGTTAGATTAACATTCAACGACGGCTTAAATGCCTTTCAGCAAAAAATCAGCTTTTTTTAAGCAAAACTTCAAGGAATTCTCTGCGCAATCGCTAAGCTGCGATAAACACTAAAGGAGAATACTATGAAAATAATAAATGTGTTAATTGTTGGCGCTTTGGCTGTGCTTAGCTGCTTTTCGAGTGCTGAGGATGCAAAAGAATTTATTGCTACCCAGGAGCAATTAATTTTGCAGGCATACAAGGTTAACGACTTGCAAAATAAAGTGTTGATGGATGGCTCAACAGAGGCTGACGCTAAAGCGCTATTTGATTTATTCAGTGACGATTTTGTCTATGTTCATGAGCAATATGGCAATGTTTATAGCAAAGAACACCTATATAGCAATACCATTAAATTTATCAAAGCGGGTAGATATATCTTCAAAAAAGATCGTTACACCATAGTTGAACTTATACCTGGGCGCAAAGCAGTAGCGCTTCGCAGGCTACAGCATGCTAATCACTGGAACCCGAATAGTGAATATCATTTTAGCGTCTTTGAATTTGACGGTTTAAAAGTGAAAAGAATTGTGGAGTATTGGTAATGAATAGATTGCACAACTTTTTAGCATTATGGGGTTTAACCTTGTGCACCATTTTCAGCATGGGGAACGCTTTTGCCCAATCGACACTCGGTGACAAGTCAGAATTTGGACTGGCGGTGGCCAAATCCTCGGTAATTAATTTAGGACAAAAACTGATATTTAATTCTGCGATTTTGCAACAGCAAATTGAACTCAATGTTTATTTACCGGAATCATTTCATCAGAGCAAACACTATCAAACGCAGGGCAAACGCATAAGCGGCTAAAAAACAGTCACCAACACTTTTTCTGCATAA
>CAZUHQ010000203.1:0-2959 GCA_964620605.1 uncultured Thalassotalea sp.
TACATATACGAAATTATGCTCCTGCAATTTCGACATACCGTACATCCTGTACATATACGAAATTATGCTCCTGCAATTTCGACATACCGTACATCCTGTACATATACGAAATTATGCTCCTGCAATTTCGACATACCGTACATCCTGTACATAAAAACGGCATTGAATTCAATGCCGTTTTTATTGAAATAATAGTGAACTAGCTAAACATTTTTTTCATATTATCGGCAAAAGCCACAAATTTTTCTTTAATCGTCCGCTTTAACTTAATATTCAAACCACCAAAAATACAAGCCCCTTCAATGATAATAGTAGGCGCGTTCCTATCAGCAATTGAAGGTGCCTTATTATTTACACCACCGAAAATGCAAAATGCTTTACAAACTACATTAACGTTTTCAGGTATATAAATATTATCACCGCCAAATAAACAAAAGACCTTCACCCTAGTGTGCAAATGTGAAAACTGTGCTTCGGAAAAATCGATATCACTACCACCAAAAATACTGACCGCTCTCAATTCTTTCGCCACTGTCCAAAAACCGCTGCGATTATTACCACCAAAGATACTCACTAAATAATCAGTATCTTCGGTAGTTGATGGTGCGACATTGGCGTAGAAATCTTTTTGTTTACTTTCTACATACTCTTGATCGACATTAAGCTCAAGATCTTCGGCAAGTGCTGCGATTTCTTTATTATCATGACTCGCCATCGCAAGATCCAAACGACGTTCAAACGCTTCGAAGGAAAGCTTACCATGACTATAATTCATAATAAGCTGATCAATCACTTGTTCTCTTACCGACTCTATCGGTCTATCTTCTATAACGACTGGCATCCTCTATCCCTTATTAATTAATCAATAGTTGTAAGCTTTTAACAAGCAAAACACACACCAAAAAAAAATAACATTAAAAATCAAAGCATTACATAAAAAAAATCGATAATCTGGTTAGTTCATCAATCTAAATTATCAAATTATTAGCGCTTTACACCAATAAATTAAAACAAAATAACGCAACACTAAAAAGGATAAAAAACAAAAAGGCACTTTATATTGCTCAACATAAAGTGCCTTAAATAAATCTCTAAACGTTAAACTGAATTAGCTATTGGCAATTCGTTCTGCGATAGCCGCTAATGCTTTATCAATACGCTTTAATACAGTTTCTTTATCAAGTAACGCTAAAGTGACATCCAGTGATGGCGAATTACCAGCCCCTGTTGCGGCAACACGAAGTGGCATTCCCACTTTACCCATTCCCACTTCCAATTCTTCGGCCGTTGCATTAATTGCCTGGTGAATGCCTTCGGCTGTCCAGTCAGTTAATTCAGTCAATTTAGCTTTTACAACTTCCAGCGGCTGTTGCGCTACAGGGCGTAAATGTTTTTTCAGTGCAGTTGCATCAAATTCACTATATTCCTGGTAAAAATAATGTGAAATTTCCGCCATTTCTTTTAAGGTTTTTACTCTATCTGCCTGCACTTTAACTATTTCTTCAAGTGCCGGGCCATTTTCTGTATCAATTCCCTGATCAGCCATATGCCAGGCTAAATGCTCAGCCACATATTCAGGCGCTAACGTCTTCATATAATGCTGGTTGACCCAGATCAGCTTGTCAGTATTAAATGCCGAAGGTGCGCGATTACAGCCTGTCAAATCAAATAATTCAATCATCTCCTCACGAGAGAAGATTTCTTGATCGCCGTGTGACCAGCCCAGGCGCACTAAATAGTTAAGTAATGCTTCAGGTAAATAACCATCATCACGATACTGCATTACACTAACTGCGCCATGACGTTTTGACAAACGTTTACCATCATCGCCTAAAATCATAGGAATATGAGCATATTCAGGCAATGGCGCGCCTAATGCTTTTAAAATATTAATTTGACGCGGTGTGTTGTTAACATGATCATCGCCACGGACAACGTGAGTCACCCCCATGTCCCAGTCATCAACAACTACGGTTAAATTATAAGTAGGAGAACCATCAGAACGCGCAATAATCAAATCATCCAATTCTTCATTGGCAATAGTGATATCACCTTTAACCAAATCTTTAATAACGACATTACCTGTTAGTGGGTTTTTAAAACGAATGACATATGGTTTATCTTCAGGATAATCAGTACGTTCACGCCACATACCGTTATACTTTTCTTTTTCACCTTTTGCTCGCGCTTCTTCACGCATATTTTCTACTTCTTCAGGAGTACAGTAACAACGGTAAGCATTTCCTGATTCAATTAATTGAGCAATAACTTCTTTATAACGGTCGAAGCGCTTTGTTTGAAAATAAGGTCCTTTGGTCCAGTCAAGATTTAACCAGTTCATACCATCCATAATGGCATCAACAGACTCCTGGGTAGAACGCTCAAGATCCGTATCTTCAATACGTAAAATAAAATCACCGCCGTTCTTTTTCGCATATAACCAACTATATAAAGCAGTTCTTGCGCCACCAACGTGTAAATAGCCGGTTGGACTAGGTGCAAAACGTGTCGTTAAACTCATATTAAAATCCACTGTCATATTACTCTTGATCAGTTATTGATAACGAATAAGCTGATCTTAAAAATTAGCGGCATTTTATCAGGCTATGGTATAGAAAACACCTACCATAAGGGTAATTTTTCACGCTATCTTTATTAAGCGAGTTCACAAAATCGGCAGTGTGATGAAAATACCAGCACTCGATTCAAATTAGTGAAAAAAATAGAAAAAATGCTTTAGTTTTTGTTGACAGTTTTTGAGTTCCACCTATAATACGCCCCCACAGAGACGGACGATTAGCTCAGTTGGGAGAGCACCGCCCTTACAAGGCGGGGGTCACTGGTTCAAGCCCAGTATCGTCCACCACTTATCTAAAAGTTAAGATTCTCTGAGTATAAATATTTGGACGATTAGCTCAGTTGGGAGAGCACCGCCCTTACAAGGCGGGGGTCACTGGTT
>CAZUHQ010000204.1:0-2870 GCA_964620605.1 uncultured Thalassotalea sp.
GTTCGACAGCTCCGCGCAGCGGCTTAGTTCAACAATTTAATAGTGCGCAATTTGCGCATTTTTCTACCACGCTATTGCTCACTTATCTGATTGTTACATTATTATCAAATTTACTAACCTTTTGCCACCAAAACGATTTATCTTGATTAATAAACATGCTCTAAAAATAAAAATGAGCAAATTGCTCATTTTCTTGAATATAGGGGAAACTTTACTATAACTGTATATATGAACAGTGTCGTTAAAGGTTATATGAAAACAAAATCTCCTTTTTTAAATTCAATTGCAGATTACATGCTTACGAGACAATACTCTATACGAACTGTTCAAACCTATTTGAAGTGGATCTCTGCATTTATTCATTTTCACAATAAACGTCACCCTGCATCGATGGGGGATAATGAGGTAGAAACTTATTTAGATCACCTGGTACTCAAACAAAATGTGTCTCCCCGTACACAAGCAATTGCACTTAACTCTTTGTCATTCTTATATAAACATATTATTAATAGTGAGCTTTCGTTGAACCTAAACTTTTCTCGAAGTAAACGGCAACCAAAATTGCCTGTTGTGATGACTAGAGAAGAAGTTCATCTTCTAATGAGTCATTTAAATAAACGATATTATTTAATTGCAGGGTTAATGTATGGCAGTGGTCTGAGAGTAATGGAAGCCGTTCAATTGCGAGTTCAAGACATTGATTTTGATTATAAATGCATAAGAGTCTGGAACGGCAAAGGGAATAAACATCGCGTTGTAACACTAGCTGTAGAGCTGATCCCATTACTTAGAAATCAAATAGTTCAAGTAGACGAGTATTTACAGCTTGATATTAACAACGAACATTATGCAGGTGTTTGGATGCCAAACGCATTAGCTAAAAAGTATCCTTGCGCGAACAAGTCATTAGGCTGGCAATTTATTTTTCCCTCATACAAATTAAGTGCCGATCCAGAAACTGGTGAAATCAGAAGGCATCACTTTCACCATACTTGCGTTAGAAAAGCCGTTAAAAATGCCGTAAAAGCAGCTGGATTAACGAAGCAAATAACCCCTCATACTTTTAGACACTCATTTGCTACCCACTTGTTGCAAAGCGGCGCAGACATTAGAACAGTACAAGCTCAACTTGGTCATTCTGATGTTAAAACAACACAAATATATACTCATGTCCTACAGCAGGGAGCAAATGGTGTAATTAGTCCTCTGAGCAAACTATTTTAAGATGATGTATAGGTATATGTTTTTTTTTACTAAAAGTTTGTTTAAAGACCATTATTTATTCACTATTGCCTGTCGGGTGAAGTTTAAACTCGATAATTTAAGTAGTAAGTTGTATTAGCTCAGATATGGGGGAGTACAAATCAGATGTTAAAACTCAACGCTGAGCTGGGCACCAATGACATTTTCCTGGCGGGTCGGGTATTCGGGCTCTTCTTCGTCGTCGTATTCTATCGGCAGTTTTTGGTATTTGCCATGCAGGTATTCAAATGCCAGGGTAAAATGTTGAAAAGCTAAGTAACGAATACCGACGCCATAACGCTTTTTCGGGTTATCCTCCAGTTCTTTGCTGGTCTCATACCTTAATGCCAACTCCAGGTTGTCTTTTGGATAATAAGCAAATTCTAGGTTGTAGGCGGCTGGTTGATTAAATTGAGGCTCGAATTCCTTAAATGCTTTCAGTGTTTTAACCATTTCCAGCGTCAGTTCAATGTGCTCAAATCCTAAAAACGCATAGCCACTGATGGCATCAACTTTTTGTTGGTAATATTGGTGGTGAGCTTTTAACAGTTGTTCATCGCTTTCTGAGATATCGGATAAGTAACTGACACCAAAGCGCAGTGATTCTTGCTCATTACTCCATTCAGAAAACACTCCCCAGTCAGTCCCGGTTTTGTTAGCCTTGTGCTCAATATCACTTTTTATCATAAAAGCGCCTAATTCCCAGTTATCGCTGATGCCGATATCAAAACTCAGGGTTGGGGCTCGGGTTTCACCAAATTCCAGCATAGGGCCAACCACAAAATGGCTAAAGTATTCACCAAAGGAGGGCGATATCATACCCGTGCTGATACTGAGCTCTTGCCAGTCCCAGGTTAACGCCGCTTCATCAATTTTACTGTTGCTGTGTTTGCTTTTTTCCAGTTCCATCACTATTTCCGCTTCGAATGAGTCGGAAAACTCAAAATCCAGCGCCAGTTGCAGGTTTTTGACTAAAGGTTCTTTTTCGATAAATTTACTGCCATCAGAACGTCTAAACTTGGTTTTCTCTCGCTCTACTTCGATCAGGCCAGATATTTTTAGCCATTCGGTTACCTGGGTGCCAAGGCCTGCTTCTCGTCGTTCTTCTGGGGTGCGATAAAAAGTAGTCGCTTTAGCGGCGCTGGCTTCGTGTTCATCCTCATCTTCTTTTTCTTCTTCTGTGATATTAGCGACGACAGTAAAGGCGGCTGAAAGTAGCAGTAGGGCAGCTAGTTTAACTAGTGGAGAAATTAATCGCATGATAGTTATCAGGTATTCCATTCGCTTTTTAGCTAAATCATGGTATAGAAGCTCATTTTTTGCCAGAAAAACAGTAGATTGTTACCAGATGGTAAGTTTTAAATTAATTGGTAAAAGGGCTTGCCACCTCCTTGTGGCAAGCTTTGAAGTTAAGGTTGAATGGAGATCAGCTCGACCACTTCTTCGCCTTCAGCGTCTTCTTCCCTGACCAGGCCTATGCCCTGGGCATAATATTTATATTCGAGGCTATCTTCTTCCAGCGGGTTCCATTCTTTAACTTGTAAGGTGGTATAGCTATCGCCGTTTTCCAGGGTGATATCGAGTGCCAAGTGCTTGATGGCCGCTAAATCTTCGGCTTCACCTGCGAG
>CAZUHQ010000205.1:0-2825 GCA_964620605.1 uncultured Thalassotalea sp.
TGCTGCCATGGGATTTGAAACAAGGCTAGTGTGTATTTGCCAAGACGCTTACACTGAAATTAGCGTTAGTGACACTATTTCTTATCTAATTGGTTGGGGTAAACTAGTTTTAAAGTGGTACGATTTAAAATCTAAAAACCAACCTGTTGATTTTCCTGAGAC
This sequence comes from uncultured Thalassotalea sp., assembly GCA_964620605.1. Lineage (GTDB taxonomy): Bacteria > Pseudomonadota > Gammaproteobacteria > Enterobacterales > Alteromonadaceae > Thalassotalea_E. The sequence continues at coordinate 163 of CAZUHQ010000205.1, forward strand.
TGGATATAAATGGAATGAACTTGGTCAATTAGCTCAACACTTTCATTCTGAATATCACGATTGGTCTTATGACAAACTCATTAAGGAGTTTACGGCTACTACTGATCGTATTTTGATATTGGTTGAGTCTTTAGATAATCAAAAACTTTATGGTGAAACTTGGTTCGAGAAATATACACTGGGGAAAATGATTCAATTTAATACATCGTCGCCAATGGTTAATATGCGTAGTAAAGTAAGGAAGTTTAAAAAACTGAATGCTATCAAGTAGTAAATTCACATAACAAGCATTTAAAGCGGGACTGCTAACAGTTTGCTCGGTTTCGCTTCGCTACACATTTTAACCAACAATTATTTGCCTCTTAGTGGGGCGTTAGAAGCCCACTTAGCATAATCGACACATGGAGAGTAAGAATTGGATCCCTACTACGAATTAGCTTATGCATTGGAATCAAAATCGATATGTATGTTTGTAGGGACTGGGTTTTCTATGCATTTAAGCGATTTGAAAGCACCGTCATGGTTAAGTCTGTTGCATAAATGTGCGAAAAAAATTGAAGGTGGTGATGAACTTATTGAACAGTTATTTCCCGACAATAAGCCAGTGATGCCGCTAGAAGAATGCGCAAGCATAATACAAGTAAGGATGCAGTCTGAAGGCAAGTGCCTGCACACGGAAATAGCCAAAATTATTCGTAAGTTAAAATTGGGGGAAAACTCTGACAATGTTAAGAATTTCGTTGAAAAGTTTCCTGATTTGAAATTTATAACAACCAATTACGATGAATTGATCGAAAAGGGACTGCTAGAAGGTAAAGAATCAACAACATACTCTATCGGTTATCCCGTCAATAGGCAGCCTAAGGGTGTTCAGATCTATCATGTACATGGCTCAGTTAAGCATCCAAAGAAAATGGTAGTTACAGCTGACGATTACTTTAGATTTATAAATCGTCCAGATTACTTCTCGAAGAAGATTCAGACGTTAATTGAGGAAAATACGACCGTAATTATTGGTTACTCCCTCGGCGATATCAATTTTAGGGCTATTTTGAATAACCAAAGATCGAATCGAATTCACGATATAAATAGACAAAACCTATTCTTTTTGTCGCGAAGCGATGTAGATCAAAATGTTAAAGATTATTACGATAGAAGCTATGGTCTACGAGTTATAGATAATACCGAAATTGACGATTTTATTTCTGAAATACTAGGCAAGCATAACAAGATTAAAGACCGTGTAGCAAAGTCTAGAAACCTATTAATGCCTGTGCTTGAAGATACAAAGAAGTTTACCGATACATATTTAAAGAAAAGCGATTCATTTTTCGAGATTGTAGCAACATTGTCCTCAAACGGAATTCTAATATCTCATCCCGATGTTATGAAGTTCCTGAAAGACGTTTTGAAGAGAAAAGACAATTTCACATCCGAAAATGGCGCCTGGGAGCAATACGTACATTTGGCTAAATGGCTGATTCATTTAGGTTCAATTATGGACATAAAGGAAACACCGCTAGAGGGGGTTTATTTATCTGCTGTGAGTACATCCTTTGGAAATATGTCAAAGAAGCAAATTTTAGGTCGTTCATGGCACGCATTTACCGCTTGGAAAACAAGCTGGTACAGTCTCACTTACGACAATAGGCAAATGATAATTGAATATTTTAAAGATAATTACATCTCGGATGACGGTGAGGAAGTGATCAGTCAATAAAGGCTTCTAACAAAGCCATTAAGTCGGATTCGTAACAGCTTGCTCGGTTCCGCTTCGCTTCACATTTTAGCAAGCTATTACTCACCGCTTATGGCGGCGTTAGTTGCCGCAACTTGTTCGAGTAAATTTATTTTTAATCGTGCGGCGTTTCGCATCAAAGGATTGGTGTTTATTTCCTTCCTTTCTTGTGACAACTTTTAAGTTTTAAAATTAATTATGTGTTCTTGGTTGCACAGTTTTCGCCTAAGTATTTCTGAGTAAAGTAACAAGCAAAGGTGTAAAAGGCTCAAATTCATGTTAAGTGGCAAAGTTGCGGTGGGTATTTTTTACTTCTCACTTCCATTAATTAATTTTAGTGTTGTTGGTAAGTTATTTATGTTTAACTATCAGCAACTAACAAGGCATTCAATCGGACAAAAAACAGTTGGCTTTTTGCTCGTGCCTCGCTTATTTTAGCCAACAATTTTTTGCCGCTTAATGTGGCGTTATATGCCACGGAGAATATGGTGAAATATCTAGCAATAATTTTATTCCTAATTCCTTTCTCATCACTAGCAAATGAAGATTATGGGTTTAGGGATAACATTAGCTCTGAATGTATGAATGAAGCAATTGAACTAGAAAAATCTATAGTTCAAAACTTTAGATCTCACCTTAAAAGAATTCAATTAGATGATTTTCATCGTTTAATGGCTGTCCGTCGTATTCTAGTTATGGAAAACGCCCCTGAAGCAATGAAAAAGTTTGATGAGGTTTTAATAGAAAATTTATCAGCTTTAATAACTAGTAATGTCCTTATTGGAGAGCAGCTGGTATCAATAAACAGTTTTATGGACGAGTTTGCAACTTATCCAATCACAACAAATCAAAAGCTGTTTAAAGAGTTAACAGATAAAATAAACAAATTGAATAGCGGCATATAACAAGCCATTGCAGTGCGGGA
>CAZUHQ010000206.1:0-2773 GCA_964620605.1 uncultured Thalassotalea sp.
TATCGCGTCTGCCGTTAACAGCATTGGTACTGGAAACCGACGCCCCGGCAATGCCCATTGCCGGTGAACAGGGCAAACACAACAGTCCACTGCGTTTATTAGATGTTTTTAACGTCTTGTGTCAAATACGAACAGAATCGCCACAAGAAATTGAACACGCGGTAGAACAAAATATTCAGCAGTTATTCTTTCCGATGTAATCCATTGTGATGCTGGCCTTGTTTCGCCAAGCGAAAGCCCTGGCGACTAAAACGATTCAATCCCCGGGTTAATAAAAAGCCAACGACACCGGCAAGTATCATCATTAATCGTAATAAATCATAATGTTCATTCGCCGCCTGACTCATAGTATGGGTAATGACCTGATTTTCTACGGTAATTCTTAAATAGCCCTCTAGCTTGCCATCGATGCGCAATTCACTGACAAATGGCGTGAACTGTTCACTTCGATCTTGCTTATAAAGAGATAAACCATAAAGTTCTTTTATACTGGCTTGATGAGAAGTTGCCATCAGCAGCTGACCGGTCGCATCATAAAGGCTGATATCTTTGAGCCAATTTTGCTCGGCCACTTCATCAAAATATTGTTGAAGCTGCTGTCGATTCTTTGCCATCATCAGCTTAACACTTGAGGTCATTTGCGCTAAATTTTGCTCGCTGATATAACGAAAATGTTGTTCAAGTGCCCGATTATTTTCCCGATAGCTATAAACCCATAAATTCATCAAGACAATAATAATGAAAATAGCTATAGCTAATTGCATTATTTTATTATAAATCGATGATAATTTAGGGTATAAAGGCAACTCTGTTTGGGTCATAAAACGTAACTAAAACAAATAATATAACCACACTATAGTGGTTTCTCTTATTATTTTAAATAAATGCGTTAATAATTACTTTAAAAATAAGGTTTTTCTGTGTCAATTGCCGTTAACAATCTGCCATTAACTTCCCTGTTAAATTTCACCTTGGCGCAAGTGATTGCCACAGAGCAGCAAAAGAGTAGCTTCCCAATAGTCTGCCAATTAACCTCGAATCAGTTAACGCTGAGTGAGCAATGCCAATTAGTTTCAGATACAATACAAAGCAATAAAGAGCAACTCACAAGCCCTGCCCTTCACTCTAAGCTAGAGTTAATCGTATTTAGCGATCTTAGCATCGAGCAACTGATTAAAATCACCAAACAATGTCAATTACAACTTTTAGCGCTTAATGCCATTAATCATAGAAACAACCAAATCAGTTATCGCTTTACCGTGCAATGTTCAGATTTAACATCGGCAAAGGCCCAATTAGCAACCTTAGCGCTCGAGCATAAATTTGAGGCGGCATTATTAAAAAGTGCCCCTAAGTTAAGCATTCCTGGCGTACTGGTAATGGATATGGATTCCACCACTATCGCCATTGAGTGTATCGATGAAATTGCCGCACTAGCTGGTGTTGGCGAGCAAGTTGCGCAAGTAACCGAGCTGGCAATGCAAGGTAAGCTGGATTTTGCTCAAAGCCTACATCAAAGAGTGGCAACACTTGAAGGGGCACCGGAGTCGATATTAGCAGAGGTTGCGAGTAATATTCCGCTGATGCCTGGTTTAGTAGATTTAATCAAAGAGTTAAAACATCATGGCTGGAAAGTAGCGATCGCTTCCGGCGGTTTTACCTACTTTGCCGATCATCTAAAACAGCTGCTCAGCCTAGATGCCGCTTATGCTAATGTGCTGGAAATTATCGACGGTAAACTGACGGGTAAGGTACTTGGAAATGTAGTAGATGCCCAAGTAAAAGCGAATAGCCTGCTTGAGTTACAGCAAACTTACCAAATTCCTGGCGAACAAACCGTGGCGATGGGCGATGGTGCAAATGACTTAACCATGATGGCTGCTGCTTATTTAGGGGTCGCCTTTCACGCCAAGCCTATCGTACTCACTCAGGCTGACAGTACCATCAATCACCAAGGGTTAGACTGCCTATTGCATTGGCTCGCTTAGCTTATTTCATCCATTAAATAAACTAAGCGGGTTGATCCTCAAGCGCATTCATTATCTGATAGCGAAGCAAGGCTTCTTCTGTGATATCGAAAATCTGCACCACGCCAGCAACGCTCCAGATCTCCTGCTCTAACTGCTTACCTCTATGAATCGCATAAGAGCCGATATAGCTTAACTCAGGATTTAAATAAGCCATATCCGGTTCGTCAGTACGTGATACCGAGACCTGCAAGCAGAAAAACACCCCGCGTTTAAGAGCATTACGAATGAACATACTTTTCAGTTTATCGGATGATAGTTCAGAATCGAGCTTAGTAGTAACCGCCTGATCGATAATTTCATTATTTGGATTAATCGCAATATACAAGATATCTTTGATCGGCGCATGATCAGACTGCATCCGCTTTAACGTTGAATGCATCAAGCTAGTTGCCTGCAAATTACTGAGCAAGGGATATAAGTTATAATGCTGCTTGCGATCGCTTAATTGCTTGCAATAAGAGAGAATTTTGGCGCTGTCGTTATTAGTAGTAATGGCTTCAATTTTATAGCGGCTACCACTGGTTTGTATGATCAGGCTTGGGGTTTTCAAAGTATGGCTATAAATATTTCTCAGCGCTTTTGCCAAACCTGGGCTTAACATCGCATATTCATCGGGAGTCAGCTTGTCACGATTTTTCTGGATCAGCGCTTTAAAGAATGAACGACCGATATGCTGATGTTTTTCGACATAGACCCGTAAATTTAATACCGTTTTACTCTTGTTAAGCCGCATCACCTCATAA
>CAZUHQ010000207.1:0-2751 GCA_964620605.1 uncultured Thalassotalea sp.
CTCATGGTATTTATCGCCATGCGTTACTTTGGCGTAGATGCCAACATTGTAGCCTTATCAGGTATTGCCATTGCCATCGGAACGATGGTTGATTTAGGCGTGATTCTCTCAGAGAATATCATCAAACACATTGATGAAGCACCACCTGGGCAGAAACTGATTACCACCGTTTACAATGGCGCTTCTGAAGTGGCTACAGCAATACTCACAGCCGTTTCTACCACCATTGTGAGTTTCATTCCTGTATTCACCATGCAAGCTGCCGAAGGAAAGCTATTTGGGCCTTTGGCCTTTACCAAGACCTTTGCCCTGATTGCTGCATTGCTCGTGAGTCTGCTAATCATGCCTACCTTGGCACATTGGTTTTTCGGCTTCAAAATCAAGAACAATCTGTTCAAAAAGTACGGTAGCTACGCACTTGTCATTATCGGGGTATTAGCATTTGCTTTTGGTCAGGTTTGGGGTGGAGTAATGCTATTTCTCTTTGGTGTAATAGGCATTCTCAAACAATTCTTAAATGCTAACAGCAAGAATTTTCCGAAACCCGTTCTCTTTTTATACCAATACGCAGAGTTAATCATCGTATTAATAGGCGTTACCTGGCTCTTGGCAAAATACTGGTTACCACTAGGGGCATCACAGTCTCTCCTCGTCAATTTCGTATTTGTGGCAATACTAGTGGCTGTAATCTTGGGCAGCTTCACCCTACTAGAATATCAATACAAAAGGTTTTTGCATTGGTGCCTTGATAATAAAACAAAGTTTCTTGTCATTCCTTCTTTGCTTATTCTGTTGGCTGCCAACATTTGGTTAGGCTTCAACACCGTTTTCGGTTTTGTTCCTAAAGGATTTGAATCCGTAGGCTGGAACATCAACAAGACTAAAGTTTGGTCTGAATTGGCGCATACTTTTCCAGGAATTGGTAAGGAGTTCATGCCTTCGCTCGATGAAGGCAGTTTTCTACTTATGCCCACCTCCATGCCACACTCAGGTATGGAGTATAACCGAAGAGTGGTTGGGCAATTGGATATGTTGCTAACCAATATACCTGAAGTGGAATTGACGGTAGGTAAATTAGGACGGGTAGAATCTGCTCTTGACCCTGCACCCATTTCGATGTATGAAAACATCATCAATTACAAGTCCGAATACATTCTCAACAAAAAAGGTCATCGACAAAGGTTTAAGGTAGATGACAACAATCACTTCATTACCATTTCGGGCGATACCTTGAGTAATCAAGAAGGACTAGACCAAGGAATTAATGCGAGCGATTTAATTGTTGATGATAATGGTAAATACTATCGTAATTGGCGTAAAGTGATTAAGTCTCCAGATGACATCTGGAATGAAATTGTCAAAGTCACTAAGATTCCAGGGGTTACTTCAGCCCCTAAGCTTCAGCCTATAGAAACGCGGTTGGTAATGCTTCAAACAGGGATGCGAGCTCCTATGGGCATAAAAGTTTATGGCCCAGACCTGAGAACTATAGAAGACTTTGGCTTGCAGCTCGAAAGCATATTGAAAGAAGTTCCATCGGTAAAAAAAGAAGCGGTCTTTGCCGACAGGATAGTGGGTAAACCTTACCTACATCTAAATATCAATCGCGATGAAATTTCACGCTATGGGCTAAACATAGAAGATGTCCAACAGACCATCGAAACCGCTATTGGTGGTATGAAGATTACCTCAACGGTAGAAGGACGTGAGCGCTTTCCTGTCAGGGTTCGCTATCCAAGAGAACTTAGGGATGACCCTTCGGCCCTTCGTAAAATTTTAATGGCAACACCTACGGGTGCGCAAATTCCACTATCACAAATCATAGATTTTGAGTACGTACGGGGGCCGCAGGCCATCAAGAGTGAAGAAACCTTTTTGGTTGGTTATGTTCTGTTCGATAAAATGGATGGTTTCTCTGAAGTAACTGTAGTAAATGATGCGCAACAAGCTATTCAGAAAAAAATAGATTCAGGAGAATTGACAGTTCCCTCAGGAGTGAGCTACAAATTTTCAGGAAGCTACGAAAATCAGGTTAGAGCAGAAAAACGGCTTTCCATCATCGTGCCATTGGTTCTGGGAATCGTTTTCTTAATTCTCTATTTTCAGTTCAAATCTGTATCCACATCCTTAATGGTGTTTACAGGTATTGCCATGGCCTTTAGTGGTGGTTTCATTATCCTTTGGTTGTACGGTCAAACATGGTTTGCCGACTTTTCCATATTCGGCACCAATTTCAGAGACCTATTCCAAATTCACACCATCAATCTCAGTGTAGCAGTTTGGGTCGGTTTTATAGCCCTATTTGGTATCGCAACTGATGATGGCGTTTTGATGGCCACTTATTTAGATCAGAGTTTTAAGCGAAACAAAACAGACCACCTTAAAGGTATTAGAGCAGCCACTGTAGAAGCAGGTCAGCGAAGAATAAAACCTGCTGTGATGACTTCTGCCACTACCATTATTGCCTTGCTCCCTATCCTCACTTCAACAGGCCGTGGGTCCGATATAATGATACCCATGGCAATACCCGCCTTTGGCGGGATGCTATTTGCGGCTATCACATATTTCATTGTTCCAGTGCTTTACTGTTGGAGAGAAGAACGCAAAATCAAAAAAGCTCAATCATGAAGAAATTTATCTTAATCATATGCATTGCAATGGGCTTTCACTTATCAGGAAATGCTCAAACACTAGAAGACTATTTCCAAATAGCCGCAGAAAATAACCCTGGGCTTTTGGCTAAATACAAAA
>CAZUHQ010000208.1:0-2737 GCA_964620605.1 uncultured Thalassotalea sp.
TTAGATCTTGAGCAAACACACCATAGTACTGGTACTCATCACTAGAGGCCTTGGCATCTGCATAATCAAAATCAGGTTGAGACGCTATAAAACCAGAGCTGATGTTACCACTACCCATTTTACCTTTCACTTTTAGCGAGCTGTACTGGTGATCAACGTAGTTTCCGCCTATAAGCAGTTCGTGTTGCATTCCAGCTAACTCAATAGAACCTACAAAATCGAAGTAAAACGCTTGTTGAACCCAGTCTTCAAGCTTGTTGTAGGGCTTGTTTTTATAGCGGCCAGTATCAGGCTCATAGCTACTAGTTTGTGGCTTGCTTTCCCAACGCTCGCGCTCATTGTGTTGTTTGTTATAACCTGCTGCAAACTCCCAATTATCCGAAAATTGATAACGAAGGTCGGCACCATAGTTTTCACTTTTTGCATCAATCGTAGTCCAAGGCATATCCCAAATAGTCTCATCGCCACCAACAACATCGCCGTTATCGTCAATTAAAGCACCGCTATCTTGGCCTGCTATGTCATCAGATTTATCGAAGTGCAAGGAGAGTCGGAGGTCGTTGCCAAGATCAAAATCAGTCATTAGGCTGCCAACAAGGAAATCACTATCTTGTGCGATGCCATCTTGGTATTCGCGCCAGTTTTCATTTTGTTCTTTCTCAAGAACGGCTCGATAACGAATTGTTTGAGCTTCATTTAAGCTACCCCCCGCATCGAGCGCCCCCCTAATCGAGCCATTTTCATCACCTTTACGCCTAAGGTAAGAAACGAATCATAAGTTGGTTTCTTTGTTACCAAATTGACTAGACCACCAGGCGTTGATTGACCGTAGAGCAAGCTTGATGGCCCCTTTAGCACTTCAACATTTTCAACCAATGCCATTGGTATTCTGTACTTAGAAAAGTGCTGATGCCCATCTTTGAGCAGGTTGGTACTTTCATCTAAGCTAAAGCCACGTAAGCTAAAACGTTCTCTATCGGTAGTGACACGACCAATAGAAATACTGGCATCATTCTTGAGTGTATCACCTAACGTGCGCACTAGCTGGTCATCCATAACTTCTTTAGGTATGACGACTACAGATTGGGGAGTGTCCAGTAATGAAACATCTGAGCGCATGGCTCCGTGCGCTTGATCCGTTTTATAATGTTGCTGGTGACCATTAATGGTGATGACTTCGATATTAGCATCGTCAACGGTAGTTGCGGCTGCTGAGCCTGAGTGCAGAATGCCTGCGATGAGTGCACTAATTAGTTTTATGTTGGTGTTCATATGATCAACCTTTTATAGCTCTTTGCGATGACAGCCTTTTCGTAAGCGAATCCCGATATTCCGTATTAACTGTAAAACGCAGGCTAGAATTAATTTGGTGTGTTGTATAAGCAACCACTACATACGAATACTAACAATACCGATTATCAATTACAAGTCGATGTGTTTGTTAAATAAGCACTTGAACATCTTGATGATACATAATGTGAGCATTATCACCGTAGTATTTGCTAATATTCAGGAAATATCCCCGCAACCAAGAACATTCTTGACGTCGGCATTGCCATCTAGTAGCGGCAGGGATCTTCTACTGTAATCAGTTTGTCTGGTTTAGCATGAGGAGGATGTAAATTGCTGGGTGTTGGAAATGTTCTTTTTAAGGTAAACAATAAGGCTATCGAGTAAAGCTGCCGCTCCTAAGTAATATTCAGTATTAGCATTTTCTTCTATCTGGACAATAAATAATTTAATCCAGGGTCTCATGCAGGGCCGGATTATACATTGTTAAATTGGTTAACAAACCTATCCAGTCGAACGAATTTCATTCGATTATGGATGATTTATATCAATCAATAATCTCGCATTAAGTCGACTTAAGAACAAAATAGCTAAATGTTAACAGAATTTACAAAGCATAATCTCACCCTGGGGTCTCATGAACTCCTCAATCAAGATCCCAATTGGATTTGATACAGTATTTTGACTCACTTTATTGAGTCTTTCTGACAATATAAATAGAAGTACCCCTATGTACTCGTTGGGTTCATTAATTATAAATTCAACATCTATATTATTTTCAACACAATAAACTTTGATTTGGCGCTCACGCAATTCCAAGAGAAGGTTATTTTTATCTGTGTATGCACAATCCCATGAGCCAATATGCTCAACGCTAGCAAATAGGTTCATAAAATCAAAAAGCACATTAAGCCCATCCTCAGTCTTAATGCTCTCTTTCATTGCTTGACCGAGAATATTGCAAGGATCAACATAATCAGGCCACTCATCAAGTACCCCATCAGCTAATTCCTCAAGAAATAATTTACTCGGCGGTGAATAGAATATTTGTGATAAAACTCGGATACTCCTCACTAAATCCTCATGTATTTTCATTGTTTGACAACCTTAAGCCTAGAGTGAAAGCCGTAATATTAATTAAATTCTTTGAACGAGCAGGTCGTATCGATGTTGGTGAGTCAACTCGAAGATACTGATTATGAGAAGTACAAAAATTATATAGTTCTAGAACTATCTCAGGAGGACAAGTATTTCAAAGTCTAGGTTAATGTATGGAAAGTTTTGCTTTTTATATTTCCCCATACTTGAAGTAATCCATCGATAGTTAATTTAGTAAGGCCGATAACTCATACCTGTCCAAAACTGTTTTACAAAGTCCACAACTGCAATTTAGAAGAGCCCCTTCGAGAGGGGCTGGTTGATGGGAGCCTAGTTGGCTAGTTGGCGG
>CAZUHQ010000209.1:0-2733 GCA_964620605.1 uncultured Thalassotalea sp.
GACCCCATGCCGAACTCAGAAGTGAAATGCAACTGCGCCGATGGTAGTGTGGGAGGTCCCATGTGAGAGTAGGTCATTATCAGACACCTTCTTCAAAGCCCTTGTCCTAGCGACAAGGGCTTTTTTCATTTATGCTATCTGCTTTTCGAACAAGGTTATTATATGTGGCAGACCGATTTATCCTGGGAAACCGCGAAATTAAGAGCTGAATATATTGATACTATCCGCTCTTTTTTTAAAGAAAAAGAAGTGGTGGAAGTTGAAACACCTTTGCTTTCTCAGGGGACTGTAACTGATGTTCATCTGGAAGCGTTTAGCTGTCGCTATGATTTTCTTATTAACGATAAAACCGATAATGAGCTTTATTTACAAACGTCACCAGAATTTGCAATGAAGCGTTTATTAGCCTCTGGTTACGGCTGTATTTATCAAATCAGCAAAGCGTTCCGGTATGAGCAAGCAGGCCGCTATCATAATCCCGAATTTTCAATATTGGAGTGGTATCGTATTGGTTTTGATCACTTCCAATTAATGAGTGAAGTTTCTGAATTATTACAAGCTGTATTATCGTGCAAGCCAGCGACACGTATAAGTTATCAAGAAGCCTTTCTGCGATATTTGCAAATTGATCCACTTGAAACTTCACTGACAGAACTCAAACAGGCTTTGGCTGATAATAATGTTGCGGGCGACTGGATTACACAGGAGACTGATGCTGATACCTTATTGCAGGTATTATTTTCAGAATGCATTGAATCACAAATAGGGCAAGACGCTCCTTGCTTTATTTATCATTATCCAAGTTCACAGAGTGCGTTGGCTAAAATTTCTAAAGCAGATAACAGAGTAGCAGAGCGCTTTGAATGTTATTTCAAAGGTGTTGAATTGGCGAATGGCTTTCATGAGTTAACGAATGCGAGTGAGCAGCTTGCTCGTTTTGAGCAGGATAATCTAGTTCGTCATAAATCCGCTAAAGTTGAGAAGCCTGTCGATCAGCGTTTAGTTGCAGCTCTTTCTAGTGGTTTACCTCATTGCGCTGGAGTTGCTAGGCATAGATAGAGTTTTAATGTTGGCTTTATCTGCAAGTTCTATTACCGAAACTATGACTTTTAATATTGAACGAGCATAAATTTTTTTGAGATATTATCACATTTGTGATAATATCTCACTATGCTAGGTAAATAAATATTTTCTTGTCGAAAGGTATTAACGTGTTAGATCGGATAGGTATCACCGCAACATCTCTATGTGCATTGCATTGCATCTTATTGCCTATTATTTTGCCTGCACTGCCGTTGTTAGGGCTGAGTTTTCTGGCTGATCATACTTGGGAGCATGTTTTTCTTATCTTGACGGCAATCTTAGGTTCTGTTGCCATGCTTTCTGGCTTTAAACGCTACCATAAGAAATTATACCCTTTTTATCTTTTGCTATTAGGGGTTGCTGTTTATTGGATCAAGCATGATTTCTCAGATGCGCTCGCACCTTTCTTTATCATTACTGGTGGAGCTTTGATAGTAACGGCACATCTGATCAACATTAAATTATGTAATAGCTGCAAGCAGTGTACTGAGCACCAGTGCACTAGTTAATTGTGAATATCCAGGTCTTTTAGTTTTCTTGTTAGTGTATTTCGTCCCCAGCCGAGTTTTTTCGCTGCGTCCTGTTTATGGCCTTTAGTATTTGCTAATGCGCATTTGATCAAGATCTTTTCAAACTGTGGTAGTGCTTTATCGATAATACCGTGATTGCCTTGGGCTAATTGCTCGTTAGCCCATTGCTGGAGTAAGGCTTGCCAGTTCTGTTCGCTATTACTATTAGTGGGGGGGATTTCTGTCAGTTCGCCGGGTAAGTCATCAAGATGAATTTCTTTACCACTAGCCATGACGGTTAGAAACCGACAAATATTTTCCAGTTGCCTGACATTGCCTGGCCAATCGCACTGAATTAAGTATTCCAAGGTAGTTTTTTCTAAGGTTTTAGGTTCAACGCTTAACTCTTTCGCGGCTTGTTGTAAAAAGTGGTTCGCGAGTTGTTTAATATCTTCTCGGCGCTCCCTTAAGCTAGGGATATGGATGCGAATGACATTGAGGCGGTGAAACAGGTCTTCCCGAAAATCGCCATTGGCTACCTTGTCTTCCAAATTTTGGTGAGTAGCAGCTATGATCCTGACATCTACCTGGATGGGTGAATGCCCGCCAACCCGGTAAAATTGCCCATCTGCTAACACGCGTAACAGCCGGGTCTGAATATCTAGTGGCATATCACCGATTTCATCTAAAAATAGCGTGCCGTTATGTGCCTGTTCAAACCGTCCCTGGCGCACTGTATTGGCACCAGTGAAGGCGCCTTTTTCATGGCCAAATAACTCAGATTCGATTAGATCTTTTGGTATGGCAGCCATATTTAAAGGGATAAATGGTTGCTTTACTCTTGGACTATGCATATGCAATGCGTGAGCAACCAGTTCTTTTCCTGTTCCTGATTCGCCATTGATCAATACACTGATACTTGAGCGGGAGAGTCGGCCGATAGCTCTGAAAACCTCTTGCATTGCTGGTGCTTCACCGATAATTCCTACAGCAGCAGAACTTGTTTGCTGTTCTTTGGTTTTTGCTTTTAATTTCTGAGCGTGACTCAGCGCACGCTTGGTTAGTGCAAGAGCCTCGTCAATATCAAAAGGTTTTGGCAAGTATTCAAATGCACCGCCTTGATAGGCATTGACGGCACTAT
>CAZUHQ010000210.1:0-2680 GCA_964620605.1 uncultured Thalassotalea sp.
CACTGTGATGATGATGCTCAGAAGCTGGCAGCAAGTGGACATAAGCAGCCAGATGATCAATGCAGGGCTGAATCAACCGTTGAAAATCACGCTGGTTAAAGCCAAGTACCTGGCGAAGTTTGGCAATTAGCTCGTCTTGTGTGGACTGCAAATCTTCAGGTGACGCAGCTGGCAACCCCTTCAGGAATGGCGGGTAGCGTGGAATTTCTGCATCGAGTTGAGATGACAACTCTGATAGTGCTTTAGTTTGAAAAAATAGGTTTTTGAACATAGTGAACCTCCGACACGATAGTGTGAAGGTTCAAACAGAGTTGTTTAGTTCGATAGCTTCAAGAATCTTGCATCAAACTACCATGTCATTTTTAGGCCACCAAGAGGCTAACAATCTGCTATCAATGTTTTACGAGTTCTTTTGATGGATACTTTAGTTGCCATGTTTCTATTAGGAATAACGCTGCGGTACTTGCTGAGTGAATAGCTAACTTGGCTATACGGGCATCTAGTCGGGTGTATCCCCGCTCTCGACCATGAGCATCACCACCATGTGTTCGCAGAGCTCCGATACCTTCAACAATGGTTGCCAATCCAGATAGGACCTTTCTTACGTCATCAGCAATTTCTGGATTTACATTAATTTCACCAGGAGACAACCCTAGTGGTCGCTTTACTGAGTCAAACAATCCCTTAATATCTTTCTTCTTAGGAAGTTCAAAGCCAAGTTCAATTATGATCGAACGGCACACACTCTCCAGTGTAGAACAAGCCGATGTGACAGCACTTTCCGGATCACGAAAGGCGCTTTCCAGGGCTCTATCAAGGTCCCTAGATACCGTATCCATATTCAAAACTTCGGCTTTGGTTGAAAGCGTCGCTAAGACTGAAGCACTAACACCAGTTTCAATTTTGGCTAAAATTTCAAGCAGTTTTGCCTTTTCCTGCGGGTCTTCGGGCTTGTAATCACATTTATACTGCCAAAGTTTTCTGAGTACTTGACCAACCAAGTAACCATCCTCTAGCTCAATAAAAGCTCTTAAACGTTTAGCCTTTGAGCCCCCATTAATCTGGTACTTTTCTTGAGTAATATCAATGTTCAACTCGTCTTCAAAATACTCAGCCATTGTCCTATCTGAAAAATCTAACAGGTAGCCATCTGTCATTTCGAAAATTTTATCTATCGTTCTAATCTCAGAACCTTTTAGTTTTGGCATCAGCAATCCTCTCTGACCATAAAACGCTGCCCGTCATGTTGTTAGCCAAATAAAGCCTTGATAAACAGAGATGGGCACCGAAATTAATGCACTAGCCAATGCAATTGTCTTAGCCAACCGGCTTTCAAAAAGCCTATCAATAAGAACCCCCATGCCCTTTGCGTTCGTTTTAAGTTTTCCCTGAGCTAGCTTATCGATTACTTTCTTATAAAAACCGGTCTTACACAGCGTAGAGTTGTGCATTTTGATGAACTCATTGCTCTTGAACGCTTCTACTTCTTCCGCACCAGTTAAAAAGTGCCTATGGATACCACCATTCAAATTCATCAGTGACTTTAAGCGAGGATCTGCAACATAGCCGCTACCATAACGGTCAGACAAAATATCATTGAGATTGATTCGTCGTTCAACAGGAATTACTGCCATATCGGTTTTACCAAGTACTCGATATCGATGTTCTAAATGTTCGAAACCGTAAGTCAGATTTCGCATATTCCAGTGAATCCAGTATCTATCACGACGATCACGGACAAATTCATTGAATTTACCTAGTAACGCAAGCTCAATATCATCGAGACGTTGATGGATATTATCTCGACTGATACCAAGTTCTTCAGCAATAGCATGAATAGAAAAACTCACTGTCTGGTCTGTAGACAGGTGCAGTATTGCAATCGACGTAATTCGAGGAGATAAGCCATCGTTATCATCATTCAAGCTTTGGCAAGAATAGTGAATAATGTAGAAATTCTGAGGAGTTCGTTTTACTTCTTTAATGAACTCCTTACTATTGACTATCGTCATGCCTTACTCCATGAGTTTGACAATGACTCTGCTTGCTTTAACACAAGCTCTACTGCTTCAGCGGCTTTGTCAGGTGGATATTTGTAACGCTGTAAAGTGCGGCGCACGAGTATTTTTAATTTAGCTCGAACACTGTCACGAACTTGCCAATCAACCGTGGTCGATTTTCTGAGTTTGTCTGTGATTTCGACGGCAATCTTTTTAAGGATCTTATCGCCAAGTTCACGTACAGCGCTTTCATTGTTGGCTAGAGCATCATAAAACGCGATTTCATCTGGATTTAACCCCAGTTCAGCCTCGCGCATCATTTCTTCCTGAAAGTCTTTGGCCATTTGAATAAGTTCTTCAATGACCTGAGCTGTTTCAATGGCGCGGTTATTGTACTTTCTAAGCGTTTCTTGCAAGCGGTCTGCGTATTTCTTCTCTTGCACAACGTTATTACGTGTTTTCGCTTTAATGTCATCTTTGAGTAGTTTTTCAAGTAACTCAACGGCGAGGTTGCGCTCCGGCATCTGTCGCACGTCTTCTAAAAACTCGTCCGATAGCAAACCAATATTGGGCTTGTCCAAGCCACATAGTGCGAACACGTCAGCAACGCCTTCGGCGATCACTGCGTTATCTAGGATCTGTTTCAGTGCCGAGCTCTTTTCTTCCTGAGTGCGCTTTTT
>CAZUHQ010000211.1:0-2624 GCA_964620605.1 uncultured Thalassotalea sp.
ATCTTCTACTTTTAACCTACATACTTCAATTGGGCGTAAAAAATTATACGATATAAATTGAATAAATAATAGTAAGTGTTTGTCATTTTCTTTTAAATAACTATAAATATCTTCCTGTAGTTTTGGTGAATAGGTTTTATTTCTCGTAGGTGTAGATTTTAATACATTAATCTTTTTCACAAAGTTTTCTGTGATAAGTTCATTGTCTTCTAAAATTTGAAATAAAGAAGCTATATCAGTACGGGTGTTATTCCTATTTCTTGCACTTGAACTTTGTAAAACTTCATTCAAATACTCTATAATAAGTTTCTTATCAATAGTAAGTATCGATTGTTTTTCGTACCCTCTCTTTTTTAACCATTTCGAAAAACGTTTGATTCTACTTTTATATTTAGTAAATGAATTTTTATTCATTAACTTTTCTTTCAATTTCAAACCTATTTCAAAAGCTTCTAATATTGATTTCTCTACTAATTCATTGGTATTAAAACTATTTTGCGTTTTTTGCACTTTTTGCGCTTGTGCAATATTTGAAGATTGCGTTTTACTAGCATCACCGAAAAGTTCAGCTTCTAGCTCTGAATTATCTATATATGGATTAAATCCTGCTTGTAATAACTCTAGCAACGCTTTTTGCATTGTTCGTAAGAATGTAATTCGTTCTTGCTTTGTCTTTAATTTATTAACTCCTGCCTTAATATGCGGCTGCCTTTGTAATTTTTGAGTTTTAGGGTTTCTATAAGAATAATATACAAACCAATCCTTTTTTAATGCAATTTCTTTTTCAGATTTTGTCAGCTTCGACCACTCTGAAATTCGTACTCCACCTGTATATATTTTAGGCTCTGAAAAATTCAATTTCATATTAAAAACGTTTACGCTAGCGTTTACGGTACGTAAAAGTAAGAAAGATAAAGACATAAAAAAACGGATTGTGGTAAACAATCCGTTGATTTAACAAGCTTTAGCTTAGTAGCGGGAACAGGACTCGAACCTGTGACCTTCGGGTTATGAGCCCGACGAGCTACCTACTGCTCTATCCCGCGATTTATTATTTTGGGAATGCAAATATAAGGGATTATATCCTATCTCAAAAGAAAAATGACTAAAATTCTTAAAGATGTTTCTTTAAATCTATTAGTTCTGTCTTGATGTGTTTTAACTTTTTGACAATGTCGAGTTTGGACATTTCTAATTGCGACTTATGCTTCAAATGCTGTTTAGCCCCATCCAAAGTGTAACCTTTTTCTTTTACCAAAAAATAAATCAGCTCTAAGGTTTTAATGTCTTTTTGTGTGAATTTACGATTCCCTTTTGCATTTTTTTTTGGTTTTATACTATCAAATTCACTCTCCCAAAAACGAATTAAGGAGGCATTGACATTGAACGCTTTAGCCACTTCGCCAATAGAGTAATATAATTTTTCTGGAAGATTTACCTTCATAATCTAGTCAAAGGATTGATTTTCAAGAGCAGAATTATTAAGCATGGTTTCATAATCCTCTCCAGACAAATCATTAAAGTAAAAGTAAATCGGATTCATAGGCCTACCATTTTTTAAAACTTCATAATGAAGATGCGGCGCTGTTGAAGTTCCTGTATTTCCGACATAACCGATAATTTCTCCTCTTTTAATTTTTTGACCTCTAAAAACGCTTATTTTACTTAAATGTGCGTATAACGTCTCATAGCTGAAACCGTGATCCAATATGATATGATACCCGTATCCTCTTCTTGAACGGCTCACTTTTTTTACAACCGCATCTCCCGTAGCAAATATGGGAGTGCCAACAGGTGCAGAGAAATCCATTCCTCTATGAAATTTGCGAATCTTATAGATCGGATGCATTCTCATGCCATATCCAGAAGCCGTTCGCTTTAGGTCGTCGTTTTGGACAGGTTGTATGGCCGGAAGTGCTGCCAGAAATGCTTCCTTATTTCGAGCAAATTCTACAATTTCGTCGAGAGATTTTGACTGGACAACAATACGTTTTTTAAGTTTATCGATGCGCTCTTTCGTTTTCTTCAGTATTTCCGAATTATCGTAACCTTCTAAATATTTGTACCTATTTACCCCACCAAATCCCGATTTGCGTTGCTCAGCAGAAATTGGATCAGCCTCAAAATAAACGCGGTATATATTCTTATCCCTCTCTTCCATTTCAGAAAGAACTGTTTGTGCCTCGTCAAGCTCTCTATTCATGATTTCGTACTGAAACTTCAACTGGTCCAATTCTCTCTTATATACTTTTTCTTTTGGAAAATGTAGATTAGGAATCCCAAAATAAATAAGAAGTGATATGGTGAAAAATAGAAAACCACCAAACAAAATCAGCATAAAGTAAAGAAGAAACCTGCCTTTTTTCGGCTCAATTTTGCGGTAAGATAACGTTTCGCTATCGTAATAATATTTTACCTTAGCCATATTAAATTTAGTACTTTTGCAAACTTGTAAGCTACAAATATATAAAAATATTTATCTGTTGTAAATTAACATCTCAACTATGAATTCTCAAGACACCAAAAGCGCGTTTTTTAAATTTTTTAAATCGAAACTGCATGATTATATTCCATCTGCACCTATCGTACTAAAAGATGACCCTACATTGATGTTTACAAATGCT
>CAZUHQ010000212.1:0-2606 GCA_964620605.1 uncultured Thalassotalea sp.
CGGTTTTCCCGGTTCTTTCACCGTAAGCCTATATGCTTACTACTTGCGCGGAGGTGACTCTATGATTAAAACAGCACACATCACCGTTCGTAAAACGGATGATTTCTGTAGTGTTTCTTCTTTCTCTTCTAACTACGTTGGTAAGTTATTTGACGAAGGTGGTCCAACCGGATCTTACACCGGTAACCGCACCAACTGTAACTTCTTGCTTGATGCTTGTACCGATGAAACTGAATTGACTTTCCACGAATTCAATTTGGCGGCGGGCTCTTACTTGAGAATTTACGACGGTAGAAACAACCAGGGAAAACCATTACACGCTTACCACCAAGATTTTGCGCAAGGACTTACAGGAGATATGACACAGATGTCGCACTTCTTAACAACCCTTACCGCTACTTCTGGTGAAGTATACTTCGAGTTTGAATCTGGAACGGCTACTGCCTCTGGTTTCGAAATTGAGTACGAGCACAATGTGGTGAACAATCCTTCTGCTCCTAGCATTAGCATTGTGGTACCTGATACGGTTTGTGCAGGTTCTCCATTTATGATTGAAAACAACACTACCGGTCTTGACCTTGATCACAGATGGTACATGGACACTTCTACCATTAACTGGTTTAACGGTGCTGACTATGTGGATGTAGAGCCTACTCACCAGTTTGACTACGATGGCACTTACACGTTGCGCTATGTGGCTGAAAACTGCGGTGGTAAAGACTCTATGGAGTACGATGTGGTGGTTGTGAAACCAACTTCAGCTCCTGCTCCTGACTTTACGGTTGACAATGCTCGTCCGGCAATTGGCGACTTTGTAAACTTTACCAACTTGAGCTCTGGTGGCGCATTCCCTTGTATTAGTGGCTACGAATGGAGCATTTCTCCTTCTACCTATACTTGGGCCGATGGTTCTACCAAAAACTCCATGAACCCTAGCGTTGCTTTCTCTGACACGGGTTGTTACGATGTGTCGCTTACCGTTTCTAACAGCTATGGCGATAGTACGTATACCATGAAGTGTGCCGTTAACGCCATTTCAATCTGTATTCCTTCTGTGAAAATTACCGGTACAGGTATTGGTATTGCTCGTGTTGCTATTGGTAACATCGATAACCGATCTGGTATTAACCAAGATGGATATGAGAACTTTATTAGCGCCGGAAGCACTACTTTAGAAATTGGTGCATCATACGATGTAACCGTTGAAGGCATTTCAAACGGTAGCCCAATTAACCGTGCTGTTTGGGTGGATTACAACCAAGATGGTGAGTTCAGCAACTCTGAACTTGTTGCTTCTGATGGTGCTAGCTCCAGCTCTACATGGACAGGTAACTTCACCATTCCGTCTTCTGCTCTTAAAGGCATTACCAGAATGCGTGTGGGGGTTAACCTTGGCAACTTTAAGCAATACGGTTGCGGACCTAACCAATTTGGTGAGTTCGAAGATTACCGGGTTATCATTCAAGAAGACCAACAAGCTCCGGTTGTGTACTTCAACGGTGCACAAGACACTACGCTTGAGCAATGTGCCACTTTCACCGATCCGGGTGCATTTGGTATTGACAATGTTGACGGGAACGTAACAGCAACTGCTATTTCTAACAGCGTTGACATGAGCACTGCCGGCACCTACGAAATTGTGTACGAAGCAAAAGATGCTACCGGAAACGTGGGTCGCGGCATTAGAACCGTTACCGTAACTGCTGATGCTACCAATCCTGTTATTACCCTAACCGGTAATGCCGTAATGGATCTTGAAGTATTTGATACTTACACTGATCCAGGTTATGCAGCTGCTGACAACTGCGGTGGTAATGTAACAGCTGATGTAGTGGTAACCGGTTCGGTTGACAATACTACTCTTGGCATTTACACCATTACTTACGAAGTGGAAGATGCTGAAGGCAACAAAGAAACCGTTACCCGTACCATAAATGTAGTGGATACTGAAGCGCCTACGGCTACGCTTAATGGAAATGCCATTGATACCGTGGAAGTGTACACTTCTTATACGGAAGCTGGAATTGATCCAACTGACAACTACTACCAAAGTTCAACGTTAACCGTTGACGTAATGGGCAGCGTGGATGTAAATACTCTGGGTATGTACACCTTAACCTACACTGCTACTGACGGAAGCGGCAACGTTTCTTCTCAACTTACCAGAACCGTTTATGTTCTTGACCAAACAGCACCTGTTGTTCGTTTAGCACTTGGTGCTGACACAACTGTTTATGTGGATGTTTATGACAAGTACAACGAAGAATATGTTGACATTGACGACAACTATTCAAGTGAAAGTGCTATTCGTAAAACCCTGACTGTTGGTGGTACGTATGTAACACGCTTCGGTACTGGCGATGCATCTGAACTTGGTTCATTTACTTACACCTACACGGTAACTGATGAGTCTGGTAATTCAACTACGGTTACCCGTAACATTGAGGTAGTTGACAGAGAAGCTCCGGTATTAACTTTTGATGAGAATCCCGTGATTCTTACAAGATGGACTGCTTTTGACGCTGAAAATGATGTAACCATCTCTCCAGCTGATAACTACTACGATAAGAGTGAGATTGACGTTGAAGTAGTAAGCAACGATGTAG
>CAZUHQ010000213.1:0-2561 GCA_964620605.1 uncultured Thalassotalea sp.
AGGGGTTTAAAGATCTGCGCTCTATTTGGTGTCATGAAGATCCTAAAAAAGCATTAACCAAAGCTAAGCTAGGTTCTTCCGTCGCGCAGCGTATCTGTAATAAGCCGATTGAAGCAGAGTTTAATTTTGGTCGCCAAATTGGTGTTAGTGGTACGCCAGCGATTATTTTTGATAACGGCTTTATGTTGCCTGGTTATAAAGAGCCTGATGCGATTTTGGCGATAATTGAAAGTTTGGCAGCCAATAGTTAATTCTCTCGTTATATTATTCGTTAGCACGCTATGGAAAAAGTGATCCTTCGTCGCCCTCATGTTGATGACAACCACTTGCCTGATAATTTACACCCGACTATCAGGCAAATTTATGCCAGTCGCGGAGTAAAAACCGAGCAGGAATTGCAGCTCAGCGTTAGCCAGTTATTAAACGTCACACTGTTAAAAGGTTTGGAAACTGCCTGCCAGCTTCTGTATCAGGCGATATCTACAGGGCAAAATATCTGTATTGTCGGTGATTTTGATGCCGATGGTGCTACCAGTACAGCGTTAATGATCAGCGCATTAACCGCATTGGGCAGTCAAAACCATCAGTTTTTAGTGCCGAATCGCTTTGAATATGGTTATGGTTTAACGCCGGAAATCGTCGAAATTGCCGAGAAACAGGGAGCCGAGTTATTAATCACAGTCGATAGTGGTATCAGTTGTCTGGCCGGGGTTAAAAAAGCGAAAGCGCTTGGCTTGACCGTGATAGTGACCGACCATCATTTGCCCGGCAAGCAGTTACCTGATGCCGATGCGATAGTGAATCCTAATCAGCCAGATTGTCAGTTTCCCAGTAAATCTATTGCTGGTGTCGGTGTCGCTTTTTATTTTATGGTGGCAATGCGCGCTTATTTGCGTGAACAGAACTGGTTTAGTCAGCAGCAGTTGCCAGAGCCTAATATCGCGCAATTTTTAGATTTAGTGGCGTTAGGTACGGTTGCAGATGTGGTATCACTGGACGTTAATAACCGGATTTTAGTTGAGCAGGGGTTAAAACGGATTCGCGCCGGCCATACCCGCCCGGGTATCCAGGCATTAGTTGAAGTGGCGGGGAAAAATCAGCAACAACTAAGCGCTGCTGATTTTGGCTTTGCCTTAGGGCCTAGGATCAACGCCGCTGGTCGCCTGGATGATATGGCGTTTGGTATTAATTGTTTATTGGCAACTGATTTAATGACCGCCAGAGTGATGGCGGCAGAGCTAGATGGTTTAAATAAAACCCGGCGCGAAATTGAGCAGGGCATGCAAATTGAAGCGGAAACCGTGATGAAGCAGCTCAGCTTTAGTGATGATAATTTACCATTTGCCATTGCATTGTACCAAGCTGAGTGGCATCAGGGAGTGATAGGCATAGTAGCTGGTCGGCTTAAAGAAAAATTCCACCGGCCAAGCATAGTATTTGCCGCAAACGAGCAGGGTGATGAACTTAAAGGTTCGGCTCGCTCTATTCCTGGGCTTCATATTCGTGACTTATTAGAGCATATTGCCAGTCAACACCCGGATTTAATAATTAAATTTGGTGGCCATGCGATGGCGGCGGGATTATCGATAGCGCCACAGGATTTTCAACGGTTTCAGCAAGTATTTAACCAGTGCGCGCAAAAGTGGTTATCCAGTGAGGCATTACAAGGTAAGCTCTATTCTGACGGTCAATTGCCGGTCAGCGAAATGACGCTCAATTTTGCCCAGTTATTACGTGATAGTGGCCCATGGGGACAAAATTTTACCGAACCGTTGTTTGATGATCAGTTTGAACTGGTGCAGCAGCGCCTGGTTGGTGAAAAACATTTAAAAATGGTGGTACAAAAGCAAGGGCAGGTATTTGATGCCATCGCGTTTAATGTCGATATCAAACAATGGCCAAATAGTCAGGTGACTCAGGTGCATTTGGCGTATCGCCTGGATATTAATGAATTTCGCGGCAAAAAAAGTGTGCAACTGCTGGTGGAAAGTCTCCAGCTGGCAGAGTAAATTCTCACTAAATATTTTCCTAGGCAAGTTCGTTATAAATTAGCGAGCTGAGAGCATTTATTTGCCTGAGTATTTAAGCTACATTGCGCGATTAAATTTATTGATTCGCATCAACTTTAAAAAGATAAAGTGTAATTTCTCACGCTTTATAAGGAAATCACTTACAGACACTCATTTTGATAAGTTTATAAAATCCTTCGCTTTCCTGTTTTTATGCTGTAAAGGGATATATAAATCGTCTACATATAATAAAAAAATCTATAAAAATCCGGCTCAAGTTTGGCTAACTTCCTTAAGTACCTCTGTTTCAATACGAAATCATACAATTGCACTGAATAAGATTTGTACAATATCAAGTGGGGTTGGCTTTTTAAGCTTTGATTGGGAGAATTTTGATTACGTCAAATTACTAGAGTTAAGGCGTAAACTAATTGACGGAAACTATGCTCCATCTAGTATTAATACTTACATAGGAGTTATGAAAAGTGTTGCTAGAGTGCGTAATAACATGATGCCGATCGCTTAATAACATCGATGGCGATCACAATCTCT
>CAZUHQ010000214.1:0-2519 GCA_964620605.1 uncultured Thalassotalea sp.
GAGGCTTGCCGGGCCAGCCGGCGCTCGGATCGGACGCGTGCCCGATCCACCGGCGCTAGGCGTCAATATTCCAGGCGAAGAACATGACAATGGTGCGCCGCTCACGCGCGGGGCGATCCCGTTCATGGGATTGCCGCACTCCATCGTGGTCAATCGTGCAGGCCAACGCTTCTGCAATGAGGCGTTCTATCGCTCGGTCTATTTCGCCATCGAGCACATCGACGGCATGACGCAGACCACTCCGAATTTGCCATGCTGGATCATCATGGACGGGCAAAACCGTGCGAAGTATCCGTTCGGTTCGGCCATGCCTGGGCAGGAATTGCCAGAGGGGCTTGGTGTTAAGGCGGATACGCTCGCCGAACTCGCCGGAAAGATTGGCGTCGACGCAGGCTCTCTCGTCGCAACGGTCGAAGCCTTCAACGGGCCCGCCGATGAAGGGCGCGATCCGGCGTTCAATCGCGGCACGTTTCCGTGGGGCGCGAACATGACGGGCGATTTGCGTCACAAGCCCAATCCAAATCTCGGTTCGCTGAAGCAAGCGCCATATTACGCGGTCGAGCTCAAATTGATGGGCGGCGGCGGGATATCGGGGGCAGGCTTGGTTGCGGACCACCATAGTCGCGTATTGGGTTGGGACGACCAGCCAATCCCTGGCCTCTACGCTGCGGGTGGTTCGGTCGTGCGCTTTGACACTGGCGCGGTGATGCAAAGCGGCATGTCAAACGCGCGCGGGATGACGCAAGGCTATCTCGCAGGATTGCACGCTGCGGGTAAGCCAAGCGATCTGCTGGAAAATGCGCTGGCCCGCGCGTGATCGAGACCACTCAGTCCGTCACCATCAACGCCTCCATCGCCCAGGTTTGGGGCTATGCGGAGGATATCAATCGTTGGGCGGGCCTCATGCCCGGCTTGGTCGATTGCACCATTCAGGATGCCGACAATTCGCGCTGGACGCTCAAGGTCGGCGTCGGCGCTTTGGTTCGGACGGTGAAGGTCGCCGTACATGTCGAGCGCTGGGCCGGACCGCAAGAGGCGGACTTTACGTTCACGCTCGATGGCGATCCCGTCAGCGGAGGCGGGGCCTATCGCGCGCGGCGCCTTTCACCCAGAGAAACCGAAGTCACATTCCACGTCCAAGTCCATGGCGAAGGTCCAATGGCGCCGATGTGGGAAGCCATGGGCAAGCCTCTGCTCCCGAAATTCGCGCTCGCATTCGCAGAGCAGTTCAAGGGTGAAATCGAGCAATTAGCGGCAAGCGATCCCGATGCGAATGCGAGAAATAAGACAGGCATAATTTCGAGAGTGCTGGCTTGGTTGCGTCAGCTGTTCTCAACAAATGAGGGAGGCGCGAAGCAATGAGCGAGCAAAACAAAGCCACCGTGATCAAGTTTATCAACGCATTCAGCGATGGTGACGCCGTTACCGCGGAAACGTGCCTTGCGCCCGGCGCGATGACCATCGCCAAAGGATTCGGAAAGCTGTCGGGGCCTCGTCCGCGAGAGCTTATCCTTGCAACGACCGCGACCTTTAAAGACGTCATCCCCACTGGGCTGCAGCCGAAATTCGTTTCCGTCACGGCGGAGGAAAGCCGCGTTGTCGCTGAATTTGAAGGCAACGCGAAGCTAGTGAACGGGGTGCAGTACGACAATCAATACTGCATGGTCTTCCATCTGGAAGACGGCCTCATCAAGCAGGTCAACGAATATTATTGCACCATTTTGGCGGATGAGAAAATTCTGCCGCTACTCGCGGAGCTTGAGGCGACGCGGGATCGTGGCGCGTGATTGACATGACGCGCGCGGCAAGCCGAACAGCTTAGCCGAACGCTTGCGTCAAATCCGCGATCAGATCGTCGGCGTGCTCAAGCCCAATCGACAGCCGGAAGAGCTGATCTGAAATCCCCGCGATGGCGCGCGCTTCAGGCGCCATGCCGGCATGCGTCATCGAAGCGGGGTGCGCGATCAGGCTTTCCACGCCGCCCAGCGATTCCGCCAGCGTGAACGTCTCCAGCTTGCTCGCAATCGCGCCCGGATCGCCTTCGACTTCAAAGCTCAGCATCGCGCCGAAACCGGCTTGCTGGCGCTTGGCCAGTTCGTGCTGCGGATGTGAGGCGAGGCCCGGATAATTCACCTGCGTCACGCGCTTTTGCCCGGCCAGCCATTCGGCGATGCGGCCAGCGGTTTGTTGTTGGCGCTCCAGGCGCACGCACAGAGTGCGCATGCCGCGTAGCGTCAGCCAGGAATCGAAGGCGCTGCCCGTAATGCCGGTGCAATTGGCCCACCATGCGGCTTCTTCCGCATCGCTTGCGTTCGCCGCAACGACGGCGCCGCCCACGACATCGGAATGGCCGTTCAAATATTTCGTGGTCGAGTGCACGACATAATTGGCGCCAAGCGTGATCGGCTTTTGCAGGAAGGGCGAAAGGAACGTGTTGTCGACCGCCGATTTCGCGCCCGCCGCTTTGGCCTTGGCGCAGATCGCCGCCACATCAACCACGCGCATCAGCGGATTGCTCG